>NZ_JBHTNQ010000011.1:0-56722 GCF_042680145.1 Fictibacillus halophilus | reverse complement strand
GAAGTTAAGCTCTTCAGCGCCGATGGTAGTTGGGGGTCTCCCCCTGTTAGAGTAGGACGTCGCTAGGCAATGAGGAAGATGGATGAAGATCCATCTTCTTTTTTTTGTATTTAAATCAAAAAAGCACCGTTTTTTGATTTAAACAAGAAAGATAAGCCCTTGTCTGTAAAATTACACGCCCGTGGTTCTATGGAAGGCTGTTTATATAGCTGTTTTTATAATAAGAGAAGGTGCATAGCATGAAACGAATCTGCAGTTTGAGCGAACAGGACACCATTCTGAGCGTAGGTGAGGCATTTTGAGCGTAAAACGACGATTCTGAGCGTAACTTGGTGATTTTGAGTGAAAAGAGGATAATCTTGAGCGAACGTGTAACAAATAAAAGAACACGTACCGTAAAAGTTTAAAAGCACTTCCTCCTGTCCATTAAGGAACACATAAGAAGAAAACATAAGTAAGGTAGAAGATGTGAACCATCTTCCTTCAGAGCACTTTTGTCGAAAAGTCTATAAATGAAAAATTACGGCCTGGAAAGAAAGATTTACAGCCTAGAAAATTTAATTAGAGCCTATTAATCCAAATTACAGCCTAGAAAACAAAATTACGGCCTGAAAACGCTTTTCATCCCAACAACCCCATAAAACCACCTATTCCGTACACCAATCAAAAGTCCACACCAACTAAAATCAAATCACTGCCCCAATCTGCATTTAAATTGCTTTAACTCTTAAAAGCAGCACATCGAACGGTTTTAAATCCTATTGCAGCGGGGATTTAAGGAAACATGAGGACGCATACTCGGTTTATTTTACCGAATTGAATAAAGACAGACACAACGAGAGCCAGAGTCTCATACATTTTAAAAGAACCTTAAAATAATCTGAAAAAACGTATATGAATAAACAATTCTGGCAACAATGGCATTATGGAGGTGGAAGAATGAAAAACACACGACAGTACGGGGAAACGTGTATGGTTTGTGAGGAGCAAAAGGATCGGGGATTACACATTCTTCATCAATTTATTTGCCGGGAATGTGAGCAGAAAATCCTTACTGCCAAAACAAATGATGACTATTATAAACATTACTTATCACAATTAAGAAAATTAAAATTAGTAAATGCGTCTTCATAAAAACAGGCTGGTTAAACAGTCTGTTTTTTTATGTGATAAATTCTTTGGGGATGAAACATGTGATAGAATGGAGATATACCAAAAGACGAGAAACGTTTGAAAACAAAAGGGTTTTTAACTATGAAACATGCACCGCTATATGAGGCGTTAATTAAACATTCAAAGAATAATAAGTGGTCTTTTCACGTACCTGGACACAAAAATGGTCATATCTTTGAAAAGACTGCTAAACCTTTTTTTCAGCCTGTCTTGTCCTTAGATGCTACAGAACTGACAGGGCTTGATGATTTGCATCATCCAGAAGGAGCAATCCTGGAAGCGCAGGATTTGCTGTCTTCATTTTATAAAGTGAAGAGAAGTTATTTCCTTATTGGAGGAAGTACTTCTGGGAATCTCGCTATGATTCTTTCTTCATTTATTCAGGGCGATATCGTTCTTGTTCAGAGGAACTGCCATAAATCAGTTCTGAACGGACTTGAACTTGCTGGTGTGAAACCAGTATTATTATCACCAGAAATGGATGAAGACGGAGGATTTCCTTTAGGAGTCAGCCTAGATACAGTAAGGAAAGCTATAAAAAGCTATCCAGAGTTTAAAGGAATTATTTTAACAAATCCTACTTACTACGGCTTGCAGCAGGGTATAGAAGATATAGCAGAAGAAATCCACGCTCATAACGGCATCGTTTTGGTCGATGAAGCACATGGAGCACATTTCGGGCTTAAGAATATGCCGCATAGTGCGATACATAGAGGAGCAGACATTGTTGTGCAATCTGCACATAAAACACTTCCGGCTTTAACGATGGGTGCTTTTTTACATGTGAACAGTGATCAAGTTGATGAATATCGTTTATCGCAAGCTCTTCAGATCGTTCAATCTTCTTCCCCTTCTTATCTGATTATGGCTTCACTGGATTTGAGCCGTCTATATATGGAGAACTTGTCAGATGCGGATTTAGATAATATTATTCTTCAAGCTGATGATTTTAGAGTATTTATCAATTCGCTCCATCATCTTCATACTGTTAAAACTCCTGCAGGTTACATTTTAGATCCTCTCAAGATAACAGTTCAGTCAGATAAAGATATATCAGGGTTTGAACTGCAGCATCTTTTTGAAAAAGCAGGTTTGTTTACAGAGCTTGCCGATGACCGGAATGTATTACTTATTTTGCCGCTTGGAACAATAAATGGTCTTACTGAAATTAAGGAAGTTTTTTATAAAATCTCGAAAAAACTTTCTTTATATAAAAATAGAACAGAATCGATTCAAACGGTATCTTTATTCCCTCCGGTGAGTACGTTACGACTTTCCTATAGTGAAATGAAGAGAATGCGCGTCAAACATGTTCAAATAGAGGATGCTGGCGGATATGCGGCAGCTGAAGCTGTAATTCCTTATCCTCCAGGTATTCCTTTGATTGCAAAAGGAGAAAAAATTACATCAGAATCCATCCGTCATTATTTATTCCTTAAGGAGAAGGGTGCTCGATTCCAGGGAATCAGTGAGCAGAATAAGATGCATGTATTTGATATAAGTAAGGAGCAGCAATTGTGAAAGGCTTATTTATTACGCTAGAGGGTCCAGACGGATCAGGAAAAACAACTCAGGTTGCAAAGATTGCCGAATACTTAACACAAAATAAAATTGACTTCATTCAAACACGCGAACCAGGCGGTACTAGAATCAGTGATAAGATTCGCTCACTTATTTTAAATCCAGAACATAAAGAAATGCATGACCTTACGGAAGTTCTTCTTTATGCGGCATCAAGGGCACAGCATGTTCATGAAAAAATCCTTCCTGCCCTTGAAGAAGGCAAGGTTGTTTTATGTGACCGTTTTGTTGATGCTTCACTCGCTTATCAAGGATTTGGGCTCGGTGTTGGTGAAGAACCGGTACTACAGGTGAACAGCATTGCAACGAGCGGACTAGTACCTGCCCGCAGTTATTTTATCGATGTCTCTCCAGAAGTGGGACGAGAGCGAATGAAAGCTAGATACGGAACAGCCAGCCTCGACCGGATCGAGCAAAAAGATCTTTCTTATCATGAAAGGGTAAGAGAAGGATTTCAGCATATTTTTGCTAATCAGGAGAAACGAATTCATCGCGTTAACGGTGAGCAGGATCCTGAGACGGTGTTTGCAGAGATCGTAAAGGATTTAGATAAGCTTTTAGCGAATCATAAGGAAAAGTAAAAGGAGGCATTTGCCATGAAAATGATTATAGCCGTTGTTCAAGATAAAGACAGCAGCCGACTGCAGGATGCGCTTGTTGAAAAGAATTACCGTGCCACAAAACTCGCAACAACAGGCGGATTTCTCAAAGCCGGAAATACAACGTTTATGATTGGTGTGGAAGATGCTCAGATAGATGAAGTCATGGATATTATTCGTGAGAACTGCAAAAGCCGTAACCAGATGGTTGCACCGGTTTCTCCGATGGGCGGAAACGCTGATGCTTATGTTCCGTATCCAGTTGAAGTAGAAGTTGGGGGAGCAACGGTATTCGTACTGCCTGTTGAAAGCTTCCAGCAATTTTAATAAATTTAAGCTTCAAAATTGAGGGGTTATTATGAAAATCGGACAGGACATAAGACCAGTTCTAGATACAAAGCAAAATGAGGGGAAAATGGGAAAGAAAACATCCCTTTCCTTTGGAGAGACGGTATCCAAGCAGAGTGAGAAACTCCACTCTGAACAGCTGACAAGGCTGTTAGGCGATATCGAGACACAAGGCAAAAGATTGCTGCAGTCCCAAACTGTACGGGATCTGCAGCTTTATAAAAATTTGGTTCAGCGCTTCGTAAAAGAAGCAGTTAATTTCGGTATGCAGTTAAAACAAAACAAAAGCTGGAATGAACAAGGGCGATCACGAACACTCAAACTTGTTAAAGAAATTGATGAACAGTTGATCCAAATTACAGAAGCAGTATTAAGCCAGGAAAAAGACTCAATATCCTTATTAGATAAGATAGGTGAAATCAAAGGATTATTAGTTAATTTATATACGTAGCAGGTGAAATGTATGATGAGCTGGGAAATAAGCAGCAAGACACAGCCCCGTGTTGTAAAACTATTAAAAAACAGTATAAAAAAGCAGCGCCTTGCTCATGCATATATTTTTGAAGGAGCACACGGAACAGGCAAGATGGCAGTCGCGACTGCATTAGCTAAAACCTTTCTATGCAGAAATGCTGAAGATGGAAATCCGTGCGAGAACTGCACCAACTGCAAAAGAATCACATCAGGCAACCATCCGGATGTACATATCATCTTACCCGACGGACAGTCGATAAAGATTGACCAGATCAGAGGACTGCAGAAGGAATTTGCATACAGCGGAATGGAGTCTTCTAAAAAGGTTTATATTGTGGAGCACGCTGATAAGATGACCGTTCAAGCAGCAAATAGCCTGCTGAAGTTTTTAGAAGAGCCGAGTTCAGATACGATTGCTATTTTATTAACGGAACAGGTTCATAGTTTGCTTGATACCATCCGTTCGCGTGCACAGACTCTTTCTTTCTCGCCGCTTGCTCCTGAAGGAATTTTACAGAAGCTGTTAGAGGAGGAAATACCAAAGCCAATTGCTGCTTTGGCCTCTTCACTTACGTCAGATTATGCAGAAGCACTCGAAATTTGTAGGGAAGAGTGGTTTGCACAAGCAAGAGCCAAAGTGATACAATTGACGGAGGAACTGCGGCTGCGGCCTGATTATTGTCTTGTTGTTCTGCAAGACCAGTATTTAAGCTTTTTTAAAGAGAAAGAACAGCTGCGTTTAGCTTTAAACTTACTTTTGATCTGGTATCGGGATCTTTTATCTATACATTTATCACAGTCGGAAAAAGTGGTTTTTTTCGACCAGCTTCAAGCATTAGAGCAGCAGGCGCTTCAAACGTCTCAAAAGAAAACAGGAGAAGCTCTGCAAGCTATACTGACTGCTCAAGCCAGAATAAGGAGCAACGTCAGCCCCCTTATGGTGATGGAGCAGTTGGTTTTACGATTACGGGAGGGATAAAACCTTGTATGAGGTAGTGGGCATCCGCTTTAAGAAAGCGGGTAAAGTATATTATTTCGACCCCGGCGACCTTGAAGTGAAGAAAGACGCGTTCGTTATTGTGGAAACAGCGCGTGGAATAGAATATGGCAAGGTAGTTATCGATAAGAAACTAGTCGGGGAGAACGATGTAGTTCTTCCTTTAAAAAAAGTCGTTCGGCTCGCGACACAGAAAGATATTTTATCTGTGGATGAAAATAAAGCAGCCGCTAAGGAAGCGTTTCAAAGTTGTGAGGAAAAAATCATTGAACACCAGCTGGACATGAAGCTGGTCGATGTTGAATATACGTTTGACAGAAATAAAATCATTTTTTACTTTACAGCAGACGGAAGAATAGATTTCCGTGAACTTGTTAAAGATCTTGCTTCTATTTTTAGGACAAGAATAGAACTAAGACAGATTGGTGTCAGAGATGAAGCGAAGATGCTCGGGGGAATTGGACCATGCGGCCGTATGCTTTGCTGTTCAACTTTCTTAGGAGATTTTGAGCCCGTTTCAATCAAAATGGCAAAAGATCAGAACCTTTCATTAAACCCAGCTAAGATTTCAGGATTATGCGGACGTTTAATGTGCTGTCTGAAGTACGAAAATGACTATTACGAAGAAGCTAAAGAAGAAATGCCTGATGTTGGTGAAGAAATTATGACCCCTCATGGTGTTGGTCGCGTTGTCGGCTTGAACTTGCTTGAAAAGCTCATTCAAGTAAACATTCCTTCAATGGAAAGAACGACAGAGTTTACATTGGACGAGCTGGCAGAAGGCAAGAAAGAGGAATTATTCAGTCAGGCCACAGAGTAAAAGAGGTGGAATTCGTGGAAAAGAAGACTATATTTTCCCGCGTGGTGCAAATGGAAGAACAAATCACGGAGTTGTCACAGCAACTAGAAGATTTTAAGACCCATTTGGCCGCATTAATTGAAGAAAACCACCATCTCGTGATGGAAAATGAAAATCTTCGAAACAAGCTGAACTCTGAGGGAACACGAGTTTCTGCTAAAAAATCTCCAGCTTCTAAAGGGAAAAAAGAGCCTACCGATATCGGTGAGGGCTATGATAACCTGGCACGTCTCTACCAAGAAGGATTCCACATTTGCAACCTTCATTATGGCAGCGTACGTTCAGAGGGAGATTGTTTGTTTTGTCTTTCATTTTTAAATAAGAAATAAACGCCTTTCCTGAGGGGAAGGCTTCTTTTTATATGGGTGATATTTTCATCCAGAAGATTGTATGGAAAGTGCATCGTTGACAAGTTGATTGGAGTAGAAGGTGCGAGACTCCTGCGGGATCAGCGGGACAGGTGAGACTCCTAATGGCACAAAGTGCCGAGGAGGCTCACCGCACGCCCCGCGGAAAGCGAGCACCTGGAACGGAAATCAACCTCTATCAACTATTTTATAAAAGAAAGAGAGGGAATCATTATGACTGAGCTTCTGCCAGATGAGCGAATTGATTACTTAGTCCATGAAGACTTAAAAATAATCCAAAGTCCCTCTGTATTCTCGTTTTCACTTGATGCGGTTCTTTTAAGCCGTTTTGCATGGGTTCCGATTCAAAAAGGTAAAATTATAGATTTATGCAGCGGCAACGGTGCAGTAGCTCTTTTACTGAGCAAAAGGTCCAAAGCCCACATAACCGGTGTTGAAATTCAAGAAAGACTATACAGTATGGCAAATAGAAGTGTTTTGCTCAACAAACTAGATGACCAGATAAAAATGGATCTCGCGGATATAAAAGAGGCACCTGCTAAATACGGTCATGGCACATTTGATGCGTTAACGTGCAATCCCCCGTATTTTGCTTCAGTCCATGAAGAAGATTTCAATCAGAATGAACATCTCGCAATTGCACGCCATGAAATTCATTGTTCCTTAGAAGATGTAATTCGTGTTAGCAGCCAGCTTGTAAAGCAAGGCGGAAAGGTGGCGATGGTACATCGTCCGAACCGTCTCATGGAGATCTTAGCATTTATGCGTCAGTATAAGCTTGAACCTAAAAAACTGCAGCTAATTTATCCAAAAGCCGGAAGTGAAGCTAACATGCTTTTAATAGAAGGAATGAAAAACGGAAAGCCTGACCTGCATATTCTTCCGCCTCTTACGGTATACGGAGAAAATGGGGAATATACGGCTGAGCTAAAAAGGATGTTCTACGGTGAACAAGAGCAATAATCATTTTGTGTATATTTTGGAGTGCGGTGACGGAACTTACTATACAGGCTATACAAATGAGATCAGTCAGCGGCTGCGTAAACATGAAGAAGGAAAAGGTGCTAAGTATACAAGAGGAAGAGGACCTCTTAAGCTTGTATTTCAGCAGTCTTTTTCTACGAAACAAGAAGCAATGCGCTTGGAATTTGCCATAAAGAAACTGAACAGAGCCGCAAAAGAGAGAATAATTAAAGAGGGAAGTGTTTCATATGTGGCAGCAAAAGAGCTACCATGACGAGAGCGGGACTGGTGCATTATATCTTGTTCCCACACCGATTGGAAACTTAGAAGATATGACGTTCCGTGCTGTTCGCACATTAAAAGAGGCTGATATGATAGCAGCAGAAGATACGCGGCAAACAAAGAAGTTATGCAACCATTTTGAAATTAGTGCACCATTGACGAGTTATCATGATCATAATAAAATGCAGAGCGGACAAAAGCTTATAGAAGCATTAAAAGAAGGAAAGCAAATTGCATTAGTTACTGATGCCGGGATGCCAGGGATTTCAGACCCTGGGTATGAGCTAGTGGTCCAATGTGTAGAAGAAAAAATACCTGTCATACCACTGCCTGGAGCAAATGCTGCCTTGCCTGCACTGGTCGCTTCAGGATTAAATACGGAACTTTTCACATTTTATGGTTTTCTTCCTCGGGGTAAAAAAGAAAAGAAAGCTGAATTAGAAAGATTAAAGCCCTTTCCATCGACGCTTTTATTTTATGAAGCCCCTCATCGTCTAAAAGAAACACTTCAGGCTATGAATGGAATATTTGAAAACCGGAAAATTGCAGTGGTCCGGGAGTTAACAAAGAAATATGAAGAAATTATCCGCGGTACACTTACTGAAGTTACTGATTACATAAGTCAGGGAGATGCTGAAATCAGGGGAGAATTTTGCTTAGTAGTCGAGGGAAGCGGGAATGCAGAGTTCGAGAGTGAAACCGCTGTGCAATGGTGGGAGTCTCTTTCGGTGACTGAACATGTCGATCATTATGTTAACCAAGGTGAGAAGCCAAAAGAAGCGATTAAGTTAGCAGCTGTTGACCGGAATGTTCCAAAGCGTTCCGTTTATCAGGAATATCATGGCCTATAATTTTTCAATACAAAGGGAAAGAGCCTTCTAAATGAAGGCTCTTATTGTTTATGTTCTTATTTTGATGTTTGAAGCTGCTTTTGAAGCTCATCCATAACTTCTTTAGCACCTTCACGGCTAAGAATGATTTTTCCGCCTGCTACAGTGTAGTTATCATCTGAAACTTCCCCAGTTACTGCACAAGTCATGTTTGGCTTGTATTTCTTAAGGATGATGCGGTCGTCATCAACGTAGATTTCTAAAGCATCCTTCTCTGCAATTCCTAAAGTACGGCGCAGTTCGATCGGAATAACCACACGTCCTAGTTCATCAACCTTACGTACAATTCCTGTAGATTTCATAATAAAATCTCTCCTCCCGAATATATAAAAAAATTTCCCTATCTATTTTAATCGTCAGAATTCGACAAAATCCTACGAGAACATCTTACCAAGATTTCCAATTGTCGTCAATAGTTTTGACTTAAACATTTTTATTTCTTTTACCAAGTGAATTCTCTAGTATATACCCGTTTAATAATACTTTTGAAACCGGTAAATGGAAGATATATTCATATATTGTCATAAAAAATTCAAATAAGTGTAAAAGATGAAAAAATTTAACTGGAAATAAGGTTTAGATTAATCGTCAAATTTCGACAAAACTAACAATGAAAAAATACTATCCATGTTCTCCTTTTAAACCTTTAGCTCCTACACCTTGACACACTTTAAATGCATTAGGTATATTTTGAAGGAAGAAAAGAGAATAATGAAAGTATTTACATAGAAATCTTTCGCTTGCTTTTTTACTTTTATGTCCTAGAGTAAACAGTTTTTTATAGTTTTTGTAAAAAAGATACATTTTCCGGAACAGTTAAATGTTCCCTATAACTTAAAAAGACGAACAGTCCCTAAATGGAGGGGCTTTTTTCCTTATTACAGAATACATTGAGGAGGCGGTATTAGTGGCAAAACCAACATTTTATATTACAACACCAATTTATTATCCAAGCGGAAAGCTTCACATCGGCCATGCGTATACAACGACAGCGGGAGATGCGATGGCAAGATACAAGCGTTTAAAAGGGTTCGATGTTATGTACCTTACTGGATCTGATGAGCATGGGGAGAAGATTCAAAAGAAAGCAAATGAACAAGGTCTTCATCCGCAGGAGTATGTAGACGGAATCGTTGATGATATTAAAGCTCTTTGGAAGAAGATGGACATTTCATATGATGATTACATCCGTACAACTGATGACCGTCATAAAAATTCTGTCGAAAAAATCTTTCAGCAGCTTCTCGACCAAGATGATATTTACTTAAGTGAATATGAAGGCTGGTATTGCACGGACTGTGAATCATTCTTTACAGAACGCCAGCTTGAAGACGGCAAGTGTCCTGATTGCGGACGTGAAGTGAAAAAGGTAAAAGAAGAAAGTTACTTCTTCCGCATGAGCAAATATGCAGATCGTTTGCTTGCTTATTATGAAGAGAACCCATCTTTTATTTATCCAGAGTCACGAAAGCGTGAAATGATTAATAACTTTATTAAGCCAGGCTTAGAGGATCTTGCGGTTTCCCGTACATCCTTTGACTGGGGCGTAAAAGTTCCAGGAAATCCAAAGCATGTAATCTACGTATGGATCGATGCTCTATCTAACTATATAACGGCACTTGGCTATGGCAGTGATAACGATGAGAAGTATCAAAAATACTGGCCGGCAGATGTTCATTTAATGAGTAAAGAAATAGTACGTTTCCATACGATTTATTGGCCGATCATGCTTATGGCTTTAGGGCTTCCTTTACCGAAACAAGTTATTGCCCATGGCTGGCTTTTGATGAAAGACGGAAAGATGTCCAAATCCAAAGGAAATGTAGTGGATCCTAATGTACTGATCGACCGCTATGGTCTAGATCCACTACGTTATTACTTGCTTCGTGAAGTGCCATTTGGCTCTGATGGCGTTTTTACACCTGAAAGCTTTGTAGACAGAGTAAATGCAGATCTCGCAAATGACTTAGGAAATCTTTTAAACCGTACGATTGCCATGATCGGTAAATACTTTGACGGCAAAATTCCAGCTTATGACGGCCGTATTACAGAGTTTGATGGAACCCTTGAAGATTTTGCGATGGAAACAGTTAGAAAAACAGAAGAAGCGATGGAGAACCTTGAGTTTTCAATCGCGCTTTCAACCATTTGGCAGCTTGTCAGCCGCACAAACAAATACATTGATGAGACGCAGCCATGGGTGCTTGCGAAAGATGAAGCAAAACAAGGTGAACTTGCAAGCGTTATGTATCACCTGGCAGAGTCAATCCGCATCGTTTCTGTTCTGATTCAGCCGTTCATGACAGAAACTCCAGGGAAAATTTGGAGCCAGCTTGGATTGAATGACTCTAAACTGACAGACTGGGATTCTTTAAAAGAATTCGGCACCATTCCGGCAGATACCTCAGTTGTAAAAGGGGATCCGATCTTCCCTCGACTTGAAACAGAAGTTGAAGTACAGTTCATTAAAGATTCTATGGGAAGCACTTCTGCACCGGCAGAAGCGCCAAAAGAAGAAGTGAAGCAAGAAGTTCCATCTGCAGCCGACCAAAAACCTGAGATCTCCATCGATGACTTCATGAAGGTAGACTTAAGGGTTGCAACAGTAATAGCAGCTGAACCAGTAAAAAAAGCTGATAAACTGTTAAAGCTTCAACTGGATCTGGGGTACGAAAAACGCCAAGTCGTTTCTGGCATTGCCCAGTACTATAAGCCGGACGATCTTGTTGGACAAAAAGTGATTTGCGTAACGAACCTAAAACCTGTGAAATTGCGCGGAGAGCTTTCAGAGGGAATGATTTTAGCAGGTTCTTCTGATGGTCAATTAACATTGGCGACAGTTGATCAATCACTTCCAAATGGTTCAAAAGTTAAATAATGAGAAAAAGCGGGGAGGATATCCCTGCTTTTTTAGTGCCTAAGATAGAGGAAATACTTGTAAATCAATAATAAAAATAGGTCTTAATACCCACAATGTAATTATATTGTAATCCTACTGTTACCCGAATGAATGGAAAATGTGATAAGATTTGTAAAGTTGAAAGGATTGTACACTATGTTTGATACACACGCACATCTGAATGCAGCACAATTCGAAGAAGACCGTCAGGAAGTTATCCAGCGGGCTTTAGATGAAGGAGTTCACCACATCGTGGTTGTCGGCTTTGACCGGGAAACGATCAAAGGTGCTATGGAACTTGCTGAAGAATATGACTTCATTTATGCTTGCGTAGGCTGGCATCCAGTCGATGCAATCGACATGACGGAAGAAGATTTGGCCTGGATTGAAGAACTTGCAGCGCATCCAAAAGTTGTCGCTCTTGGCGAAATGGGATTGGATTATCATTGGGATAAGTCGCCTGCAGATGTTCAGAAAGAAGTTTTCAGACGCCAAATACGCCTTGCGAAAAAAGTGAAGCTCCCCATCGTTATTCATAACCGGGAAGCGACACAAGACGTTGTTGACATACTTAGAGAAGAAGAAGCCCATGAAGTTGGCGGCATCATGCATTGCTACAGCGGAAGTATAGAAGTTGCCCGCCAATGTATGGAAATGAATTTCTACATAAGTTTTGGTGGACCAGTAACATTTAAGAATGCAAAAAAGGTTAAGGAAGTTGCGAAAGACATTCCGATGGACCGGCTTTTAATTGAAACTGATTGTCCTTATCTTAGTCCTCATCCATTAAGAGGCAAAAGAAACGAACCATCTTATGTAAAGTATGTAGCAGAATCTTTATCAGAAATAAAAGATCTTCCACTTGAAGACATCATAAAGAAAACTTCCGACAATGCTTTTCGAATTTTTAACATATCTCGATAGGATATGTTGTCGGAAACAAACGAAGCATGAAGAATATCGCGTTAATCTTTCAAGAAATGACAAAAGGGACAGGAAAATTGTCAAACGTTTTTTCTTCCCTTTTTCCTTCTTATCCGTTCATAATTAGCCTTGGGTCAATTAATGACGAAAAAGGAGGGATTTGACAGAGAGAAAAAAGGTATTTATAATGCAGTCCTTGTAGGGGAGGAAATTGGATGTATAAGAATATTACAGCTTTGTTCTCGAGTTTTACGAGAAAGAAACTTTATCTTTCTTTAGCTGCTCTTCTCGTTTTAGCGGTAACTACTGGATTCGTAGGTTATGAAACTACGAAAGCAGAAGTCACACTAATGCTTGACGGAAAGAAAAGCCAAGTTAAAACACATGCTAGCACAGTAAGAGAACTTCTACGCGAACAAAATATAAAACCTAATCAGCATGATGTTGTAAAGCCTGGGCTTTCAGCAAAGGTCGAAGATAACATGAAGGTTGATTATTTAAAGGCTAAGGAAATTGTCCTTACCGTAAATGGCAAAGACAAAAAGGTATGGACGACAGCAAAGACTGTTGAGCAATTCGTAAAAGAACAGCAGTTATCGCTGAAAGAGCATGATGTCATTAAGCCAAATCTGACTGCTGATATTCAAGATCAAGGCAAGATTAAGATCGAATCAGCATTTCCGGTAAAGCTTGTTGTAGGCGGAAAAGCACAGCAAGTTTGGACCACTTCGACTACCGTCGCTGACCTTTTGAAGCAACAAAAGGTATCATTAGGTGAAATAGACCGAGTATCACCTGCCAAAACAGAAAAAATTACTGGCAAAACGCAGGTTGAAGTCATCAGAGTAGAAAAGGTCACCGATGTAGTGGAAGAAGAAACACCATTTGCTACTGTTAACCGTAAAGACAGTGGATTAACAAAAGGCAAAGAGCGTGTCGTGCAAGATGGCAAGAAAGGCAAGCTTGAAAAACGCTATGAAGTTGTAATGGAAAACGGCAAAGAAGTTTCCAGAAAACTTGTTGGCGAAAAAACGTTAAGTGACAGCAAAGATAAGATTGTTGCTATCGGTACAAAAGTACAGCCGCAGCCTGTAGTATCCCGTAGTAAAGCTTCGAGTAATTCTGGCGGAAGAGAGCTAACTGTAACAAGTACAGCTTATACTGCTAACTGCTCCGGATGTTCTGGGATCACAGCTTCAGGTTATAATTTAAAAGCTAATCCGAATGCGAAAGTAATCGCAGTGGATCCGAATGTTATTCCTCTTGGCACAAAAGTGTATGTTGAAGGGTATGGATATGCCATTGCATCAGATACTGGAGGAGCTATAAAGGGTAACAAGATTGATGTATTCTTTTCTTCTCAATCACAGGCAGAGGCTTGGGGAAGAAAAACAGTTAAGATTCGCATAATAAACTAATTTGATTTAACAAAGCATGGGGATGATTCCCTGTGCTTTTTTTTGCGCATAGAACCGAAGCACTAAGAAGTTAAGGCTAGTCAATCCTAGACTTTCTTGACGCCTGGGGTATACTAGTAAAAGATGTTTTTTCGTTCAAATTATTAGACGCTGCAATGCCTAAAAAGGTTTCACCGTTTTGGAGGAAATCATGAAAAAAATAAAAGAAATTATTATCGTTGAAGGAAAGAGCGATACACTCGCTATAAAACGTTCAGTTGAAGCGGATACGATTGAGACAAATGGTTCAGAAATAAGTATAGATACTTTGAATCGGATCAAGAGAGCGCATGACATCAGGGGAATTATCGTATTTACGGATCCTGATTTTCCTGGAAAGAGAATTCGGCAGATCATTTCTGAGTTTGTTCCGGGTTGTAAGCACGCGTACTTAGCAAAACAAGATGCCATTGCTAAAGGTGATAAAGGTGTAGGTGTAGAGCATGCATCTAAAGAGGCTATTATTGAAGCTCTTTCACATGTGAGAGAAGAAATGCTGCAATCAGAAGAAAGTGAATTAATAGCATGGGAAGATTTAATCGCAGCTGGTTTAACAGGAAGAGCAGATTCGAAAAAAAGGCGTGAAATAATTGGTGCAGAACTCCGTTTAGGATATATGAATGCAAAACAATTATATAAACGTTTAAATATGTTTCGTGTCACACAGGAAGAATTTCAGAAAGCTTTACAGACGCTCTACAGAAATGAGGAGGACTAAAAAGTAATGAGAAAAGATATCTCAACCCCGCAATCCACAAAAGCCATACTTGAAAAACATGGTTTTACATTTAAGAAAAGTCTGGGGCAAAATTTTTTAATTGATCGCAACATACTTAATAATATTGTTAATGCTGCTGATTTAACGGAGGATTCAGGAGTTATTGAGATCGGTCCTGGAATCGGTGCATTGACAGAGTTTATCGCAAGAGCTTCAAAGAAAGCCGTTGCTTTTGAGATCGATCAGAGGCTGCTGCCGATATTAAAAGAAACGCTGGCTCCATACCCGCATGTAGAAGTTATCCATTCTGATGTGCTAAAAGCTGATATTCACCAAGTGATCAGAGAGCATTTTGAAGAAGGACAAGACTTAATGGTAGTTGCAAACCTGCCTTATTATGTGACAACACCAATCATTATGAAGCTTCTTCAAGACAAACTTCCTATTCGCGGTATCGTTTGTATGATCCAGAAAGAGGTAGCCGACCGCCTGGCTGCATCTCCGGGTACAAAAGATTATAATTCCCTTTCTATAGCCATTCAATATTATGCGACAGCTGAGACGATGATTAAAGTACCTAAAACAGTTTTTGTTCCAGCACCTAATGTGGATTCGTCCGTTATTAAACTTACGATTCGCAAAGAACCTGCAGTAAACGTACAAGATGAAGAGTTCTTTTTTGAGGTAGTCAGATCTTCTTTTGCACAAAGAAGGAAGACTCTATGGAACAACCTGACAAGCCAGCTTGTTTCAAAAGAAAAGAAAGATGAACTCCTATCTGTATTAGAGAAGTTAGAGATCGATCCTAAACGCCGAGGAGAAACACTGACAATCGAAGAATTCGGCAAATTGGCAGATTCTCTTTTGCCGCTTGTAAAATAAACCTCATTTTTCCCCTTATCCTCTCATACTCTTATAAAAGGAACATTGGGAGCAGTGGAGCTTGTTACTCCAAATAGGGGGAGTAAAATGAAACTAGAGATTGGATCGATTGTAACCAGGAACTCTTACAAGCGGGATTTACTTTTTCGTATTGTAGGATTTAGTGAAGATCGTACCATTGCGGAACTCGCAGGAGAAGAGCTCAGACTCTGGGCTGATGCTCCGGTGGACGATTTATTTGTCGTGGACGACAAGCACATGTCTGAACACAGGCAAGTAGTGAAGGAAAAAGAAGAATCGTCTTTTAAATTATTCAGACAGGATTACTATCTGCTAAGACAAAAAAGGGAATACCTTTCAACAAACGGCTATCAATATGATCAATCCTATTTTGAACTGCCTGGAAGAGTGCTCCATATTGACGGCGATCCCTTATATTTAAATAAATGTCTGGAGCTTTATAAAAAGCTGGGTGTACCTGTTTATGGCATTCATATGAAAGAAACCGAAATGCCTGAAAAAGTTCCAGCACTTGTAGATGAAGTAAGACCAGACATTCTTGTTATCACAGGTCATGATGCTTACATGAAATCAAAAGGCGATGTAACAGATGTTAATGCTTATCGCCATACGAAATATTTCATTAGGACGGTCCGTGAAGTGAGAAGGAAGTATACGAATCTTGATCATCTGATGATCTTTGCTGGTGCTTGCCAGTCTCATTTTGAATCGCTGATTAAGGTTGGCTCAAACTTTGCAAGTTCTCCTGCGCGGATAAACATTCATGCACTCGATCCTGTCTATATCGTTTCAAAGATAAGTTTAACGTCTTTTATGGACCGTGTGAATGTAATGGATGTTTTGAGAAACACATTGACTGGAAAAGAAGGATTAGGCGGTGTAGAGACGAGAGGGTTTCTCCGGACAGGGATGCCCATCAAAACAAAGCCGTAAAATAGAACTCCGGACTGCCGGAGTTTTTTTATTTTCAGCGGATTTAAGACGATATTCTAAAAAACATAGATTTCTTTTCTAAAGACTCTTTGATTTGAGCTTTTAATTATTTTGTTACTTTTCTTCATTGATGGGTTAATTGGAGTGCAGGGTGCGAGACTCCTGCGGGAACAGCGGGACAGGTGAGACCCCGCCAGCGCGAAGCGATAGGGAGGCTCACCGCACGCCCCGCGGAAAGCGAGCTCCTGGAACGGAAATTAACAACTTCCAAGAGCAACAAAGCTTACGAAAACAGCCAAAACAAAAGATTATTTGTATCATTTATTCAATTTATACATATCTGCCGAAAAAAAAGACATACTAAAAAAAGCAAAAAAAGGATATTTGGTCATTGACATGAAAATGCTTTGCTTGCTATAATGAAAATTTTAATTTGACAAAAAAGCACGATTTGTGTTACAATTTGTCTAAGTGAGGTGGAGCCTAAAATGGGTAAAACAATAGTGGACATTAGACGCTCTTTAGAGTCCAACGTGGGTAGAAGACTTTCTTTACGTGCAAATGGCGGTCGACGCAAAACGATCGAACGTTTAGGAACACTGGAAGAAACATACCCAGCAGTTTTTATTATCAAATTAGATCAGGACACCAACGCTTTTGAACGTGTTTCTTATAGTTACGCGGATGTACTCACAGAAACAGTAGAACTTACATTCTTAGAAGATACACAAGCAGCAATCGGGCAGTAAGAACTCTTTACTGCTATTTTTTTTACCCTCTGGGGCTGGATTTAAACATACATATACGAAATACAGCAAGAATTAACCCCTTTTGGAGATACTATAACGTATCGCATATGAAAGGGGTTTTCATCATTATGGGAAGAAGCAAGCATGGAATGATGTCTGAAGGATTAAAGACTGAAATTGCCAAAGAGCTGGGTTTTTACGATAAAGTTCAGCGTGATGGATGGGGCGGTATTTCTTCAAAAGACGCAGGAAATATGGTTAAGCGCGCACTTGAATTAGCTGAGCAAAGACAAAACTAAGTAAATATGCGATATAACGAAGCCGGAGGTGTTAAGTCTCCGGTTTTCCGCTATCCTGAGAAGAACGATTTTAACTATATTTAAGTGTTCATACTGTGTTACTATTAAAAATATCAAAATTGTGTAAGATTTTTAGGCAGGGATAAAGATGATTAATAATAAAGTATCCATTAAAGCACCAGCAAAAATCAATCTGTCTCTTGATGCATTGCGAAAAAGAGAAGATGGCTTTCATGAAGTAGCCATGGTCATGACCACGGTTGATTTAGCTGACCGGATCGAACTGACTTTATTAGAAAAAGACGAAATTAGAATAGAAAGCTCAGGCGGCTTCGTGCCTTTGGATGAACGGAACTTGGCATATCAGGCTGCATTGCTTCTTAAGAAGACATACGGAATTAAACAAGGTGTTTTTATACATATTTCAAAGCATATTCCTGTCGCTGCTGGTCTTGCTGGAGGAAGCAGTGACGCTGCAGCTGCATTAAAAGGGCTGAATCAGCTTTGGAACTTAGGGTTGTCACTGGACGAACTCGCTGAACTAGGAGCAAAAATCGGGTCAGATGTTTCGTTTTGTGTATACGGAGGAACCGCACTGGCAACAGGACGCGGTGAAAAAATTCATCACATATCTTCCCCGCCCCCTTGCTGGGTACTTCTAGCTAAACCTCCAATCGGTGTTTCGACAGGTGAAGTATATCGGAACTTGAAGCTTTCAGGAATCCAACATCCTGATGTAGAAGGAATGGTTAAGGCAATTGAAGATAAAGACTATGACCAGATCTGCAGCCTCCTTGGCAACGTGTTAGAGACTGTGACCCTTAAAATGTATCCTGAAGTAAAACATATTAAGGAACAGATGATGAAACTTGGAGCAGATGCCGTTTTGATGAGTGGAAGCGGGCCGACAGTGTTTGGGCTATTTCAGCATGAATCAAGGCTTCAGCGGGTTTATAACGGTTTAAGAGGTTTTTGCAATGAAGTTTATGCAGTAAGACTATTAGGGGAATGATTGATAAAATCCGTATAAAAATGTTATATTAACTTCAAACATTCGGTTTTGGAGGAAAATATGAAATTAAAAAGAAGCGGAAGAATGGTGGATTTGACAGCCTACCTACTTCATCATCCCCATCAGCTTATTCCTTTATCTTATTTTGTAGAACGCTATGAATCGGCTAAATCATCTATTAGTGAAGACCTTGCTATCATTAAGGAACATTTTGAACAGCACGGATTAGGACAAGTTCAAACCGTTCCAGGGGCAGCAGGCGGTGTAAAATACATTCCAGGCATCGATCAGGCAGAAGCGGAAGCAACAGTTGAAGAGCTTGTTCAGCTTCTGGAAGATCCAAGCCGTATATTGCCCGGAGGCTATCTGTACGTTACTGATGTGATCGGTAACCCAAGGCTTGTTAATCAGATCGGGCGTTTGTTTGCTTCTATATTCTCTAAACGAAAAATAGATGTTGTTATGACGATCGCAACGAAAGGTATACCCCTTGCTTATGCGGTAGCTACACATTTGAACGTTCCTGTAGTGGTTGTTAGGAGCAACAGCAGGGTAACTGAAGGATCCACCGTTAGTATCAATTATGTTTCCGGCTCCACAAAACGCATTCAAACGATGGCTCTTGCAAGACGAAGCATCAAGCAAGGATCCCGTGTTTTGATTATCGATGATTTTATGAAGGCTGGCGGTACGATTAAAGGCATGATCAGTTTAATAGAAGAGTTTCAGGCACAAATCGAAGGAATTGGCGTACTAGTGGAAGCGCAGGAAGTATCCGAACGCCTTGTAGATGATTATGTTTCGATCGCACGTCTTTCTCAAGTAAACGAAAAAGAAAACCGTATTGAAGTTGAAAAAGGCAATTATTCTCTAAACGGAGGTCATTCATAATGAAAAAGGTTCATACTACAGAAGCTCCAGCAGCAATCGGGCCGTACTCCCAAGGAATCGTCTACAACAATTTGTTTTTCAGTTCAGGCCAGATTCCACTGACAAAAGAAGGCGAAATGGTCGATGGAGATGTGAAAGAACAGACACATCAAGTATTCAGCAATTTAAAAGCGGTTTTAAATGAAGCAGGCTCATCTCTTGAGCAGGTAATCAAAGCTACTGTTTTTATTAAAGATATGAATGAATTCGCTGATATCAATGAAGTTTATGGCCAGTATTTTTCAGACCATAAGCCAGCACGCTCTTGTGTGGAAGTTGCACGTCTTCCTAAAGATGCTAAAGTTGAAATCGAAGTGATCGCGCTTGTTAAATAGCTCCTTTTGGGGGCTTATTTTTTTTGCCTCATTTGTAAAGGAGCGGCTCGAAAGAAAAATAAGCTTTTAGGCTGTAATTTTGATTTATGAGCCGTAAATAATTTTTATAAGCTGTAATTCTTACTTTTCAATCCGTAATTATTCGTTTATAGACTTTTCGACAAAAACGCGCTGGATCCAATCATCGATAAGCTATCATCTTATTTTACTGATGCACAATATATAGCTAAAAAACCTAAAAACACTGCTAGAACAGCATTTTTATAAATTTTTTAAAAATTTTTATTTTTCAAAGAAGGATTTTGTAAAATGTTGAAGAATTGTAGTATTACGTTCTTATTATTGGAAAAAGGTGGTGTTTGTGAATGGAAGTGACTGACGTAAGATTACGCCGTGTAAATACAGAAGGCCGTATGAAAGCGATTGCCTCCATTACAATCGATCATGAATTTGTTATTCATGATATCAGAGTAATTGATGGCAATAATGGAATGTTCGTAGCTATGCCAAGCAAACGAACACCAGATGGGGAATTCCGTGATATCGCACATCCGATTACTTCAAGTACTCGGGAAAAAATTCAAAATGCGGTATTAACAGAATATCACCGTATGGGAGAAATGGAGTCTGCTTTGGAAGAAGCAGGAGCTTCTTAATATCCTAATAAGAATCAAGAGCCTGGTCGCAAATGATTAGGTTCTTTTTATTTGCCCATTTTTATAATAATCTGAACCTTCCGCAAAAAAATAAGCTCATTTCCTCCAAATTCTTCTCTATTTATATCAAACCATTGACAATCCCGCGTCACTTCTTGAAAAGCCCCCGCGTTTAAGATATATTCGTAATGGTATATTAAGAATTAGGAAAATGGATGGAGGTTCACTATGACAAATCGCTATGCGGTCATTCTTGCTGCGGGTCAAGGAACAAGGATGAAATCCAAATTATATAAAGTATTACATCCTGTTTGTGGTAAGCCGATGGTTCAGCATGTTGTTGACCAGATCAGCTCACTTCAAATGAAGCAAATGGTGGCTGTAGTTGGCCATGGGGCAGAAAAGGTTCAGGAACAACTGGGCGATCACATTCAGTATGTCCTTCAAGAAGAGCAGCTCGGAACTGCGCATGCTGTTATGCAGGCAGAAGAGGTTCTAGCTAAAGAAGAAGGAGTTACTCTTGTGGTGTGTGGTGACACTCCGCTTATTACATCTGAAACTATGGAAAAGCTTATTGCTGAACATGAATCACTTGGAGCAAAAGCTACTATCCTTACAGCGCAGGCAGATGATCCAACAGGCTATGGCCGTATCATTCGCAACAGTGAAGGTACGGTTGAGAGAAATGTTGAGCATAAGGATGCATCTGAGGAAGAGCGCAAAGTTACGGAGATTAATACAGGAACATACTGTTTTGATAATAAAGCGTTGTTTGAAGCTTTAAAGAAAGTAAGCAATGACAATGTACAGGGTGAATATTATTTACCTGACGTGATTGAGATCTTGAAAAAAGCCGGTGAGGTTGTAGCGGCATATCAAACTCCTGATTTTAATGAAACGCTGGGTGTAAATGACCGAGTTGCCCTTTCCAAAGCGGAAAGCTTTATGAAAAAGAGAATTAATGAGCGTCATATGAGAAATGGCGTTACATTAATCGATCCCGAACAAACGTATATTTCTGATGATGCAGAAATCGGAAGTGATACAGTTATTTACCCCGGGACTGTTATTTTAGGGAACACGAAGATTGGTGAAGAGAATATCATTGGTCCTCAATCTGAAATAAAAGACAGTGTGGTAGGAAGCGGAAACACAATCCGCCAGTCTGTCATCCATGACAGTGAAGTGGGCAATGAAACAGCAATCGGACCTTTTGCCCACATTCGCCCTAAGTCTGTTCTTGAGAATAATGTGAAGATCGGAAACTTTGTCGAAATAAAGAAATCTGTTATGAGCACAGGAAGCAAAGCTTCACATTTAAGCTACATTGGAGATGCCGAAATTGGCAAAGATGTTAACTTGGGCTGTGGATCTATTACTGTGAATTATGATGGTAAGAATAAGTTCCTGACAAAAGTTGAAGATGGTGCATTCATCGGCTGTAATTCCAACTTAGTAGCACCTGTTACAGTTGGGAAAAACGCTTATGTTGCAGCAGGTTCTACCATTACTAATGATGTTCCGGCTGAGTCGCTGTCCATCGCAAGATCGCGCCAGACCGTTAAAGAAAACTATGTTCAAAAGCTTAACGAAAAACAAAATCAATAATTATTAAGAGTGGGGAAGGATGAAGCCATCAATGAGTACGTATGTAGATCCTACATTAAAAGTTTTCACTTTAAATTCCAATAAGGAACTTTCAAAAGAGATTGCCGAGCATATTGGAATTGAACTTGGAGAAAGTTCAGTAACAAAATTCAGTGACGGGGAAATTCAAATTAACATTGAAGAAAGTATCCGCGGGTGTGAAGTATATGTTATTCAATCCACTAGCGACCCTGTTAACCAGCATTTAATGGAACTTTTAATTATGATTGATGCTTTAAAACGTGCATCTGCTAAAACGATTAATGTCGTTATTCCTTACTATGGCTATGCACGCCAAGACCGAAAAGCACGTGCACGTGAGCCGATTACTGCAAAGCTTGTTGCAAACTTGCTTGAAACAGCAGGAGCTACTCGTGTAATTGCAATCGATCTTCATGCAACTCAAATTCAAGGCTTTTTCGATATTCCTGTAGACCAGCTGCTTGGTGTACCGATTCTTGCTAACTATTTCTCAAATAAAAACTTAGATGACATCGTTATCGTATCACCAGATCATGGCGGTGTTACAAGAGCACGTAAAATGGCTGACCGTCTTAAAGCTCCGATCGCCATCATTGATAAGCGACGTCCTCGTCCGAATGTTTCAGAAGTAATGAACATCGTAGGTAACATTGAAGGCAAAACAGCTATCTTAATCGATGACATTATTGATACAGCGGGTACGATAACTCTGGCTGCTAATGCACTAATGGAAAACGGAGCGAAAGAAGTGTATGCATGCTGTACGCATCCAGTACTTTCAGGACCAGCTATGGACCGAATCCAAAATTCTTCAATTAAAGAACTAGTTGTGACAAACACAATCGTTCTTCCTGAAGAAAAGAAAATCGACAAAGTTACACAGCTTTCAGTAGCGCCGCTATTAGGTGAAGCGATCATCCGTGTTCACGAACAGCTTTCAGTTTCTAAATTATTTGACTAAGTTCTTTTCTGTACTTTTGAATGACTTTTTGAAGTCTTCGTTGACTAGTTGATTGGAGCGTAAGATGCGAGACTCCTGCGGGACCAGCGGGACAGGTAAGACGCCGCTGAATAGCCGAGGAGGCTCACCGCACGCCCCGCGGAAAGCGAGCATCTGAAGCGGAAATCAACCCTTTCTAAATTGAGATAAAAAACTTCACGTTTTAAAATCTTTCACTTCGGGTAATCCTTTTAAGAGACTCGAAATAGGAAAGGTGGATCTCAATATGGCAACGAATCTAACAGTCGAAAAACGAAAAACTGAAAAACGTTCATTTTTGACGGAGTTAAGAAATAAAGGACATGTTCCTGCAAACCTTTATGGTTACGGAACAGAGTCTGTTGCACTGTCCGTTGATGAACCTGAATTTATTAAAGCTTATAGAGAAGTAGGTAAAAACGGCGTACTTAAACTTAAAGTGGATGGAAAAGATTATTCTGTCATGGTACAGGAAATGCAAGTACATCCTTTAAAGAATGCAGTTACTCACATTGATTTTATTGCTATTGATCTAAATAAAGAAACAGAAGCTGAGGTGCCAGTTGTACTGACAGGTGAATCTGCTGGTGTTAAGGAAGGCGGAATTCTGCAGCGTATACACGCAACTGTAAACGTTAAAGCACTCCCGTCTGACTTCCCCGAGCAATTGGAAGCTTCCGTTGAAGAATTAAACATTGGTGATTCCTTATACGTTAAGGACTTGCCAACTGGCAGCAAATACGAAATTCTTCATGAAGAAGATGAAGTGATAGCGAGTGTAACACCGCCTAAGCTTCAGGATGAAGAAACTGATCCAGAAACAGAAGAAGCGGACGAAGCTGGAGATGCTCCAGAGTCTTCTGAATCTGTAGCTGACGATAGTCAGAAAGGCCAGGAAGAGGAAAAGTAAGACGAATAGATATATATAAAACGCAGCGGCCGCTGCGTTTTTATTCTGTTTATCAGAATTGATGTATAATGTTCGTAAGACATTAAAAGGTTAGGTGAACCAAAAGTGAAATTGTTTATAGGACTCGGGAATCCTGGATCAAGATTTGATGGAACCCGACATAACATTGGGTTTGAAGTAATCAACAGACTTTCCGATTCTCTGAACATTCAAATGCAGCAAACAAAATTTAAGGGAATATACGGAACAGCAAACATTGGCGGGGAAAAAATCTTTTTACTTAAACCGCTGACATACATGAATTTGTCTGGTGAATGTATTGGTCCTTTTATGGATTATTTTCAAATACCTGTTGAGGACATTCTTGTGATTTATGACGACCTCGATACTCAGCCAGGTAAACTAAGACTTCGAACAAAAGGCAGTGCTGGCGGTCATAATGGAATTAAATCTATGATTGCCCATCTTGGAACACAGGAATTTAAGCGAATCCGTTTCGGTATCGGACGTCCAGCAAATCAGCAGCCTGTTCCTGATTTTGTACTTAATCGTTTTTCAAAAGAAGAGCAGCCTGATGTAGAGAATGGAATTGAACGTGCAATTAAAGCAAGTGAAGCTTTTATTGATACATCATTTGATAAGGTGATGAATAAGTTTAACGGGTAAAGAATAGATTACACATGTTCCGCTCATAATGGTTAGTAGAATGCTAACCGAAAGGGGAACTTATATGGCTATTCATTACCGGTGCAGGCATTGTAAAACACATGTTGGCACTATTGATCATCATACTGTGAACGCAGCGAATCTTGGATTTGAAACACTAACTGCAGAAGAACGGCAGGAATTACTCTCCTACAAAGAGAATGGAGATATAGAAGTAACGACTACTTGTGAGGATTGTCAGGATACATTAGAACGGTACCCTGAATTTCATACACTGAAATCTTTTATTCAATAAGGTATTGCTTTGGCCGCAGGCTATGATGCGGACCAAAGCCTTTTTCTGTTTACATGTCATAGTTTACAGCTATGAACGGCGTTTGAGAGGGGGAGAAAGAATTGCTCGGATTAAAGAGATATTTTAGTCAGGGAGAAGATTTTGATTCCATTTTAAATGGTATAAATGCTGGACTGAAAGAACAATTAGTTGCGGGTCTTTCAGGTTCTGCACGGACAATGCTGATCAGCAGCCTGCATGAAAAAACGGGTAAGCCTCAACTGGTTGTCACACATAACTTATTTCAGGCACAAAAGTTATATGAAGATTTAACTTCTCTTTTACCTGAAGATGAGGTTTATTTATATCCGGTTAATGACTTGATCTCTTCAGAAATGGCGATATCCAGTCCAGAATTAAAAAGTCAGCGTATCGAGGCTTTGAACTATTTAAGTAAGTCTGCTTCAGGTGTCATCATTACACCGATTGCAGGATTAAGAAGATATTTGCCGCCAATTGAAATTTGGAAACAAGCAGGTCTGTCTTTTCGAATGGGAGAGGAGATCGATCCTGATCAAATTTTGAATAAGCTTGTTGCTATGGGGTATGAAAGAACTTCGATGGTTCAAACCCCTGGTGAATTTAGTGTGCGCGGGGGAATTATTGATATTTTTCCTTTAACCGTTAAGAACCCTGTTCGTATTGAATTGTTTGATACAGAGATTGATTCTATCAGGTTCTTTGAAGCAGAAACGCAGCGTTCAAAAGATAAAGTACAAGAGATCTCAATTGCTCCTGCAGAAGAACTCATTTTGTTTGAAGAACATTACGAACAAGCAGCTGAACGGATTGATGCGAGGCTGGCAGATACACTAAAAAATATTAAAGATGATTCACTAAAAGAGATGCTTGTTGAAAATATAAGCTATGAAACAGGACGTTTAAGAGAGCATCAACAGTTCCAAAGCATGTATAAGTACGCTTCTTTGTTTTATGATAAACCGGCAAGTCTTTTGGATTATGTTTCTCCTGACTGCTTAATCATTATGGATGAGATCGGTCGAATCCAGGAAACGAGCCAGCAGCTTGATAAGGAAGAAGCAGAGTGGCAGACAGCTCTATTGGAGCATGGTGAGCTTGTCCGGGGTCTCGCGATATCGCCAGACACAAATGCACTCCTCGGTGACAAAAAGAGTTTCCCGATTATTTATCTATCCCTTTTCTTAAGGCATGTTCCTCATACTCAACCGCAAAACATATTAAATGTAGAATGCAAAAGTATGCAGAACTTCCATGGACAGATGAATGTGTTAAAAGGAGAAATGGATCGCTGGAAAAAGCTTGGCTTTGCGATCGTTTTTGTTGCGCTGAACAAAGAGCGTGCAAACCGTCTGGAAAGAGCCCTGGCTGACTATGAGATGGATGCTGGGATAATAGAAGACGATAAAGATATTCGCCCGAAAACAAGCCAGATATTGCTTGGAGACCTTGCTAGTGGCTTTGAATCAACCAAACAAAAGCTTGTTGTCATAACAGAAGAGGAAGTTTTCACGAAAAAAGCGAAGCGCCCTGCCCGCAAGCAGCGGATGACAAATGCTGAACGCATAAAAAGCTACTCGGAGTTAAAAGTTGGGGACTATGTTGTTCACGTTAATCACGGGATCGGAAAATATTTAGGTATTGAAACACTCGAGATCAAAGGTGTGCATAAGGATTATCTGCACATTAAGTACTCTGGCAATGATACGCTTTACGTACCTGTTGATCAGATCGATCAAGTGCAAAAGTATGTAGGCTCTGAAGGTAAAGAGCCGAAGATCTATTCATTAGGCGGAAGCGACTGGAAAAAAGTAAAGAGCAGAGTTAAATCTTCTGTACAGGATATAGCAGATGATTTAATTAAGCTTTATGCTGAACGTGAAGCAAGCAAAGGATACGCTTTCTCAGAGGATGGTGCTGAACAGAGTGAATTCGAAGGCAGCTTTGCGTATCAGGAGACAGAAGACCAGCTTCGTACAATCGAAGAGATTAAAAAGGACATGGAAAGCATTCGTCCTATGGACCGGCTGCTCTGCGGAGATGTAGGCTATGGTAAAACAGAAGTAGCTATCCGTGCTGCTTTTAAAGCTATTATGGATGGCAAGCAAGTAGCTTTCCTCGTGCCGACAACCATTCTTGCTCAGCAGCACTTCGAAACATTTCGTGAGCGGTTTTCAGAGTTTCCGATTACGATTGGCAGCTTAAGCCGGTTCCGTTCAAAAAAAGAACAGAATGAAGTAATAAAAGGATTAAAAGCAGGTACTGTAGATATTGCGATCGGTACACACCGTCTTCTTTCAAAGGACGTGCAATATAAAGACCTGGGATTATTAATTATCGATGAGGAACAGCGTTTTGGAGTAACGCATAAAGAAAAGATTAAAACGCTGAAATCGAATGTAGATGTACTTACATTAACAGCAACGCCAATTCCGCGCACACTCCATATGTCAATGCTTGGAGTACGTGATCTGTCGGTCATAGAAACACCTCCTGAAAACCGCTTCCCAATTCAGACCTATGTAATGGAGTATAACGGTTCACTGGTCCGTGAAGCGATTGAAAGAGAGATGGGACGCGGCGGCCAAGTATATTTCCTATATAACCGGGTTGATTCCATAGAGCGAATGGCTGAACAGATTTCCATGCTTGTTCCTGATTGCAGGGTGGCATATGCACACGGTCAAATGTCAGAGAACGAGCTTGAAACGGTCATGCTTGAGTTTTTAGAAGGAAACTATGATGTATTAGTATCAACAACGATTATTGAAACGGGTGTAGATATTCCGAATGTGAATACGCTAATCGTCTATGATGCGGATAAGATGGGCTTATCCCAGCTTTATCAGCTCCGCGGCCGTGTAGGACGATCGAATCGTGTTGCTTACGCGTATTTTACTTATCAGCGTGACAAAGTATTAACAGAAGTCGCTGAGAAACGTCTGCAGGCAATTAAAGAATTCACAGAGTTAGGTTCAGGCTTTAAGATTGCGATGCGCGACCTGTCTATCCGCGGTGCAGGAAACCTTCTTGGTGCTCAGCAGCATGGGTTTATTGATTCTGTAGGTTTTGACCTTTACTCGCAAATGCTTGAAGAAGCTATCGAGGAACGCAAAGGAACAAAACCAAAAGAAGTGGAAGAAGAAGTGGACCTCAATATAGAAGTGGATGCTTATATTCCTTCAAGTTACATTGGAGATGAGAAGCAAAAAATCGAAATGTATAAGCATGTACGGGCTGCTAAGTCGCTAAAAGATATTTCTGACTTGCAGGAAGAATTCATCGATCGTTTTGGCGATTATCCTGTGGAAGTTGAATGCTTGCTTCTAGCAGCAGGAATAAAGCTGCGTGCTAAACGTGAAGGCATTAAATCGATCGAACAGAAGCAAGACACGGTTAATATGCTCCTCACCGAAAGTTCAACAGCTTCAGTCGATGGAGGAAAAATGTTTGAGATCGCAAATAAGATCGGAAGACATGTGAACCTTGGGATGCAAAATAACTTTATGAAAGTGGTTATTAACCGAAAACGCCTAAAAGACTTAGAACTGTTAAAACAAATTGACCTTTTCCTAAAAGAAATAAAGCATGCGAGGAAAGAAAAGACAACAAATACACGCTAAAATTTAATAAGCCCTCTCTTTCGTGAATAGAACAGGAGATGTAACAAATAATAAACCTAGAAAATGGAACATTCTTTCAGAGAAGGAACCATTTTGTTGTTACATCAGTGCACTATCATCATCCGAAAGAGAGGGCATTATTTATATGAAAGCGACTGGTATCGTTCGACGTATTGATGACCTTGGGCGCGTTGTTATACCTAAAGAAATCCGCAGAACGCTGAGGATTCGTGAGGGAGACCCGCTTGAGATTTTTGTAGACAGAGATGGAGAAGTCATCTTGAAAAAATATTCTCCTATCAATGAGCTTGGCGACTTTGCGAAAGAATATGCGGAAAGCCTTGCAGACAGTACAGGTCATGTTGTTTTAATTGCTGACCGCGATACATATATTGCGGTAGCTGGCGGATCCAAAAAAGACTATCATAATAAAGCGATCGGCAAAGTAGTGGAATCTTCTATGAGTGACCGGAAGACATTGGTTGAATCAAACGGAACAGAAGCAGAGCTTATAGATGGAATTAAAGAAAATACATCTCATGTTATCGCTCCAATCATAGCGGGTGGCGATCCAATCGGAGCGGTCGTTATGATCGGAAAAGAAGGAAAGAAGCTTAATGAACTGGAGCAGAAACTTGCTGAAACAGCTGCAGGATTTTTAGCCAGACAGATGGAGCAATAAGGAAGGGCTTTTTTCGCCCTTTCTTTTTTTGTTTGTGCTCTTGTGTATCGCCAGGTGATACGTAATATCCAACAACAAAAAGCACAGGTAACTATGGTATAATACGTTGAATTAAAAAGAATTGTAATGAGATATGTCGACATGTGTCGTCCCGGGAAATATTTATCTGAATAGGTTCTTTTAAAAAGGCTCTTCTCTAAAAAATGTTGCCTTTAGTCTTTTTTCCATTCTCTTCATTGCAAGTTGATTGGAGAGCAAGGTGCGAGCCTCCTCGAAAATGAAAAATCACATTTTCTTCTAGAGGCTCACCGCCCGCCCCACGGAAAGCGAGCATCCTGGAGCGGAAATCAACCACTTTCAAGAGCAACAAAGTTTACGAAAACGGCCTTTAAAATTGTAAGTAAAACGTTAAGGATTTTTGAGGTACTAGAATGAACACAAAAAAGTCTTCTGTTTGGGAAGGTGCTTTGCTGCTTACTGCAGCAGCCCTTGTTGTTAAATTATTGAGTGCCGTCTACCGGATTCCCTATCAAAACATGACAGGTGATTTCGGTTTTTATGTATTTCAGCAAGCATATCCCTTTTATGCGATAGCCGCTGCTGTTGCTTTTACAGGATTTCCAATGGCACTATCTAAAATGATCGTTTCGGAAAAAAGCAATAATGATCATCTTATAAAAACGTCAATTTGGACATCCTTTTTGTTAGGGATTATTTCTTTTGTGTCTTTGTTTTTATCTGCACCTTACATAGCAAATTTAATGGGTGACAGCCACCTTACATTGCCTATTCGTGTTATATCCGTACTGTTCTTATTTATACCGCTGTCAGCTTTTCTCAGAGGTACATATCAAGGGTATGGTGATATGCAGCTTACCGCTGTTTCGCAGTTGCTCGAACAAATCGTTCGAGTTTCAGGTATATTATTAATTTCATTTTATTTTGTTAAAGAAGGCTATTCCAGCTATGAAACAGGAGCAGGTGCTTTATCGGGATCTGTCTTAGGTGCTGCAGCTTCAGGATTATTCCTTTTGTTTTTCTGGAGAAAAGGAATTACTCCCGCTTATCAACCTCAAGCAAAAATAAGGGTTACATATGGAGCTGAACTGCTGAAATCGAGTATTTATCTTTCTTTAAGCGCACTTGTTTTAGCGTTGATGCAGCTGGTTGATGCATTCCTTTTTGTAAATGTGTGGGTCGAAAGCGGTATGCAGGCATATGACGCCAAACTGTTAAAAGGGGTATTTGACCGGGGGCAACCTCTTCTCCAGCTTGGAACTGTAGCCGCAGCATCTGTAGCACTTGCTGTCGTCCCAGAAATGGCTCATTTGGTACAGCAAAAAAGAAATGCTGATATTCAGTCACTCACAAAGCTGTCAGTGAAAATTTCTGTTGTTTTTGGCGGTGTTGCAGCAGTTGGGCTCATCTGTATTATGGAACCTCTAAATACTATGCTTTTTAAGAATGCAGAAGGATCAACTGCACTTGCTGTATTGTGTCTGTCCATTGTTTCAGTATCTATTATTTATACTTCTACAGGTCTTTTGCAGGGGATTGGTCATGGAAGGTATGCAGCGCTATCCATCCTGGCTGCAATGTTCGTAAAAGTTGCGGGGAACCTGATACTGATACCGCAATTCGGAATGGAAGGAGCAGCACTTTCAACTGTCATTGCTACAAGTATTGCTGCAGTGCTCCAGTTAATAAAGCTCCAAATGGCAACAAAGTTTTTGAACAATGTACGAGCGGTTAACCTATTCTCTTATCTATTTTCATTAGGTGTTATGGCTGCTGGTGTTATGTTGTGGGTATTTATTGCCGAAAATATTTTTGAAGATGTTTCTAGGTTAGATGCTATGTTTATCAGCATAACTTCTTCGGTGCTAGGCGGAGCGATCTATCTTACAGTCATTATAAAATTTAAAATATTTTCTCAAGGAGAGTGGGAATCAGTATTCCATTCGGTCGACACGGTTAAGAAGTTAGTAGAACGGCTGAAAAAAAGGAGGCCAAAATGAATAAGAAAATTACGATTATAGGCTTAGGAGCAGGGAACCTAGATCAAATGACGCTCGGTATATATCGGTTGCTCGAATCAGCAGAAACAGTATATGCGAGAACGATTCATCACCCTGCTGTAGAAGATCTTATCGCACAAGGTAAAATATTTATAACATTTGATGATATCTATGAAAAGCATGATCAGTTTGAGCCTGTATATGAGGAAATTGCAGAACTATTATTTAAAGCTGCGGAAGAAAACGGACATGTCATTTATGCCGTACCAGGTCATCCTTTAGTTGCTGAGCAGGCAGTTCAGCTTTTGCTGCACAATGCTGATCGAAATAAAACAGAGGTTACAGTTGCTGGCGGTAAAAGTTTTCTCGATGAAATGTACACGGCCCTAAAGATTGACCCGATTGAAGGGTGCCAAATTCTTGATGGCACATCACTAAAAAAAGAAGAAATCCAAATTCGTCATCATCTTGTTATTGTTCAAGTGTATGATGCTTTTATCGCATCAGAAGTAAAATTGACACTCATGGAGAAGTATCCAGATGATTATGAAGTGGCTGTTGTAACAGCAGCCGGAAGCTCAAGTGAGACGATCAAAAGAGTTCCGCTATTCGAGTTAGATCAGTCTGTAACATTAAACAATCTAACCGCTGTATACGTACCTCCTGTCAAAGAAGAAACGTTGATGTACAGAGATTTTTCATTTTTAAAAAGTGTTATTGAAAGACTGAGAGGTCCTGGAGGCTGTCCGTGGGATCAGAAGCAAACACATGTCAGTTTGAAGAAATATTTAATTGAAGAAGCATACGAAGTGCTAGAAGCGATTGATGAGGAAGATGATGAGACTTTAGCTGAAGAGCTCGGTGATGTTCTGCTGCAGGTGCTCCTGCACGCTCAAATTGGTGAGGAAGAAGGATTTTTTGCAATGGAGGATGTGATCTCTGTCTTAACCGAGAAAATGATCCGCCGTCACCCTCACGTGTTTAGTGATGTAAGTGCAGAAGATGCTGATGAAGTCGTAGCTAACTGGGAAGCTATAAAAGCACAAGAAGCGGGCAAGGAAAAAAGAGAGTCTTTATTAGATGGTGTGCCTAAAGGTATGCCGGCTATTCAAAAAGCCTTTCAATTTCAGAAAAAAGCCGCCAAGGTTGGATTCGACTGGAAAGAAACAGGGCCGGTTTATGATAAGATTTTAGAAGAATTAAAAGAATTTCAGGAAGCTGAAGGTGAAGAACAGCTGAAAGAGCTTGGTGATCTGCTGTTTTCAGTTGTGAATTTAGCCCGTTTCTATAAAATAGACCCTGAAGAAGCTCTTAACGCAACGAACAGGAAGTTTTATAAGCGATTTCGTTATATAGAGTCAGCACTTAAGGAGAAGAACCTCTCTTTTGAAGATGTAACATTGGAAGAAATGGACCGTCTTTGGGACGAAGCAAAATAATTTTTTTTTCAACAAAGAAGGATTATAGTGAGAAATAGAGAATATTTTCTCGAGAAATATCATGAACCCTTAATTATAAAGGGTTTCTAGCGAATTCTTTGAAAGAAACTTTAGGAGGTAATAAAAATGAACAAAAATGAATTGGTAACAAATATCTCAGAAAAGTCAGGTCTTACTAAGAAAGATGTAGAAACAGTCGTTAATGGCGTAATCGATGAAATCACTTCTGCTCTTAAAGGCGGAGAAAAAGTACAGTTTGTTGGATTTGGAACTTTTGAAACTCGCGAGCGTTCTAGCCGTACTGGCCGCAACCCTCAAACAGGTAAAGAAATTCAAATCCCGGCTGCTACTGTTCCAGCATTTAAAGCAGGCAACAAGCTGAAAGAAGCTGTTAAGTAAGCATGCGCCTAGACAAATTTCTGAAAGTCTCCCGTCTTATTAAACGGAGAACCGTGGCGAAGGAGATTTCAGATCAAGGCCGTATCACAATAAACGGATTGCAGGCGAAAGCTTCTTCTGATGTAAAAGTTGGGGACGAGCTTACGATCCGCTTTGGCCAAAAGCTTGTAAAGGTGAAAATCAACGAGCTTAAAGATACGACCAAAAAAGAGGACGCTGACAACATGTATACCGTCCTCGAAGAAAACCGCATCGAAACGACTGAGTAAAGAACCTGAATTCTTCAGGTTCTTTTTCCTTTTAGCTCATTTCTATATATGCGGCTTCAAGGAGGCTCACCGCACGCCCCGCGAAAAGCGAGTACCTGGAACGGAAATCAACTTTTAGCAAAACATCCCTGATTTCGTAAACAGCCCTTTTGGTTCATTATAGCTTGTTCTATTCCCCCAGCTTGTTTCATACATTTGTATGGAATAGAGGAGGGGAATGTATGGACCAACGATATGATTTTAATAACAACTATAATCAAAAAGTAAGCACTCCAAATCATGATGTAAGAATGATAGGCCGTAAGAATCTGGAGATCACAGGTGTTAAACAGGTTGAAAGCTTTGATAATGAGGAATTTTTGCTTGAAACAACCATGGGTTTTCTGGCAATACGCGGGACAAACTTGAAGATGAAGAACTTGGATGTAGAATCTGGTGTAGTGAATATCGAAGGGAAAGTATTCGATCTTGTTTACCTTGACCAGCAAACCGGTGAAAAGAATAAAGGTTTCTTCGGCAAATTGTTCAAATGACATTGACCGTTCAGTTTCAAACCATGCTGGCTATGGTCTTCATGGGGATATGGATCGGTATGGCTGTTGATACCTACAGCCGGTTCATCCATGAAAAGCGAAAGTGGCACTGGCTACATTTCTTAAATGATTTGCTCTTTTGGCTGGTACAGGCTTTGCTGGTTTTTTATGTTCTTCTTCATGTTAATCACGCGGAAATTCGTTTTTATATTTTTATAGCTTTAATTTGCGGTTATGCTGCTTATCGTGCTCTTTTAGAAAACATATATAAAAAGCTGCTGGAATGGTTTGTGTCAGCTGCTGCAGCAATTTTCCGCTTCTTATACAATCTGTTCAACAGTTTACTTGTGATGCCGATAAAATGGTTGATTATGATTATTTCGGGTATTCTTTTATATGTATTAAAGCTTTTACAAAGAATAGTCGTTGTTTTATTAAAAATTCTTTTTTCTCCTTTTAAGTGGATCGGAACGCTTGTATGGCGTTTCATTCCAAAACAAAAATGGTATAATTTAAAAGAGAAATATTTAAAAGTTGCAGGGTTTTTTAATTCTGTGAAGAATAAAGTCAGCAATTGGAAGGGAAAAAAGAAGTAAAGGAGGGGAAGAGCGAACAAATGCGCCAAAAGAAGATAACAGAGATTCACTCACAATACATCCAGAATAAAGAACGCCATGAGAAGGTGATCGCTAAACGTAAACGCGGGCTATACCGGCGTTTAACGGGGGCTTTTATCGTATTTTCCTTTTTTGCTTTTTTAATTATTACGGGTATTGCAGAGCAACTCTCCCTTTTAAATGAAAAACAGACGGAACAGAAAGAGCTGACCGAAGAATATAAAGCTCTTTTAGAAGAAAAGGCACAACTTAAAGACGAAGTGAATAAACTAAAAGACGAAGAATACATTGGAGAAATCGCCAGACGCGACTTTTTTATGTCAAAGCCTGGTGAAACAATCTTTAAACTTCCAGAATAAAGCAAGAAGCGTTCATTGACACGCAGATTTTTTCGAATGTATAATAAGTATTGATATCTTTTGAGATTTTTTAAGGAGGAGCATTTTTTGCATGTCAATTGAAGTAGGCAGCAAGTTGCAAGGGAAAGTTACTGGGATTACTCATTTTGGAGCGTTTGTTGAGCTGCCAGGGGGTACTACAGGACTCGTGCATATTAGCGAAGTTGCGGATAATTACGTAAAGGACATCAACGAATTTCTTAAAGTTGGTGATCAAGTCGAAGTAAAGGTTATGAGTATCGAGAAGGACGGAAAGATCGGTCTGTCTATTAAGAAAGCAAAAGAAAATGTTGCTTCCACTAGACCTGCACCATCAAGAGGCGGATTCAACAAATCCCGCAAAGGTCCAAATCGCGGCGGAAATAATCATCCTACTGCATTATCTTTTGAGGATAAGATGAGTAAGTTCCTTAAAGATAGTGAAGACCGACTCACAACTTTAAAGCGTAGTACTGAATCAAAAAGAGGTGGCCGCGGCGGCCGAAGAGGATAATTGATGCATTTTTAATGCTCATTCATCTATATATGGCTAGCATCCTATTCATTAGGATGCTTTTTGTTTACAGTTTTTTTTCTAGTTGTTTAACAGAGCTTTTATTGTGGTTTTTATAAGAGTCATCGTAGACAAGTTAATTGTGTAAGGTGCGAGACTCCTGCGTGCCAGCCACCTGCATATACTTCTTGTAAGGCATGCGACGAGGAACACGCTTCTGCAGGATTTGCTTGTAGACGCAGGAGCACAAAAACTTCCTTGATGGTGAGACCTCGCCAGCGCGAAGTGATAGGGAGGCTCACCGCACGCCCCGCGGAAAGCGAGCGCCTGTAACGGAAATTAACTACTGCAAATACCAACAGAAATTACGAAAACAGCACTTATAAAAACTTTTTCGACAAAAATTGAAAAGAACCGTTGACAGATATCTAGGATTCTTGTAATATACTACTTGTGTCTTTTACAAATGGCGGTGTAGCTCAGCTGGCTAGAGCGTACGGTTCATACCCGTGAGGTCGTGGGTTCGACTCCCTCCGCCGCTACCATTTTTTTTGACACTTACATATTTAAATTTTCAAGAGTATCCGCTTAGGGTGCTCTTTTTTTTGATCTTTATAATTTCCTTCATCGTTATCCGGATTTAATCCCCGAAGTTTTCAAGGTTTAACCATTTATTTTTCATCATAATTCTTCTTAATCTCTTTTAATTCAATGCTTAAGATTTTATTTTTATACGAATGCTGTCCTCTTTTGCTTTTCTTTCGTGAAATTGTGGGGAAGACCGTCGAGAAGTTTTTCTAGTAAACATTGCTCTTTTGACAAAATCTTTGTTCTAAACCTGTTTATAATGGTTACACAAATTGGAAACGGGTGGTGTATGGGATGTGGCAAAAGGTAGAACAAGAAGTACTCGAACCGATTAGAGGCATGGTGTGGGTAGAAAAAGGACAGCAGGCAGTTTTTAAGACGAGTAAGAGATGGCTTCAGCTTTTGAACCAGAGCATTTTTAATTGGAGAATGCTGTTGTTTGGAATTGGCTTTTTGTTAGGACGAGCTATGATTTTAGCTGAAATGTCTCCATTTGCATTACCTTTTGCAGCGAGTGTATTTGTCTTAAGAAAAGAACGGACAGGCATTGCCGTATTTGCAGTACTAGCTGGTGCGATGACACATCAGCCGATCAATGCCTTGTTCTTCATAAGTGCCTTGCTTGTATATGCTTGTCTGCAAAGAGGAACAGATCTTTTTATAAAAAATAGAATTCAAAGCTTGCCTCTATTGGTATTTGGATCAAGCTTGATAACTCGAACGTTATTTTCTTTATTTGGGGAAGGCGGACTTGAGCGGGTCGATACGATGCTTGCTCTTGTAGAGGGTGGACTGAGCTTAGTGCTCACATTAATCTTCCTTCAATCCATTCCTTTGTTAACGTATAAGAAGATTCCTCAGTCACTGAAGAATGAAGAAATTGTTTGTTTGATGATCCTTCTCGCCTCGGTAATGACAGGAACAATCGGCTGGCAAATCAATGATGTCTCCGTTGAACATGTCGTATCCCGTTATCTAGTGCTTTTGTTTGCTTTTGTTGGTGGAGCTGCTATCGGTTCTACGGTTGGTGTAGTCACTGGTTTAATACTCAGTCTGGCTCAAGTGGCAAGTCTGTCTCAAATGAGCTTGCTCGCGTTTTCTGGATTGCTAGGCGGACTTTTAAAAGAAGGAAAGAGATTCGGGGTAAGTTTAGGGCTTATAATTGGTACTGTATTGATCGGTTTGTATGGTGAGGGCAGGGCAGAAATTACATCTACCTTGATGGAATCAGGCTTTGCGATCCTTCTGTTTCTGTTAACACCAAAAACAGCGATCAGCAATATATCAAAATATGTTCCGGGAACAAGAGAGCATTCGATGCAGCAGCAGCAATACTTAAAAAAGATTCGTGATGTTACGGCGAGCCGTGTTGAAAGATTTTCTTCTCTTTTCCAGGCGCTGTCCCATTCGTTTGGTTCAGTTGGCTTGTCTTTGAATGAAGAAGAGAGCTCGCGGGAAGTTGATTTATTTTTAAGCAATATTACGGAAAAAACATGTCAAACATGCTTTAAGAAGGAACAATGCTGGGCTCAAAATTTCACTTCCACCTATGATTTAATGACAAAAATCATGGTTGAACAAGAAGATTACGGAGATATAAAAGACCGGAAACTAAAACGGGATTGGGAAAAACATTGTATTAAACCGCAAAAAGTAACAGATTTAATGAAACAAGAACTATCTCAATATAAAGCAAGCCAAAAATTAAAAATTCAAGTTCAGGAAAGCCGCAGATTGGTGGCTGATCAGCTAATGGGTGTTTCTCAAGTCATGGGTAACTTCGCAAAGGAAATTCAGCGGGAACAAGAGAACCACCAGATGCAGGAAGAACAGATTAAGGATTCATTGTTCCAGGCAGGGATTGATGTTGGACATGTTGATATTTATAGCTTGGAAGCGTCAAACGTTGATATCGAGATGACGATCCCTTATTGCAACAATTCCGGAATTGCAGAGAAACTTATTGCGCCTATATTATCGGATATTTTAGAAGAGACGATTCTTGTCACGCATGAGGAATGTGCCAATTATGCAACAGGCTTCTGTCATCTATCGTTCCATTCAGCAAGAGAATATGTGGTTGAAACAGGGATTGCTTCAGCGGCAAAAGGGGGAGCGTGGCTTTCTGGAGACAGCCACTCGACGATTGAAATTGGTGCCGGCAAATTTGCTGTAGCTATAGCTGACGGAATGGGCAACGGAGAACGTGCATTCATAGAAAGCAACGAAACCCTTCAGCTGCTGCAGAAAATTCTGCAGTCAGGCATTGAAGAAGAGGTAGCGATAAAATCAGTAAATTCCGTTTTATCACTAAGAACAACAGACGAGATCTTCTCAACGCTTGATCTGGCCATGATCGATCTTCAGGACGCATCTGCTAAGTTCTTGAAAATTGGTTCGACTCCAAGTTTTATTAAGCGCGGTGACCAAGTAAAAACAGTGGAAGCAAGCAACCTGCCGATGGGCATCATTCAGGATTTTGACGTGGATGTCGTGGACGAGCAATTAAAAGCAGGAGATATTCTGATTATGATGAGTGACGGGATCTATGAAGCACCTCGCCACATTGAAAATATTGATGCGTGGTTAAAGCGCAAAATAAGAGAAATCGATACAGAGGATCCTCAGGAAATCGCAGATCTTATTATGGAGGAGGTTATCCGGTCAGGAAATAACGGTATAGAGGACGATATGACAGTAGCGGTAACGAAGATCGAAAAAAATATTCCAAAATGGGCAACGGTCCCTCATTACCCGAAAGTAAACTTAAACAGAAAGAAAGCTCAATAGTTTAAAAGAATGAGAGGCTGTCCCGAAAGTAAGTAAACTTACTTTCGGCAGCCTCAATTTTTTTTCCAAAGCACGAGGAGGCTCACCGCCTGTCTCGCGGAAAGCGAGCATCCTGGAGCGGAAATCAACATCTTCTTATAGCAACAATTTTTTACGAATATATAAAAAGAGGCATGACTTTAAACGTTTTTAGTTTTAAGTCATGCCTCTTTTTCATGAGCAAAAAGCCCGTTTAAGCGTATATTCCGAGAGCTTATTGTCGATGATGGTAATACGTTAAAAATCGTACTTGAGAGGGGTTAGCGAAATGCGTAAAAAAGGAACGTTAAGGCAGATTCTGCTGATTACAGACGGGTGTTCAAATCAAGGTGAAGATCCAGTAGCGATGGCGGCACTTGCTCATGAACAAGGCATTGCAGTAAATGTAATCGGCGTATTGAATGAAAATGCTCCTGAGTATCACAGACAGGGATTAAAAGAGGTAGAAGACATAGCGATGGCTGGAGGCGGAATCAGTCAGGTCGTTTATACGAAGCAGCTTGCACAAACGGTGAAGATGGTAACGCAAAAAGCGATGGCCCAAACGATTAAAGGTGTCGTTAACGCAGAGTTGCAGCAAATCCTAGGAAGCAAGTCTACGATGGATGACCTTCCTCCGGATAAACGCGGAGAGGTAATGGAAGTTGTTGACGAAATGGGAGAAACTATGAACCTCGAAGTATTGGTATTAATAGATGCATCCGGCTCAATGGAAGATAAGATGCTGACAGTTCAGGAATCATTGCTCGATCTATCTATCTCGTTAAATTCGAGAATCGGTGAAAATGAGTTTTCGATCTTTGCTTTTCCTGGCAAAAAGAAAGAAGTGGAAGAATTGTTAAGCTGGTCTTCTAAACTAGATTCAATCGGCAAAATTTTTTCAAAGATTACACTTGGCGGAATTACGCCGACAGGACCGGCAATAAAAGAAGGGATTGCTGCGTTCACTCGTAAACGATCCTCGAAAAGGAGCTTCTTGTCCGATGATGCCTCAGGATATATCGAAGAGTCCGGTATGTAACTTAGCTGCAGGAGAAGAAATTCGCGGAAAATGGAATCATTTCATTTATCGTATACGCCGCCGTTTAGGTTATGGTGCGACAGGCGCAGTGTATCTTGCAGATTCTATTAAAGGCACGGTTGCTTTAAAGATCGGACATGACCAGATGTCGATTACATCAGAAGTTAATGTGCTGAAGCGTTTTTCTAAGGTCCAGGGGAAAGTCCTTGGACCTTCTTTAATCGATGTGGATGATTGGCAGATTAGAAGCGGAACATACCCGTTTTATGTGATGGAATATTTAAAAGGTGAGACGCTTTTTGATTTTATGAGGCCGAAATCTTCCGAATGGGCGGGAATTCTGCTCGTTCAGCTCTTAACGGATTTGCACACTCTTCATCAGGCGGGCTGGGCTTTTGGTGATTTAAAGCCTGACAACCTGCTTGTTACAGGTCCCCCATACAGGATCAGGTGGATTGATGTTGGCGGCACAACCGTCATGGACCGGTCAATAAAAGAGTACACAGAGTTCTTTGACCGGGGGTATTGGGGAAAGGGATCACGAAAAGCGGAGCCTTCTTATGATCTATTTTCAGCTGGAATGGTTATGGTCAACCTGGCTTATCCATCACGTTTTACGAAAAAGAGTGATCCTGACAGACAGATGCAGGATATAAGAAAAAACAGTCCCATCCTTAGACCATATGAAGATATTCTTGAGAAGGCATGGAACGGAAAATATAGATATGCTGAAGAAATGAGAAATGAACTTGTGCTTTTATTAAATGAAAAAGATAAACGCACGGTTCAGCAAAATAAAAAGCCTGCTGTTCATAAGTCAGCTGTACAAAAGCAGACAAGGCAGTCACAAAAGAAGAAACAAAAAAGTTTTTTTGTCGAAACTTTTTTAGTATTTACTTTTGTATTTGTCGTTTATTTATTTTATATGCTCGGCCAGACGATGTAAGAGTGTAAGTCAGCATCATTCTTTGATATGATTTTATCGAGAAATCAGTATGAAGGAGCGGGTTAGGTTGCAGCATGTTGAAAATTTCATAAAAAAGCACCAGCTTCTTTCATCTGCGAAAACAGTTGTTGTTGGCGTTTCCGGAGGACCTGATTCATTGGCATTGCTTCATTTTTTATGGAAACGGTCAGCCATGTACAGCATTGCAGTAGTTGCGGCATCCTTTAATCATAAGCTTAGGGGAGAAGAGTCTGCTCGTGAACTGGCGATTACCGAAAAGTTTTGTGCAGAAAGAAACATCCCGTTTGAAGGCGGAGAAGCAGATGTGGCAGACTATCAAAAAGAGAACCATCTCTCACTACAGACAGCAGCCAGAACATGCAGGTACAATTTTTTTGAGCTGGTGATGAAGAAGCACGAAGCAAATGTTCTTGCACTCGCTCACCATGGTGATGATCAAGTAGAAACGATGCTGATGAGGATGACAAGAGGAAGCGAAGGATACAGTCTTGCAGGAATACCTGTTAAACGTCCTTTTGCAAAAGGTGAAATTATTCGGCCGTTTTTAGGAATAACGAAAGCCGAAATCGAGCATTATTGTAAAGTAGAAGATCTTTATCCTGTTTATGATCCGTCGAACGAAAGCGAAAAATATGTGCGAAACAGGTTCAGAAAAAAAGTACTGCCTTTTTTAAAACAGGAAAATCCAAATGTTCATGAAAGGTTTCAGTATTTAAGTGAAACCATTACAGAAGATGAAGCGTATATATTACATCAGGCTGAAATAGAGTTAGAAAAGGTTTTAATAGTCAAAACAGAGGGGAAAATAGAGTTATCTGTATCCGCATTTAACAAGATGCCTATTCCTTTACAAAAAAGAGGGATTACACTAATATTGAACTATCTGTATAAATTAAATCCTTCATCTCTTTCCTCTGTACATAAGGAAAACTTTCTTAGTTTGCTCGGAAGTGAGCATCCATCCGGATTTTTGCATTTTCCGTCAGGCCTTTTTGTCAGCCGAACTTATGACAGATGTACGTTAAGTTTTGAGCCGGTAAAAAATGAAGAACCATCTTATGAGTTTTCAATGGATCTGCCTGGCATAGCAGAAGTGCCGATTGGAATATTAACTGCTGAAATAACGGATTGTGAACCAGCTTCAATTAGAGGAAAAGATGTTTTTGTGTTTTCACCGAATGATGTAAGTCTCCCTTTACGAGTTCGAAACCGCAGACCAGGTGACCGGATGGCGATTGCCGGCGTCGGTACGCGGAAATTAAAAGATATATTTATTGATGCTAAAGTGGCACAGGAAGAACGGAAAGTTTGGCCTGTCGTTGTTAATGCAAACGGCGATATAATTTGGCTTCCCGGACTGAAACACACTGGACGCAAATCTTTAAATCATTCTGAACAGTGGGTTATCTTACGCTTTCAAAAAAATCGCCATGACGTCTAGGAGGCTTGTTGAACTATGCATGATGAAATTTTAGAAACACTTATATCTGAAGAAGCCATTCAAGGGAAAATTAAAGAACTTGGAAAAGAGCTTTCAGAGGAATATAAGGACAGTTTTCCATTAGTAATTGGAGTTTTAAAGGGTGCATTACCTTTTATGGCAGACCTGATTAAACGAATGGATATCCACCTTGAGATCGATTTAATGGCTGTTTCCAGCTATGGAGCTTCTACCGTTTCTTCCGGTCAAGTGAAGATCGTTAAAGATTTAGATACTTCCTTAGAAGGTCGAGACGTAATCATTGTAGAAGATATTATTGACAGCGGATTGACTCTTAGCTATTTGGTTAACTTGTTCAAAGCACGCAAGGCCAAAACGGTTAAGATTGTAACATTGTTAGATAAGCCAACAGGACGAAAAGTAGATATTACACCAGATTTAGCTGGCTTTATCGTTCCTGATGCTTTTGTTGTCGGCTACGGCTTGGATTATATCGAGAAGTACCGCAACTTGCCTTACATTGGCGTATTAAAGCCAGAGATCTACGAAAAGTAAGAATAACAGAACCGCATAAGATTTGATTGTTCGCCTAAGGAGGTAAGGAATGAATCGCATCTTCCGTAATACTATATTTTATTTATTAATCTTTTTAGTTGTAGTTGGAGTTGTCAGCTTTTTCAACGGCAACAACAATGAAGTAAAAGAAATCCGTTATGACCAGCTGACAAAGTACATTGAAGACGGTAAAGTAGAAAGCATTGTTTACCAGCCAGAGGGTGGCGTATATGTTGTCCGAGGAAAGCTGGAGGGAGCGAAAGAAGGAGAAGTATTCCAGACGAATGCTCCGTTAACCGGCAATACACTTGCTGAAATTGAACAGCTTGCAGACAGTGCAAATGTTGAATTCAAACAGCAGGAACAGACGAGCGGCTGGGTTACGTTCTTTACATCAATTATCCCGTTTGTCATTATCTTTATTTTATTCTTCTTCTTGCTTAATCAAGCCCAGGGTGGCGGAAGCCGTGTAATGAACTTTGGGAAGAGCAAGGCAAAACTTTATAACGAAGAAAAGAAAAAAGTTACGTTTAAAGATGTAGCTGGAGCGGATGAAGAGAAGCAAGAACTTGTAGAAGTTGTTGAATTCTTGAAAGATCCTCGCAAATTCTCTGCACTTGGTGCACGTATTCCTAAGGGTGTTCTTTTAGTCGGACCTCCGGGTACTGGTAAAACACTTCTTGCACGTGCTGTAGCAGGTGAAGCTGGCGTTCCGTTCTTCTCGATTTCAGGTTCTGATTTCGTTGAAATGTTCGTCGGTGTCGGTGCTTCCCGTGTCCGTGATTTGTTTGAGAACGCCAAGAAAAACGCTCCTTGTATCATTTTCATTGATGAGATTGATGCTGTAGGACGCCAGCGTGGTGCTGGTCTTGGAGGCGGCCACGATGAACGTGAGCAGACCCTGAACCAATTGCTTGTTGAGATGGATGGTTTCGGTGCGAATGAAGGAATTATTATCATCGCAGCTACAAACCGTGCTGATATTCTTGACCCGGCACTTCTTCGTCCGGGACGTTTTGACCGCCAGATTCCGGTTAACCGCCCAGATGTAAAAGGCCGTGAAGAAGTTCTTCAAGTGCATGCGCGCAATAAGCCGCTTGCAGAAGACGTTAACTTAAAAACGATCGCGATGCGTACTCCAGGTTTCTCTGGTGCGGATCTTGAAAACTTATTAAACGAAGCGGCGTTAGTTGCTGCTCGTTCTGACAAGAAAAAGATCGATATGGATGATGTAGATGAAGCGATTGACCGTGTAATCGCAGGCCCTGCCAAGAAGAGCCGTGTTATTTCTGAAAAAGAAAAGAACATTGTCGCTTACCATGAAGCTGGTCACACAGTAATTGGTCTTGTTCTTGAAGGTGCCGATACCGTTCATAAAGTAACAGTTGTTCCTCGTGGCCAAGCTGGAGGATATACGGTTATGCTTCCTAAAGAAGATCGCTATTTCATGACTAAACCAGAATTAGAAGATAAGATCGTTGGATTGCTTGGAGGCCGTGTTGCCGAAGAGATTACATTCAAGGAAGTAAGTACAGGTGCTCATAATGACTTCCAGCGTGCAACGGGTATCGCTCGTCGCATGGTAACGGAGTTTGGTATGAGTGAACGTCTCGGACCTATGCAGTTTGGTTCTTCTCAAGGAGGCCAAGTGTTCTTAGGAAGAGATTTCAATAATGAGCAAAACTACAGTGATGCAATTGCACATGAGATTGATTTAGAAGTACAGCGCATCATTAAAGAATCTTATGAGCGCTGCCGCCAGATTCTTACAGAGCACAATTCTAAGTTAGAAATCATTGCTCAAACATTGCTGACTGTTGAAACGCTTGATGAAGAACAAATCAAAGAACTTGTTAAAACAGGTCAGCTCCCTGACAAAAAGACAATTTCTAAACCATCTGATGATGTTAAGGTTACTCTTAACAAAAAGGATGAAGAAGAACCAAAACAAGATTAATTTTTACAAAAGGATGCCTCAGATCTTGAGGTGTCCTTTTTTTGTAAGTCTGTTTGATTTCATAGTGGTGGGTCTTGAAAGCAGTTGATTTCCGTTACAGGTACTCGCTTTCCGCGGGGCAGGCGGTGAGCCCCTTTGCCGCTACGCGCCTTAAAGTGTCTCACCTGACCGCTTGTCCCGCAGGAGTCTCGCACCTTTCACTCCAATCAACTTGTCAGTGGAGGGAAAGAATTGAAAGACCAACAATTAAGAGGAGAGTCTATTTATCAAAGATCTTTTGTTATCACTGAAGTTATTTAGCTTAGTAACTTCGCTTTTTACATGGATGTTTTAAGGGGTTATTGCTATTGATGTTTCTCTTTTTCTTCATTGAAAAGTTGATTGTAACGTAAGGTTGCCGACTCCTACGGGACGAGCGGTCAGGTGGAGACTCCTAATGGCGCAAAGCGGCAGGAGGCTCACCGTACGCCCCGTGGAAAGCGCGCAACCTGGAGTGGAAATCAACGACTTTCAAGAGCACCAATGAATACTCTACAAATACTCCAATAAACCGCGTTACTTTACTCCTATACGTTTTATGTTATAACTATTATAGAAACTTAAGATAAGAAGCGGGGACAAATTCATGATTTTTGTGTTTGATGTCGGAAATACGAATATTGTTTTAGGACTATATGAGAACGATGAACTGAAGCACCATTGGAGAATTCATACATCACGTGAAAAAACAGAAGACGAATACGGCATGCTGATACTCGATCTGTTCCGGCATGTGAATATTAATAAAGAACAAATCGAAGGAATCATCATATCATCTGTTGTTCCTCCAATCATGTTCGCATTAGAGCGTATGTGCTTAAAATATTTTAATCAACGTCCGCTGATTGTTGGTCCTGGAATTAAAACCGGGCTGAATATAAAGTATGAAAACCCAAGAGAAGTTGGAGCTGACAGAATCGTGAATGCAGTTGCTGCAATTCATGAATACGATTCACCATTGATCATTGTCGACTTTGGAACGGCTACAACATACTGCTACATTAATGAAAATAAACAATACATGGGCGGAGCAATTGCCCCGGGTATCAATATTTCTACAGAAGCGCTTTACACGAAAGCAGCTAAGCTTCCGCGTATCGAAATCGCAAAGCCTGAAGGTGTAATTGGGAAAAATACAGTTAATGCAATGCAAGCCGGCATACTTTATGGATATGTAGGACAAGTAGAGGGTATTGTAAAAAGAATGAAGGAACAATCACCGATTGAGCCAACTGTAATCGCAACAGGCGGTCTTGCGAATCTGATCGCAGCCGAAAGCAGTGTTATTGATCATGTAGATCCTTTCTTAACATTAAAAGGTCTATTGTTTATTTACGATAAAAACAAGAACGGCTAAAGGATGAGTTGTAATGAATGACTATTTAATTAAAGCCCTTGCATTCGACGGGCAAATTCGTGCATATGCTATTTCAACAACAGAGATGGTAAGCGAAGCGCAACAAAGACATAATACGTGGCCGACCGCATCAGCTGCACTTGGAAGGGCGATGACTGCTTCTACCATGATGGGAATGATGCTAAAAGGCGAAGACAATAAAATTACAGTTAAAATTGAAGGCGGAGGTCCGATCGGCGTAATCATCGTTGACAGCAACACGAAGGGTGAAACACGTGGTTATGTTACGAATCCTCAAACTCATTTTGATCTAAACAGCAAAGGGAAACTGGATGTAGCACGCGCTGTCGGAAAGAACGGATATCTGTCTGTATTAAAAGATATCGGAATGCGTGAAAAATTCACAGGACAAGTACCAATGGTTTCAGGTGAACTAGGTGAAGACTTTACGTATTATTTTGCTTCTTCTGAACAAGTGCCTTCTGCAGTAGGTGTAGGCGTGCTTGTAAATCCGGATAATTCTATTAAAGCTGCGGGTGGTTTTATCATTCAGGTGATGCCAAATGCATCAAATAGTATTATCGATCTTTTAGAAGAGCGTATTAAAGCCATTCCGCCAATCTCACGGCTAATTGAAAAAGGATTGACTCCTGAAGAGATTTTATTTGAGCTTTTAGGAGAAGATCAAGTTCAAATCTTAGAAAAGTCACCAGTTCGATTCCAATGTACGTGTTCACACGAACGTTTCGGCCAAGCAATTGTAAGTCTTGGAGAACAAGAAATCAAAGATATTATTGAAGAAGACGGGCAAGCGGAGACAAATTGCCAGTTTTGCAATGCTACCTATGTATTCACAAAAGAAGAACTTCAAACTTTGCTTGAACAAGCAAAATCCTAGACCCGGAATTTTTCCGGGTTTTGATTTACACATGAAAATTTTTTTTTTGCGTACGATTGTAATAGGACGGATTTCACAGGCTTTTAAATTGACACTTGATTTCCATAGTTGATACAATTAATCCAATAAAAATACTCGGTTTTAGGAGTGATGGCGAATGGTTCGTGTGGCACAATCGATTACAGATTTAATCGGTCAAACCCCTGTTGTGAAATTGAATCGATTAACAACAGAAGATATGGCAGATGTATATTTGAAATTAGAATTTATGAACCCAGGAAGCAGTGTAAAAGATCGTATTGCATTAGCGATGATCGAAGATGCTGAAGAGAGCGGCAAGTTAAAAGCAGGCGACACGATCGTTGAGCCTACAAGCGGAAATACCGGGATTGGATTAGCGATGGTTGCAGCTGCAAAAGGATACAAAACTGTTCTTGTTATGCCTGAAACAATGAGTATGGAAAGACGGAATTTGTTAAGAGCATACGGAGCGGAACTTATATTGACTCCTGGACCTGAAGGAATGGGCGGAGCGATCCGGAAGGCCGAGGAACTATCGAAAGAAAAAGACTATTTCATGCCCCAGCAGTTTAAAAATGAAGCAAACCCAAAAATTCACAGAAATACGACCGGAAAAGAAATTATTGCACAATTTCCTGATGGTTTAGACGCTTTCGTGTCGGGCATTGGTACAGGCGGAACAATTACGGGTGCAGGCGAGGTTATAAAAGAAAAATATCCTGAAGCTAAAATCTATGCTGTAGAGCCGACTGACTCTCCAGTTCTTTCAGGCGGTAAACCAGGACCCCATAAGATACAGGGAATAGGTGCAGGTTTTGTTCCCGATATTTTAAAAACAGATATTTATGATGAAGTCTTGACGATCTCAAATGATGAAGCATTTGAGTGGGCGAGAAGAGCAGCACGTGAAGAAGGGCTATTAGGAGGCATCTCTTCAGGTGCAGCAATTGCAGCTGCGTTAAAAGTAGCCAAAAAGCTCGGAAAAGGAAAAAAGGTACTCGCTGTTATACCAAGTAACGGTGAAAGGTACTTAAGCACACCGCTTTACCAATTCGAAGACTAACATTACCGCTCCCTTATGGGGGCTTTTTTTATGTATAGGTCGTTGTTTCTTTACTAAATGATTTTTGCTGATGAATTTTTTGCGAAGATACTTCATTGAAGTTGATTGGAGCGTAAGGTGCGAGACTCCTGCGGGACGAGTGTGGCAGGTGAGACTCTTAAAGGCGCGAAGCGCAAAGAGGCTCACCGCACGCCCCGCGGAAAGCGAGCAACCTGGAGCGGAAATCAACCACTCCTATGGCAGCAAAGCATTCATAAACACATTTGAAAATGCAGGAAATTGACAGAAAGGTGTGCCAAAGTGAAACGCCTCATGTACAATGTAAGCAGAAGATTTTTGGGAGAGTGACCTTATGGGGAAGAACAAGAAATGGCATGTGCTGCATACTAATATTCCGCTTTCTAAAGAAGAGTGGTTTTTTAAATATAAAACTTTGTCAGCAACCGAACCGCGTCATGTTTTATTGGAGAGCGGAAGAACAGGAAGGTACAGCATTATCGGACTTTCTCCATTCGCTGAGGTTTCTGGAAAAGAAAATGTTTTAACGGTAAAAACAGACGACGGGATCACTGTAAAAAAAGGACCTGTTTACAAAGAGTTTCAGCAATGGTTTAAGCATTTTGAGATCGAACCAGTTGAAGGTCTGCCGGACTTTACAGGCGGCGCAATCGGATATTTAAGTTATGACCTGACTCGTGAATTCGAGAAACTTCCTGCACGTTCAGATGATGACCTAGAATTGCCTGATTTATATTTCTTATTATTTAAAGATGTGTTCGTCTATGATCATGAGACGAACAAGCTTTGGATTCTCGTTTTAAGTGCAGAAAAAGATAATCTATATAGTTTGGACAAGCTGCGTGCGTTTAAGGAAATGTGGCATACAACTATTTCCCCGCAGCCTACAAAAATTTATGATCAGAGCCTTTCAAGCGATGAGGACTTTAAGCACGTATCTATGACAGAAGATGTTTTTGTTGAAGCTGTCAAAAAGGTTCAGTCCTATATCTCGGACGGAGATGTATTTCAAGTGAATCTGTCTGTTCGACAATCAAAAGCACTGCAGACGGAGCCTTTTCGTATATACGAAGAACTAAGAAGGATTAATCCTTCACCTTATATGGGATATTTAGAAACTCCTGACTTCCAGCTTGTCAGTGCTTCCCCGGAGTTATTAGTAAAGAAAAAAGGCGATTGTGTAAGCACTCGGCCTATTGCGGGTACACGCCCGCGCGGAAGAACGGAAGAGGAAGATTTGGAGCTAGCAAATACGCTCATCGAAAATGAAAAAGAACGTGCAGAACATGTGATGCTCGTTGATCTGGAAAGAAACGATCTTGGCAAGGTTTCAGCATACGGAACAGTTAAAGTGGACGAGTTTATGGTTATTGAAAGGTATTCACATGTCATGCATATCGTTTCAAATGTAGTTGGGAAATTAAGACCAGAATGTGATGCTTTTGATTGTATAAAAGCTACGTTTCCAGGCGGAACGATAACAGGAGCTCCGAAGGTAAGGACGATGGAGATCATCGAGGAGCTTGAACCAGTCAGAAGAGGCGTTTATACAGGAAGCATCGGATGGATCGGGTTTAACGGCGATACAGAAATGAATATCGCAATACGCACGATGGTATGTCAAAATGGAACTGCGCATGTTCAAGCAGGTGCAGGTATTGTTATTGACTCGATACCAGAAAGTGAATATAAAGAGAGTTTGAAAAAAGCAGAGGCGCTGTGGCGTGCCAAAGAGCAAAGTGAGCTCGGGTCAATATTGGTATAAAAACAGCACATGAGAGGAGAAGAGACGAGATGATTTTAATGATTGATAACTATGATTCTTTTACGTATAACCTCGTTCAATACTTAGGTGAGATGGGTGAGGAGCTAGTCGTAAAACGAAATGATGAAATTACAATTAAAGAGATCGAACAGTTAAATCCAGAATTTCTGATGATATCACCTGGACCATGCTCTCCAAATGAAGCGGGTATCAGTCTGGAAGCGATACGACATTTTGCTGGGAAGATTCCTGTATTCGGCGTGTGTCTAGGACACCAGGCAATTGCCCAGGTTTTTGGAGGAGATGTAGTTCGTGCCGACAGATTGATGCATGGCAAAGTTTCTCCTGTTCTCCATGATGGAAAAACAGTATATAAAGGCTTAGAGCAGGAATTTCCTGCAACGCGCTATCACTCGCTAATTGTAAAAAGAGAAACGCTGCCTGATTGTTTTGAGATTTCCTCTTGGACAGAAGAAGGCGAGATTATGGGAATCCGCCATAAAGAACTCCCGATCGAAGGGGTGCAATATCATCCTGAATCCATTTTAACGGAGGATGGAAAGAAACTTTTAAGAAACTTCATTGATTTCTATAAAGGCAAAAACGTATGTACATCTATATAAATGGAAAAGTTCTAACAAAGGAAGAGGCCGTAATTTCACCTTATGACCACGGGTTTATGTATGGTCTTGGAGCGTTTGAAACGTTCAGAACGTATAATGGCTTCCCTTATTTGATTGATGAGCATATGGAACGGCTTCAAGAAGCACTAAAAGAGTTAAATATTGATGCAGTAATAAATACAGATCATGTTATAGAAATGGTTCAAACCCTTCTGCAAAAAAACAAACTGGAAGATGCATATTTTCGTTTAAACGTCTCAGCCGGTGAAGGTGATATAGGATTGCAAACCGATCCGTATGAAAATCCCGCTATTATTCTTTTTACGAAGCCGCTTCCGCAATCTATGGCTTCTGCGAAAGAACTGGTAATACTCAAGACCGTCCGCAACACTCCAGAGGGCAATCAAAGGATAAAATCACATCACTACTTAAACAGCATACTTGGCAAAAGAGAGCTTAGGGATCCAGCAGGACAAGAAGGTGTGTTTCTAACAAAAGAAGGGTTTATCAGCGAAGGCACAGTCTCCAACCTTTTTTGGTTTAAAGATGGAACATTGTTCACTCCGGGGTTGTCAACGGGTATTCTAAACGGAATTACAAGAAAATGGGTTTTAAATGCTTCAGAGAAAATGAACATTCCTTTTGAAACGGGGAATTATAAAATAAATGAACTTCATAATGCGGATGAAGTCTTTCTAACAAATTCGATTCAGGAACTTGTCCCGGTTAACCGGTTCGAACAAAAACACTTTCCTGGTGCGGAAGGGCAACTTTTTCAAAAACTAAAAACGAATTACACGGAAGATACGAATAATAGACACCGAACGATTTAAGGTTTTAAGAAAGGGTAGATAGTCTATGCATGAAATGATCACGAACCAGCCTAAGCTGATTTGCGGAGAATACGTACTCGATTTTTCGAAAAAAACATATGTGATGGGGATTTTGAACGTAACTCCTGATTCTTTCTCAGATGGCGGACATCATAACCGGATTGAGCAAGCCATCCTCCACGCAAAAGAGATGGTGAGGGACGGAGCTGACATTATCGATGTTGGCGGTGAATCCACTAGACCTGGTGCTGCAAAAGTAACCCTCGAAGAAGAACTGGAACGGGTGATCCCTGTCATTGAAGCATTGAAAAAGGAAGTTAATGTGCCGATTTCAATCGATACGTATAAAGCAGAAACGGCAAGACAAGCTGTTCAAGCTGGTGCTCATATCATCAATGATGTATGGGGGGCTAAACTGGATCCTGATATGCCGCGTGTTATGGCCGAAACAAATGTACCTGTGATTTTAATGCATAACCGGTTCGACACCAATTACCAGGAGTTCATGGCCGATGTAATTGCTGACTTGGAACTCAGTATAGCAATAGCTGTTAAGGCAGGAGTTAAACCGGAAAACATTATCCTTGATCCTGGAATCGGGTTCGTTAAATCCTTTCAGCAAAATCTTGAAACAATGAGAAGACTAAATGAAATAACAAACATTGGCTATCCAGTATTACTAGGTACTTCCCGAAAATCGATGATCGGAAAAGCACTGGATCTTCCAGTTGATGAACGTATGGAAGGGACAGGGGCTACAGTCTGCCTAGGAATTGAACGAGGCTGTTCAATCGTACGTGTGCATGATGTTAAAGAAATAAGCAGAATGGCTAAAATGATGGATATAATGCTTGGGAAAGGTGCTGAGAGCCATGGATAAAATGTATGTGACCGGCATGAAATTTTATGGCTATCACGGCGTTTTTGCTGAGGAACAAAAGCTCGGCCAGCGGTTCAACGTAGATGTAACACTGTCGCTTGATCTTTCAAAAGCGGGACTTACTGATGAACTAGATCAAACGGTTAACTATAAAGAAGTTTATGATGCAGTAAAAGAAATTGTTGAGGGAGATCCGGTCAAGCTTTTAGAGTCTTTAGCTGAAAGCATTGCAGCGTCTCTGCTCAGTAAATTCACTTTTGTCGATGAAACAACGGTAAAAGTAATAAAACCAGATCCTCCGATCCCAGGGCATTATGACTCGGTTGCTGTTGAAATCACAAGAGGACGGAGTTAAATGGAGCCAATGAATACAGCTTTCTTGTCTGTCGGATCGAACATGGGAGACAGGGAAGGGCTGCTAAAAAAGTCAATAGAGCTTCTTGGCAGATATCCAGAAGTTTTGATAGAGAGTGTATCTTCTATATATGAAACAGATCCAGTAGGATTTACTGATCAGCCGCTCTTTTTGAATTTAGCTATAAAACTCAAAACCAGTCTTTCTCCACAGGCATTATTGAGTAAAATGCAACAGGTAGAGAACGATTTGGATAGAAAAAGAGTTCAAAAATGGGGACCTCGAACAATAGACCTTGACATTTTATTGTATAATAGTGTAAGTATACAGACGGAAGACTTAGAAATTCCGCATCCACGTATGCTTGAAAGGGCATTTGTTCTGATACCTCTTAGCGAAATTGCTCCAGATGACGTTTATCCGGATAAAACAATTTCTTTACATCAAGTCCTTTGCGAACAAAGAGATAAAGAAGGTGTACGCATATGGAAGAAGACCGACTTGGAAGACGCATCCGTGCGTTCAGAAAATTAAAAGGCTATACGCAAGAGCAGCTTGCTAAAGATATCGGTATTTCAGTATCGGTTCTTGGCGAGGTTGAAAGGGGCAGCCGAAAGCCCAAAGTAGATTTGCTTCACAAAATAGCGAATCAATTTAGTATTAACGTTGAAGAGTTACAGTAAGCAGATAGATTTTATTAATTGATTGGAAACGAGGTGATATGGACGTTGAAAATCGGTGATATTACGTTGAAAAATCCTGTTGTCCTTGCCCCTATGGCAGGTGTGTGCAACCCTGCATTCCGTTTGATCGCAAAAGAGTTTGGAGCAGGACTTGTGTGTGCAGAGATGGTAAGTGACAAAGGAATTCTTTATGAAAATGAAAGGTCGCTTAAGATGCTATATGTAGATGAACGTGAAAAACCGTTAAGCCTTCAAATTTTCGGTGGAGAACGTGAATCATTGGTAGCTGCGGCTAAATATGTTGATAAGCATACAAATGCAGATATTATTGATATTAATATGGGATGCCCGGTTCCTAAAATTACAAAGTGTGATGCAGGAGCAAAGTGGCTGCTTGATCCAGACAAGATCTATGAAATGGTAGCAGCAACAGTAGATGCTGTTCAAAAGCCGGTAACTGTAAAGATGCGTGTTGGCTGGGATGAAGATCACATTTTTGCTGTAAAAAACGCACAGGCAGTCGAACGTGCAGGCGGCGCAGCAGTAGCGGTTCATGGCCGTACACGTGTTCAGATGTATGAAGGAACAGCAAATTGGGACATCATCAAACAAGTAAAAGAAAATGTTTCGATTCCTGTAATCGGAAATGGTGATATCTCAACACCTCAAGAAGCGAAAGAGTGTCTCCAGAAATATGGCGTTGACGGTGTAATGATCGGGAGAGCGGCTCTCGGAAATCCTTGGATGCTCTACCGTACCGTTCAGTACCTTGAAACTGGAGAGATCCTTCCTGAACCGAATGCTCGTGAAAAAATGAATATCTGCATGCTCCACATGGATCGTTTGATCGAACTTAAAGGCGAAGATGTTGCAGTCCGAGAAATGAGAAAACATGCAGCTTGGTATCTAAAAGGGTTACCGAAGACAGGATCTGTCCGAAATGAAATTAACCAGATGACGACACGTGACGACATGAGCAAGTTATTGTTCAATTACGTAGAACAGGTCGAAGAAATACAGCAAAAAATCAGCTGATTAAAGTGACATACAGCCAGATCATCAGATGACTGGCTGTTGTTTGCTTAAGTGCTCAAAACAGCAGCCGGTGTTTCCTTTTATTAAAAACTGAGGAGGAATAGCATATGAATATGCTAAAACTCACACAAGAAGGCACCAGGAAGCTTGAGAAAGAACTTCAATACCTGAAAAAACGCAAAAAGGAATTCCGGAATTCACCGGAAAAAGATTTCATAATAAGCCGGATGGAAGAGATAGAGAGAGTATTATCATCTTCTGTTACTTGGCCAGTTGTAAGGGAAGCGGGAGATTTTGTAGAAGCCGGTTCAACCATTACAATAGAGGAAACCGTCTTTAAAGAGAGATACACATATACAATTGTTCATCCTTATGAAGCGGATCCCCGTGATAATATGATTTCTGTTCATTCCCCGATTGCAAAAGCCGCTATTGGTAAAACGGTAAATACATTAATTTGTATTCAAGTACCGGCGGGTGAAAATTTAACTTATAACATAATAGATATTCAAAACTGCTAAAGGTAGGAGTGTTCCCATGAGTCAAGAAGTAGAATTAAATGATTTGCTGCGTGTGCGGCGCGAAAAGTTAGCTTCTCTAACAGAAAAAGGATTAGATCCGTTTGGTACAAAGTTTAGCCGTACTCATACAGCTGCTGATCTTGTAACTGAATATGGAGAAGTTGAAAAAGAAGAACTGGACAGCCAGGAGATCGAAGTTACTCTTGCTGGACGTATCATGACTAAGCGCGGAAAAGGTAAAGCTGGTTTTGCTCATATTCAGGACTTAACAGGTAAAATTCAGATTTACGTAAGACAGGATGCAGTCGGCGAAGATCAATATGATTTGTTCAATACTATTGATATCGGTGACTGGGTAGGAGTTACCGGATTGGTATTCAAAACAAAAGTCGGGGAACTTTCTATTAAAGCAAAAGACTTTCAGCTTTTAACTAAATCCTTGCGTCCTCTTCCAGACAAATTCCATGGATTAAAAGATGTTGAACAGCGCTACCGTCAGCGTTATGTCGATCTAATCATGAACCCAGAAGTAAAAGATACTTTTATCTCCCGTTCAAAGATTATTCGTTCTATGCGCCGTTACTTAGATGACCATGGCTATTTGGAAGTTGAAACACCAACGATGCATTCTATTCCTGGGGGAGCATCTGCCCGCCCGTTTATTACACATCACAATGCATTGGACATGGAGCTTTACATGCGTATTGCGATCGAGCTTCACTTAAAGCGTCTGATCGTAGGTGGTCTTGAAAAAGTTTATGAAATCGGCCGTGTATTCCGTAATGAAGGTGTATCTACTCGCCACAACCCGGAATTTACGATGATTGAACTGTATGAAGCTTATGCTGATTACCTTGATATTATGGAACTTACTGAAAACCTGATAGCACATATTGCGGAAGATGTGCTCGGATCAACCACTGTAAAGTATGGTGATTATGAAGTAGACCTTAAGCCTCGCTGGAAGAGAGTTCATATGGTCGATGCTATTAAAGAAGCAGCGGGTGTGGATTTCTGGCCGGAAATGTCAGATCAAGAAGCTCGCGAACTAGCTAAAAAGCATAACGTGCCAGTAAAAGATAATATGTCTTATGGACATGTTGTAAATGAATTCTTTGAGCATTTTGTTGAAGAAAAGCTTATTCAGCCAACATTTGTATACGGACATCCGGTTGCGATTTCTCCTCTTGCTAAAAAGAATCCAGAGGATCCGCGCTTTACTGACCGTTTCGAACTATTTATCGTAGGGCGCGAACATGCTAATGCTTTCTCTGAGCTTAACGATCCGATTGATCAGCGCGAACGTTTTGAAGAACAATTAAAAGAACGTGCTGAAGGCAACGATGAAGCACACATGATGGATGAAGATTTTGTAGAAGCACTTGAATATGGTATGCCTCCAACTGGCGGACTGGGAATCGGTATTGACCGCCTGGTTATGTTATTAACGAACTCACCATCTATCCGTGACGTATTGTTATTCCCGCAAATGCGCCATTCAGAGAAATAGTTATTTTAAAACCAGCCCTGTGCTGGTTTTTTTATTTATACAGGAATGAATTGTTTTTGTTTTGAGAAAGATAATTGAGGTGCTGGTAGAATAATTGCCATTTCACAATATCTTGTGTTTGAAGGTTAATTGTTTAGCCCATATTGTAATTAGCTTTAAGGCGGGATTGTTTGAAGAAAAAATGTTTAACTATTTTAAGAAAAACTATTGTACAAGAGTGAAAATGGTGGTATATTATTCTTCGTCGCAAGGAATACTAACGTGTTGATTGCTTATCAAAAACGATTTAAAGTTTTTCGAAAAAGCTGTTGACAACAAGGGTTGCGGCATGATAACCTAATAAAGTCGCCAAAACGAGCGACAAGCTTTAAACAAACAAGTTCTTTGAAAACTGAACAAAAGCAAAGGTAAGGAATTAAGAATTAATTCCGTCAGTAATAAATTAG
>NZ_JBHTNQ010000010.1:0-1399 GCF_042680145.1 Fictibacillus halophilus | reverse complement strand
CAAAAGGTGTACTTACGAAACAGTCGAAGCTGTTTCATAATCTCCATAGAAAGGAGGTGATCCAGCCGCACCTTCCGATACGGCTACCTTGTTACGACTTCACCCCAATCATCTGTCCCACCTTCGGCGGCTGGCTCCCAAAAGGGTTACCCCACCGACTTCGGGTGTTACAAACTCTCGTGGTGTGACGGGCGGTGTGTACAAGGCCCGGGAACGTATTCACCGCGGCATGCTGATCCGCGATTACTAGCAATTCCGGCTTCATGTAGGCGAGTTGCAGCCTACAATCCGAACTGAGAATGGCTTTTTGGGATTGGCTTGGCCTCGCGGCTTCGCAACCCTTTGTACCATCCATTGTAGCACGTGTGTAGCCCAGGTCATAAGGGGCATGATGATTTGACGTCATCCCCACCTTCCTCCGGTTTGTCACCGGCAGTCACCTTAGAGTGCCCAACTGAATGCTGGCAACTAAGGTCAAGGGTTGCGCTCGTTGCGGGACTTAACCCAACATCTCACGACACGAGCTGACGACAACCATGCACCACCTGTCACTCTGTCCCCCGAAGGGGAAAGCTCTATCTCTAGAGTGGTCAGAGGATGTCAAGACCTGGTAAGGTTCTTCGCGTTGCTTCGAATTAAACCACATGCTCCACTGCTTGTGCGGGCCCCCGTCAATTCCTTTGAGTTTCAACCTTGCGGTCGTACTCCCCAGGCGGAGTGCTTAATGTGTTAACTTCAGCACTGAGGGTGGAACCCCCCAACACCTAGCACTCATCGTTTACGGCGTGGACTACCAGGGTATCTAATCCTGTTTGCTCCCCACGCTTTCGCGCCTCAGCGTCAGTTACAGGCCAAAAAGCCGCCTTCGCCACTGGTGTTCCTCCACATCTCTACGCATTTCACCGCTACACGTGGAATTCCACTTTTCTCTCCTGCACTCAAGTCTCCCAGTTTCCAATGACCCTCCACGGTTGAGCCGTGGGCTTTCACATCAGACTTAAGAGACCGCCTGCGCGCGCTTTACGCCCAATAATTCCGGATAACGCTTGCCACCTACGTATTACCGCGGCTGCTGGCACGTAGTTAGCCGTGGCTTTCTGGTTAGGTACCGTCAAGGTACGAGCAGTTACTCTCGTACTTGTTCTTCTCTAACAACAGAGCTTTACGACCCGAAGGCCTTCATCGCTCACGCGGCGTTGCTCGGTCAGGCTTTCGCCCATTGCCGAAGATTCCCTACTGCTGCCTCCCGTAGGAGTCTGGGCCGTGTCTCAGTCCCAGTGTGGCCGATCACCCTCTCAGGTCGGCTACGCATCGTCGCCTTGGTGAGCCGTTACCTCACCAACTAGCTAATGCGCCGCGGGCTCATCTGTAAGTGTCAGCCGAAACCGACTTTCAAAAA
>NZ_JBHTNQ010000009.1:0-664 GCF_042680145.1 Fictibacillus halophilus | reverse complement strand
CGCCTCCTAAACAGTAACGGAGGCGCCCAAAGGTTCCCTCAGAATGGTTGGAAATCATTCGCAGAGTGTAAAGGCACAAGGGAGCTTGACTGCGAGACCTACAAGTCGAGCAGGGACGAAAGTCGGGCTTAGTGATCCGGTGGTTCCGCATGGAAGGGCCATCGCTCAACGGATAAAAGCTACCCTGGGGATAACAGGCTTATCTCCCCCAAGAGTCCACATCGACGGGGAGGTTTGGCACCTCGATGTCGGCTCATCGCATCCTGGGGCTGAAGTAGGTCCCAAGGGTTGGGCTGTTCGCCCATTAAAGCGGTACGCGAGCTGGGTTCAGAACGTCGTGAGACAGTTCGGTCCCTATCCGTCGCGGGCGCAGGAAATTTGAGAGGAGCTGTCCTTAGTACGAGAGGACCGGGATGGACACACCGCTGGTGTACCAGTTGTTCCGCCAGGGGCATAGCTGGGTAGCTACGTGTGGACGGGATAAGTGCTGAAAGCATCTAAGCATGAAGCCCCCCTCAAGATGAGATTTCCCATCACGTTAAGTGAGTAAGACCCCTTAGAGATGATGAGGTTGATAGGTCTGGTGTGGAAGCGTGGCGACACGTGGAGCTGACAGATACTAATCGGTCGAGGGCTTATCCTTAAAATTGTATGAAACGTTTGG
>NZ_JBHTNQ010000008.1:0-18496 GCF_042680145.1 Fictibacillus halophilus | reverse complement strand
GATCAAACTCTCCATAAAAGTGTTTGACTTGCTCTAATTTATTACTGACGGAATTAATTCTTAATTCCTTACCTTTGCTTTTGTTCAGTTTTCAAAGAACTTGTTGTAAAACTCGTTTAGTGCGCCGCTCGTTTTGGCGACTTTAATAATATATCACGCTTCACAAGCAGGGTCAATAGCTATTTTAAAATTATTTTCGATTTTAATAAAAAAAGACCAGAAGGCTTGTGTCCCAGCCTCTGGACCGATTAACGACATTACCTTTTATACTGAATTCTATCCTAAAATGAAAAACTCGATCGCGACTAGTGATGCTAATCCTGGCAAGCCTGCTATTCCTGATATTAGTGCTGTGAACATATTGATTGGAATGTGTATATCGTAGGAATTGCCGATCGCATTTAATAGGAAAAGAAGCAAAGCCCCAATACAAAAACGTGTGATTCCAAATCCAAGCCACCTTAAAGGGCGCATTGGAGCACCGACGAGCAAGAGAACGAAGATGATAGTTCCAAGTATCGCGATTACAGTAATAGGCTCCACTGTTTAAACCTCCTATACATACATTCAGTTTTATTTACTAGTCATTGTATGGGAGTTGTCCAAAAAATAGACCAGCAGTTATTTTAATCTGCTGGTCGTTACATTTCTTTTTTTAGCTTCTTTTAATAAGAAGAAATATTTAGATTCTGCTAATTGAAGTTTAAAAATCACTTCTTCTGATGGTTCGACACTGCGTTCCACCATTTCTTTCTGATGCATCCATTCTGTTTTTAATTCATCAAGACTTTGGAGCAACTGTTGATCTCCGGACCGCTTCAAGCGCCCTTTACGGGAAAAAAACATGTAGCAAACCCCTTTAGTTAGATTTCTCTTCTGCCTTCAAGCGCTTTGGATAGCGTAACTTCGTCCGCGTATTCTAAGTCTCCGCCAACTGGGAGTCCATGAGCGATACGGGTAATTTTAATACCTGTGGGTTTTAGAAGCCGTGCCATATACATAGCCGTTGCTTCTCCTTCTATATTTGGATCTGTCGCCATGATAATCTCCTGAACTCCTTCGTCTGTTAAACGTTTTAAGAGCTCAGCGATTTTAATGTCTTCAGGTCCGATACCATCCATAGGGGAGATCGCTCCGTGAAGAACGTGATAAAGGCCTCGGTATTCTTTCATTTTTTCCATTGCGATTACGTCTTTAGAATCATGTACGACACAAATAGTCGAACGGTCTCTGCTCGAATCATCGCAGATCATACAAGGATCACGGTCAGTAATATGAAAACAATTGGAACAATAGATAAGCTGCCGTTTTGCATTGACCAGCGCACGGCCAAAGTCGAGAACGTCATCATCTTTCATTTCCAATACGAAAAATGCCAGGCGAACCGCCGTTTTCGGTCCGATGCCCGGCAATTTCATAAAGCTTTCAATCAGTTTTGATATCGGTTCAGGATAATGCATGAATAACTCCTAGAATAAACCAGGAATGTTTAGCCCTTTAGTGAATTTGCCCATGTCTTGTGAAACCATTTCGTCTACTTTCTTAAGCGCATCGTTCGTAGCCGCTAACACAAGGTCTTGAAGCATATCAATATCATCCGGGTCTACAACTTCCTCTTTAATTACAATATCAATGATCTCTTTGTGGCCGTTCGCTTTAACAGTAACCATTCCGCCGCCAGCAGTTCCTTCGATCACTTTATCTTTTAACTCCTCTTGAGCCTTTGCCATATCACGCTGCATTTTTTGCATTTGTTTCATCATATTGTTCATGTTGCCTTTCATCACCTTACAACTCCTCCTTATTCGTTCTCTTCTTCTTTTATCTCAATTAAATCATCGCCAACCAATTTAATTGCTTCTGTTATGAGAGGGTCCTCTTTTGTTTCCTGCTCTTCTGAAGAAGGCTGGCCTTGCTGCTGCTCTTTAATGAATTCAGTTTTTAGTTTCTGCCATTCCGGATCCAAAATGGACAGCATGGACAGGTTCTTTCCTATTGTACTATAAACTGCCCCTTCAACATAGCTTCTGTTGTTATCTTGTGAAGCCATCTGCCTGTGAATTTCATGCTGAAATGAAAGCAGGAATAATTGATCGGAACATGCTACTGGTTCTGCTCCAGACAGCAGTGCATAGGCACTTACTTTTTCTGAGCGGATCTTATCTAAGATTTCGCCCCACATGCCTTTTAATTGCACAAGGTTAGGTTTCTTTGCTTTTTTCAGCATCTCCTTTACTTGACCATGGGATGCTCCGCCTTGTGTTCGAATAACCCTTTTTTCTTTAGGTGTTTCCTGCTCGGAAGAACTAGAGCCGCTTTGAGTCCATCCGCCCTGCTTCATCTTAGATAGTTCCTGCTCAAGCTGTTCGATTCTTTGCAAAAGTGGTTCAATAGAAGGATTCTCCTTCTGTGCCGAACCACCTTCTTGTTTTTGATAACATATTTTAATGAACGTAGTCTCTAAAAAGATTTTAGGGTGATTGGTCCATTTCATCTCTTGCTGAGCCTGGTTCAACTGGCTGATGATCGAATAGATACTTTCCGTTTCAGTCGATGAGGCAAGATGTTCAAACGACTCATCTGTTGAAACACGCTCCAATAGCTCTTCAAGCTGCGGCGCTGCTTTATACAGAAGCATATCTCTATAGTAATAGATCAGGTCTCCTAAGAAACGGACAGGATCCTTTCCTTCTTGTAAAAGATCTGATGATATCGTTAAAGCCTTTGATACATCTTTTTCTAAAAAGGCTTCTGCCATTTCTGAAAGATGCTTTTGGGAAGCTGATCCTGTTACAGATAGAACGTCCTCAACCCGTACCTTCTCATCGCTATATGAAATTGCCTGGTCTAGCAAACTTAATGCGTCACGCATACCGCCTTCAGCAGCACGAGCCAGTAATTGCAATGCTTCTTCTTCGACTTCTGTCCCGTTTGCGTCGACGACCTTTTTCATCCGTCCGATAATAGACTGAGATGAAATCCGCTTAAAATCAAAGCGCTGGCATCTTGAAACAATGGTAGCCGGAATTTTATGCGGCTCTGTCGTTGCTAAAATAAAAATGACATGACTTGGCGGTTCTTCAAGAGTTTTTAATAAAGCATTAAACGCTCCAGTGGATAACATATGTACTTCATCAATAATATAGACTTTGTACGTTACCGATGAAGGAGCAAACTTAACCTTATCCCGAATGTCACGAATATCATCTACTCCTGTATTGGATGCCGCATCAATTTCGAGCACATCAGAAATAGTTCCGTTAGTTATACCTCTGCATGCATCACATTCATTGCAAGGCTCGGACACTGGGGCACGCTCGCAGTTAACGGCTTTTGCAATAATCTTGGCTGCGCTAGTTTTCCCCGTTCCTCGTGGTCCTGAAAACAGGTAGGCATGGGAAAGCTTGTCCTGCATCAAGGCGTTTTGAATCGTTTTCGTAATGTGTTCCTGCCCGACCACATCTTCAAAGCTTTGCGGTCTCCATACACGGTAGAGTGCCTGATAACTCATCCCTTTGCCTCCCTAAAATCACTTCATTCTTTCTTTATTATACTGAAACATTACAAAAAACTCACCCCTGAGACAAGGATGAGTTATTGTTTATATATTAGAATGCCGCGCACCTCTCTTTGGAATAGTCAACCTATGCGTACAAACGCAGTTAGCTCAGTCCAGGTTGCCCCACGGCACACGAAGTGGTCCACTTACTGCTGCTTCCTTCCGGACCTGACAGGGTTCATGGGTCTCCGTTGCGCAGGACCCGGACATCAACACCACTTACGTCCGTCAGACCATACGTTGAACTAACCGAGGAGAGGAATTCAACCTCGCTACAGCGGATTGCGAGTACAGGGCACCGCTACCTCCCCATCTAGCGCGACAAAGTGTATAACATTGTTAGATGCACAATCAAATGTGCAAGATTTAGTATACTATGCCTGTCATTAAAAATCAACTGTACAAGCCTTAAAGCTCTCTCTTTTGCTCTTCCTTTTCTTTCCTTTTACGATCTCGGAGGTTTTTAAAAAAGGTTGAAAGGATTTCACGACATGCTTCTTCTTTTACACCTGAGACTATTTCACATTGATGATTAAAGCGGTCTTCTTGTAAAAGGTTCATCAATGTACCCGCACAGCCCCCTTTTGGATCTCTGGCTCCATATACGACTCTGTTTACCCTCGAGAGAACGATAGCACCAGCACACATTGCACATGGTTCCAGCGTTACATATAGAGTCATCCCTTCGAGTCTCCATGCGCCTGTTTCTTTACAAGCTTTATCGATCGCTAATAATTCGGCATGGGCGATGGCTCTTTGTTCGACTTCGCGCAAATTGTGAGCCCTTGAAATAATCTCATCACCTTTTACTAATACAGCACCAATCGGGACTTCACCGATTTCAGCCGCTTTCTCCGCTTCTTTTAACGCAAATTCCATGAAATACTCATCTTTTTCTAATATCTCCATTATCGTCCCGCTCCAAAGTTTTAGTTGATAGAGATTATACAAGAGGTTTTGTAAATAATAAAGAAAGGAATCTTTTCAATAAGGCATTGATTAGAGTGCAAGGTGCGAGACTCCTGCGGGATCAGCGGGGCAGGTGAGACCCCGCCAGCGCGAAGCGATAGGGAGGCTCACCGCACGCCCCGCGGAAAGCGAGCATCCTGTAACGGAAATCAACTACCATCAAAAAAAAAGGAGAGGGACATCTATGACTCAGAATGAAAACAAGATCCCTGTCGCCATGCTTATTATTGACGTTATTAATGACTTTAATTTTCCTGAAGCCCCTCTTTTATTAAAAACATCTGCTCCTATCGCAGAAAAAATATCAAAACTAAAAAAACGGGCAAAAAAAGAAGGTATACCTGTTATTTATGTAAATGACAATTTCGGACAATGGCAGTCCGATAAACAAAAACTCGTCGAGTACTGTATGGAACAAGATGGAGGGGTGTTCGTAAAAAAGCTGCAGCCTGACGATGACGACTATTTTGTAATAAAACCAAAGCACTCTGGATTTTTTTCAACGCCTTTATCAACTTTATTAAATGATCTTAAAGTGCAAACACTGATTATATGCGGTGTTGCAGGAAATATTTGTGTCCTCTTTACAGCAAATGACGCCTATATGCGCGGATTCGATATATATGCACCAGCTGATTGTTCAGCATCTAATATAGAAGAAGACAATGAAAGAGCGTTAATATTAATGGAAAAAACACTCGATGCAGATATCAGTCCTAGTGAAGAATTGGATCTATCTGCTATGATCGAGCAAGCTAATAAAAGTAAACAAAGGAAAATCTACTAAGAAGTTGTTATTATTGATTAATTTTACCGATAATCTATCCACCTTTTCCAAACGTATGCTACAATATTCTTTGTCTGTAATTTTTCGTTTTGTTAACAGAAAGGGAGGAAAAGGAAGATGAGTTCAACCCCCTTTATCGCAGTTGAAGGGCCGATTGGCGTAGGGAAAACATCACTGGCAAAAGCCATTGCAGAGCACTTTAAATTTCAATTATTAGAGGAAATTGTAGAAGAGAATCCTTTTCTCGGAAAATTTTACGACGACATCGATGAGTGGAGTTTTCAAACCGAGATGTTCTTTCTTTGCAACAGGTACAAACAGCTTGAAGATATTCAAGATCAATATCTAGCAAAACAAACACCTGTCGTTTCCGATTATCATATTTTTAAGAACAGAATCTTTGCCGGTCGTACGCTAAAAGACCGTCATTACAATAAATACATGCAGTGCTTTGATATCTTAACAGAAGATATGCCTGTACCGAACATGATCATATACTTAAATGCTAGCCTTGATACATTGTTAGAACGTGTTAGAAAGCGCGGGCGGTTTATTGAACAAAACATGGAGCCTGCATACTTAGAACAGCTTGCTGCTGACTATGATACATTCATGTCAGCCTTTAAAAGACAGCATCCTGAAATTCCGGTGCTGACTTTCAATGGAGACGAGTTAGATTTTGTTGCGTATGAAACGGATAAAGAGAAAATCTTATCCTTAATAGATGCAACTTTGAAAAAAGGAGAAGTTGCAAAATGAACAAGCTCATCCAATACGGCATTCCAAATGATGCTGTAATTACCGTGGCAGGAATGGTTGGTGCAGGTAAATCAACATTGACCAACGCTCTTGCAAATAAATTAAATTTCCGTACATCAATGGAAAAGGTCGACAACAATCCATACTTAGAAAATTTCTATCATGATTTCAAAAGATGGAGCTTTCATCTGCAAATTTTCTTTTTAGCTGAACGATTTAAAGAGCAAAAAAGAATGTTTGATTATGGCGGAGGATTTGTTCAGGATCGTTCCATCTATGAAGATACAGGCATTTTTGCCCGCATGCATTATGATAAAGGGAATATGTCCGAGGTGGACTATGAAACATATACCCACCTGTTTGAAGCAATGGTGATGACACCTTACTTCCCTCAACCGGATTGTTTGATTTATCTGGAAGGTTCTTTAGATGACATTTTAGCTCGTATTCAAAAGCGAGGACGCAAGATGGAGCAAGAGACACCTGTATCGTATTGGGAAGAAATGTACGACCGCTATGAAAAGTGGATCGCATCTTTTAACTCATGTCCGGTACTCCGTGTAAACATTAACGACTATGACCTTCGTGAAAACCCTGAATCAATCGATCATATCGTAGGAAAAATCGCACAAAAGATTGAAGCAAAAAGAGAAGTTCGTTTATAAAAGCAAAAGCCCCGCAAGTCATTAAATTGACACGGGGCTTAATTTTTTAGCTTTCTTTTGGAGGAGAAGTTGATTTCCGCTTCAGGATGCTCGCTTTCCGCGGGGCGTGCGGTGAGCCCCCTCGGCGCTTTACGGCCTGCGGGGTCTCACCTGTCCTGCTGCTCCCGCAGGAGTCTCGCACCTTACGCTCCAATCAACTTTATCTACGATGTGCTTACACACCCTTTTCTAGTTACGAAAACAGTCTTATTTTTTCATCCATTCAGGCTTGCCGAAGCCTTTGAACTCTTTATCGATTACTTCTTCAAATTCTTTGGATTCCACTACTTCTTTTATATCTTTGGCAAATGCCGATTCAAGATCTTTCGTATTAACGACTACACGATTTCGATACGTATCAGGCATATTTTCAAGCTGAAGCGCGTCCAGCAGATCCATTTTTGCAGCGAGTGCAAAGTTTCCTGGTACTGCAGAAACATCAGCACTTTGTACGGCACGCGGAAGCTGGGCTGCCTCTAACGGTTTAAAGTTTAAGTTTTTTGGATTGTCTTTAATATCTTTTTCGGACGCTGTCAGCTGATTGATATTTTCTTTAATCGTAATAAGTCCAGCATCTTCAAGCATGATTAATGTACGCGCTAAGTTCACCGGATCGTTAGGAATCGCAAGTGTGCTTCCTTCTTTAATCTCATCTATCGATTTGAATTTATTAGAATACAATCCCATTGGGGCTGTAGGTACTATGATAACTTCAGATAATTTTAGATTTTTTTCTTTTGCGAAGTTCTCCATATACACTTTATGCTGAAAAAGATTTGCATCGAGATCACCTTTAGAAAGCGCCAAATTTGGCTGGATATAATCGCTGAATTCAACAACCTTTACTTTATAGCCTTTTTTCTCTAAAGAGGGTTTTATCGCTTTGTTTACCATATCTGTGTAGGGACCAGCAGTTGCTCCAAGTGTGATTTCTTTATCTTTTGATGCCCCTGATGTGGAAGAGCAAGCAGCTAAAGCCAGTACAGCAATTGCAGTGAATAGTGTAAGTATAATTTTTTTCATGTGGTATCCCCTTTTTATCTTTTATTTACCGCTCGAGCTACTCCGTCACCAATGACCTGCATAAGCTGCACAATGACAATCAGCAGAACAACAGTTGTAAACATAATGGTGTTGTCATATCTGTAATAGCCGAATCGAATCGCAAAATCACCGATCCCTCCGCCCCCTACAATACCTGCCATTGCAGAGTAGCCTAATAAGCTTATTGCTGTGACAGTAATCGCTTGAACGATTCCTGGTTTCGCTTCAGGAAGCAGCACTTCACGGATGATCATCCATGGCGTTGCTCCTACCGCAACAGCCGCTTCAATCACACCTTTATCGATCTCCCTTAATGAGGTTTCAACTAAACGTGCGAAGAATGGAATAGCGGCTACAGACAATGATACTGACGCTGCAGTTGGACCGATCGTTGTACCCGTGATCAGCTGAGTTAAAGGCAGCAAAGCTACTAGAAGGATGATAAAAGGTACGGAACGGATTAAATTTACTAAAATCCCTGCAATTTGTTTAATCCAGACGTTTTCAAACAATAAACCTTTGTCTGTAACAAACAGGGCTACTCCTAACGGAAGGCCTACGATCAGAGAAACACCTAATGAGATCGCGACCATATATAATGTCTCAAAAAATGCTTTATTCAAATCTGGCAGGATGCTGTACAAAGAATCAAGCAACTTGTTTCACCACCTCTAAATTTTCGATTCTGTCTTTAATGTAAGCGATGGCACGCTTAACTTCTGCCTCTTCACCTATCAGTTCCATAATAAATATCCCTAACGGTGTTTCCTGGATGTATTCAATCTTTCCGTGAAGAATATTTCCTTTTACCTTAAAGTTTTGGAAGAGTTCAGAGACGACTGCTTCTTCTGCTATCGCGCCTTTAAAATGAATCTTAATCACCACTCCTTTACGTCCTTTTAAGAGCGGTTCAGGAAGGTTCATTTGTATGACACTGCTAATAAACGTTTTCGTTAACTCTTTCTCTGGATGTGCAAATAAGTTATAAACATCACCTGTCTCGATGATTTCTCCATCCTGCATCACTGCCATCCTATGACAGATCTCTTTTACGACTTCCATCTCATGTGTGATAAGGACAATTGTGATGCCAAGCTTTTTATTGATGGATTGCAGAAGTGAAAGAATAGCTTTTGTTGTATTTGGATCGAGTGCAGAAGTAGCTTCATCACAAAGCAAAACTTTTGGATCGTTGGCAAGTGCCCGTGCAATTCCGACCCGCTGCTTTTGTCCGCCGCTCAGCTGAGCCGGATACTGATCCTTTTGATTTTCTAACCCCACCATCTGTAACAGTTCAAGAGTCTTATGATTAATTTCATCTTTCTTTTTTCCAGCAGCTTTTAACGCAAATGCGATATTTTCATATACGGTTTTTGCACTAATAAGATAAAAATGCTGAAAGATCATTCCTATTTTTAGCCGTTCTTCTCGAAGTTCTTTTTTAGATAATTTCGTAATGGAGACACCGTCGATTAAAATCTCGCCTGATGTTGGCTTCTCTAATAAATTTAAGCAACGGAGGAGAGAGCTTTTCCCAGCACCGCTGTAGCCAACAATTCCGAATATCTCACCCTTTTCTATCGTAAGTGACACATTCTTGACCCCAACAATGTCTTTTCCTTTAGCGGAATATATTTTCGTAACATCACGCACTTCAATCATATTTCTGTCCTCCTTCAATATAAAAAGCCCTCTTCATTCAATGGAAGAGGGCGAATAGACATACATCGACTTATCTTCCAGAATGAATGAATCATTCTGCAGGAAGTAGCACCGTTCCATAATGGAGGTTGCCGGACGTCATTGGGCCTGATCCCTCAGTCTCTCTTAATAAGTGTTGATTATTTGATTAAGTTATAATTGACATATTACTACCTGTCGAAAAGTTCTGTCAATAATATTTTTTTACCGCTTTAAAGTGTTAGCGCTTACATCGCTTATAGGATAAGGAAAAATAATTTTACAGTTAATTAAGTTGCCATTGAAAGTAGTTGATTTCCGCTCCAGGCTGCTCGCTTTCCACGGGGCGTGCGGTGAGCCTCCTGCCGCTTTGCGCCATTAGGAGTCTCCACCTGACCGCTCGTCCCGTAGGAGTCTCGCCCCTTGCACTCCAATCAACTTGCAAATGATGAAAATAGAAAAAGCCAAAAGCAACAATCGTTTAGAAAATAAAAACAACAAAAAACCTCACCTGATAAGCTCAGATGAGGTTGAATATGTATATGGAGGAGGTAGAGGGATTCGAACCCCCGCGGGTCGTTAAACCCCTGTCGGTTTTCAAGACCGATCCCTTCAGCCGGACTTGGGTATACCTCCGTGTGACTGACAAGAACTATAATAACATGTGAGTAAATATAGTGTCAACGTAATTTTATAAAAAAATGAAATCTTTTTTCGCAAACTTTGTCGCTATTACAAGAGGTTGTTTTCCGCTCCAGGCGCTCGCTTTCCACGAGGGGTAAGGTGAGCCTTATGGCCGAAAATCCTCGAAATGATAGCTGGAATTGGGGACATTATTTATTTTTTATTTGTAAAATAAAAAATTAGGGCTGCCAAAAGTAAGTTTACCTTACTTTTTGGACAGCCCCTTTTGGTTTACTTGATTACTTCTTTATTGCCCATGTATGGACGAAGTACTTCTGGAATGATAACCGTTCCATCTTCTTGCTGGTAGTTCTCTAAAATTGCTGCTAATGTTCGTCCGATCGCTAATCCAGATCCGTTTAGCGTATGAACCAATTCTGGCTTGCCTTTCGCTTCTCTGCGGAAACGAATTTGAGCACGGCGCGCTTGAAAATCTTCAAAGTTAGAGCAAGAAGAGATCTCGCGGTATTCACCATAGCTTGGAAGGTATACTTCGATATCGTACTTTTTAGCAGCTGTAAATCCAAGGTCAGCCGTACACATGCTTAGTACACGGTATGGAAGGTTTAGAAGCTGCAATACTTTTTCTGCATGACCTGTTAGCTTTTCAAGTTCTTCGTAAGAATCTTCCGGCTTAACAAAGCGTACAAGCTCTACTTTATTAAACTGATGCTGACGGATTAAACCGCGAGTGTCACGCCCTGCAGACCCCGCTTCAGAACGGAAGCACGCGCTGTATGCTGCATAAGTTATTGGAAGCTCATCAGCTGATAGAATTTCTTCACGGTGCATATTTGTTACAGGTACTTCTGATGTTGGAATCAGGAAATAATCCTCTTCACGAATCTTAAATGCGTCTTCTTCAAACTTAGGAAGCTGCCCAGTTCCTGTCATACTTTGACGATTAACCATGTATGGAGGCAGAACCTCTGTATACCCGTGTTCGTCTTCATGAAGGTCCATCATAAAGTTGATCAGTGCACGCTCTAAACGTGCCCCAAGACCTTTATAAAATGCGAAACGGCTTCCAGTTACCTTTGCTCCTCGTTCAAAATCAACAATGTTCAAGTCAGTTGCGATATCCCAGTGTGCTTTTGCTTCAAAAGAAAACTCTGGTACATCACCCCAGTGGCGAATGGGTACGTTATCATCTTCTGTTTCTCCAACAGGGACACTTTCATGCGGTATGTTAGGCAGCGTCAGCATAATTCCGTGAAGATCTTCTTCTACTTGACGAAGTTCATCATCAATCGTTTTAATTTTATCCCCTACTTCACGCATTTCAGTAATAAGATGGTCAGCGTCTTTTTTCTCACGTTTGAATTCTGCTACCTGTTTAGATACCTCATTACGCTTAGACTTTAAAGCCTCCGTTTCACCGATTAATTCACGGCGGCGCTGATCAAGTGCTTCAAACTGATTCAAACCAGAAAGGTCTTCTCCTCTTGCAGACAGTTTTTGTTTCACTTCTTCAAAATTAGCACGGACAAATTTTAAATCCAACATACTTATTTCCTCCTTTATTCGTTATAAAAAATCAAAAAACTCCCGCCCCTGCTCCTAATGATCACATTAGAAACAGGGACGAGAGTTAACCCGCGTTGCCACCCTGATTGCAATAGAACTATGCCTACTGCCGGCTCATTTAAGTATAACGGTTCTTCACCGGAAATGCTTACTTACTTTCGGCTTTTCACTCGAGGATGGATTCACAAAATACTTTGATCGGTTTTCACCAGCCACCGACTCTCTAAACAAAGTCATTTTTGCTACTAGTTCCTGTCATTGATTTTTTATGATGATTTTATAGTAATGTACAGCATTTTTCTATTTTATGCAACTACTTCTTTGTTGGATTGCACCATTTTTACAAAATACTGATGTAAACGGTGGTCGTCCGTCAATTCCGGATGGAAAGCTGCACATAAGAAATGACCTTGTTTGGCTGCAACAATTCGGTCGTTATGCTTTGAAAGAATTTCAACTTCAGGACCTACTTCAACGATAAACGGTGCTCGTATGAATACGCCTGTAAAATCTTCACCGACTCCGTGAATCATAAGATCAGCTTCAAAGCTGTCAACTTGGCGGCCAAACGCGTTGCGTTCAACTGTCATGTCGATCAGCTCCAGATGAGCTGTGTCCTGACCCTGAATTCTTTTTGCCATTAAAATTAATCCTGCACAAGTACCAAAAATAGGTTTGTTTTTTGCAAATTCCTTTAACGGTTCAAGGAATAGATATTTATCGATCAATCGTCTCATCGCTGTACTTTCACCGCCTGGCATTACCAAGCCATCAAGATCCTCAAGCTCTTCTACACGTTTTACTGCTATAGCTTGAGCTCCAGAAGCTTCTATCGCTTTAACATGCTCCTGTACTGCTCCTTGTAAAGCAAGAACTCCGATTTTCAGCATGTAATTACCAGCCTCGCTCCTGCATGCGCTCACCTTGAGCCAGTGTAGAGATTTCGATACCTTTCATAGGAGTACCAAGACCTTTTGAGAGTTCAGCGATTAATTTGTAATCTTGATAGTGTGTAGTTGCTTCAACGATTGCGCGAGCAAACTTTTCTGGGTTCTCAGATTTGAAGATTCCAGATCCTACGAATACGCCGTCTGCACCAAGCTGCATCATAAGTGCTGCATCCGCTGGTGTAGCGATACCGCCTGCTGCAAAGTTAACTACAGGTAACTTGCCTGCTTTTTTGATTTGAAGAAGTACTTCAAAGGGAGCACCTAAGTTTTTGGCTTCAGTCATTAGCTCATCTTCGCTCATTGCAACAACTTTGCGGATTTGTCCTTGAATCATTCTCATGTGACGAACGGCTTCAACGATGTTTCCTGTTCCAGGCTCACCTTTTGTACGAAGCATTGATGCACCTTCACCAATACGGCGAGATGCTTCTCCAAGATCACGTGCACCGCATACGAAAGGTACAGTGTAGTCACTCTTCAACAAGTGGAAAACTTCATCTGCAGGTGTTAACACTTCACTCTCGTCGATGTAGTCAACACCCATTGCTTCAAGCACGCGTGCTTCAACAATATGTCCAATACGCGCCTTTGCCATCACAGGAATAGATACAGCATTTAAAACTTCTTCTACGATTGTTGGATCAGCCATACGGGCTACCCCGCCTGCTGCACGAATATCTGAAGGAACACGTTCTAATGCCATTACTGCTACTGCACCAGCTTCTTCGGCAATACGTGCTTGCTCAGCGTTAATAACGTCCATAATGACGCCGCCTTTTTGCATTTCTGCCATTCCTCTTTTTACACGTTCAGTACCTGTTTTTAACATGCTACACTACCCCCTGATTATATGTGGTATAACCGATTTAATCGGTTCTTTTAAAATAAAACTAGTATCCTCATCTATTTTATCGTAATTCATAAAAAGCGCAAGACTCTCTATTTTCAGAAAAAAAGCTCCTCAGCATGCGCTGAAGAGCTTATAAATATTATGAAATTAAAACAAACCTTTAATCATGTCCACAGTTCCGGACCAGATTCCGCCAAAGAAGCTTCCGACACCTCTTAACGCAAGAACGAACCAGTTTGCTTTTTCAACAGATTTTGTTGTAACAACTTCTGTCTTTCCTTTTGTATCTCCATCAAGCAGGTAACCGTAATCTTCGCCTTTACCTTTGTACTCGATATTGAGATGGCCTACAACATCTCCCTTTTTAACAGGGGCAGTTAATTCACCATCTTTATTGATTTTTTTCTTATCTACTACAAATTTAGGTTTGTAGTTCTCTTTTTCCCCTCGTTTAATAACAAGAGAAAGAGGCTCTTTCGTTGAAACTTTAACTTCTTTCTCTTTCCCTTTTACGACAGGAAGAGTTTTTTGATCTTTCATCTGATAATTACCAGGTAAGATCTCTGCTTTTTCGAAGTTATCAAATCCGTAGTCAAATAGCTTTTTCGTTTCATCAAAACGTGCTTTATAGCTGTTGGTTTTCATAACAACAGACAAAAGACGTGTATCACCTTTTTTAATCGTACCTGTAAATGCAAAACCAGCAAGATCCGTAGATCCTGTTTTCAAACCGTCTACACCCTCATATCCATAAACAAGCTCAGGAAGCATCCAGTTCCAGTTATCCATTTCAATTTCATCGTCAGTACCTTCACGGAAATTTTTCACAGGGATACTTGCTGTTTCTAGGACTTCCGGATAATCATTGATCAAACGGAAAGCAAGAATTGCCGTAGATCGTGCACTCATCATATTCTCTTCATTTGCATCTCCAGCTGCGTGCTGACCCATTAAATCTTTGTTGTTCAAACCAGTGGAGTTTACAAAATGATAATCTTTTAAGCCTAATTCTTTTGCTTTAGCATTCATTTTTTTAACGAATTCAGCTTCAGAACCAGAAATTAATTCTGCTAACGCAATCGTCGCTCCGTTTGCAGAGTATATAGCCATAGCTTCATATAACTCACGAACAGTGTACTGCTCGTCTACTCTTAATGGTACGTTAGACAGTCCGCGATTTTGTGAGATCTTATGGGCGTGTTCAGTGATACGCGTTTTTTGATCCCATGAAATTTTATTTTTCTTGATTGATTCTAACAATAAGTATTCAGTCATCATTTTGGTCATACTTGCTGGAGGAAGCATCATATCAACATTTTTCTGATATAATATTTTCCCTGTATCACCATCTACCAATATAGCAGCCTCAGCTTTCACATCTAAAGACGGCGCTGCACTTGCTGAATTTGAAAATCCTAATAAACTCGTTGCAAAAAACGAAAAAATCAATGTTAACACTAAAAGTTGTTTTATCTTGCTGTTCAAAAACTGCACCTCCAAACCCATTTACACACAAAAATTATTGTAACATACACCTTTTCAAAAAAATAGACAGAGGTTAGCCCTCTGTCCTAAAAATGTGCCTTTAGACCGAATAATTTGGTGCTTCTTTAGTAATTTGTACTTGATGCGGATGACTCTCGCGAAGTCCAGCTCCTGTAATTTTTACAAAACGGGAGTCATTTTGAAGTTCCTCGATCGTTGCCGTTCCGCAATAACCCATTCCTGAACGGATGCCCCCAATAAGCTGATATACGGTATCTGCAAGAGGACCTTTGTACGGTACGCGTCCCTCGATGCCTTCTGGAACAAGCTTTTTATTATTTTCCTGGAAATATCGATCACTGCTGCCGCGTTCCATCGCACCAACAGAACCCATTCCGCGATAAACCTTAAACTGGCGCCCTTGGAAGATTTCACGCTCTCCTGGACTCTCTGATACCCCAGCAAGCATGCTGCCAAGCATTACTGCATGTCCGCCTGCAGCTAATGCTTTGACGATATCGCCAGAATACTTGATGCCGCCGTCCGCTATGATTGGAACACCGTATTTCTTTGCTTCTGTTGCACAGTCATAAACAGCTGTCACTTGCGGAACACCTACACCTGCAACAACACGAGTCGTACAGATTGATCCGGGGCCGATTCCTACTTTTACAACACTTGCTCCGGCTTCAATAAGGTCACGCGTTGCTTCTGCAGTAGCTACGTTTCCTGCGATAATCGTTAAATCCGGATAAGCAGCTCTTACTTCATTAACTTTTTGCAAAACACCTTCTGAATGCCCATGTGCTGTATCAAGAACGATCGCATCCACACCGGCTTCAACCAGCTTCTCAACACGCAGCAGTGCATCTTTTGTAACTCCGACTGCAGCACCTACCAAGAGACGTCCTTGAGAATCTTTTGCAGAGTTAGGGAATTCGATAACTTTTTCAATATCCTTAATTGTGATCAAACCTTGTAGCGTACCATCTTCATCAACTAAAGGAAGTTTTTCAATTTTATATTGCTGAAGGGTTTTCTCCGCTTCTTTTAAAGTAGTTCCTACAGGAGCTGTTACTAAGTTCTCCTTCGTCATTACATCTGAGATCTTAATGGAATAATCTTGAACGAAACGTAAGTCACGGTTTGTAAGTATACCTACCAGTTTTTTATCAGCATCTACAATCGGTACACCGCTAATACGGTATTTACCCATTAAGTGCTCTGCATCAAAAACTTGGTGTTCTGGCGTTAAATAGAATGGATTTGTGATTACACCACTCTCAGAACGTTTTACACGGTCAACTTGTTCAGCCTGTTCTTCGATCGACATATTCTTATGAATAATTCCAAGGCCGCCTTGACGCGCCATTGCAATCGCCATGTTTGATTCCGTTACAGTATCCATCCCAGCACTTATAATCGGAATATTTAATCGCACAGAATCAGATAACCTTGTTTTAATTGAAACCTCATTAGGAAGAACTGAAGATTTCGCAGGAATTAATAACACATCATCAAACGTTAATCCTTCTTTAGCAAATTTATCTTGCCACATGCCGAACCCACCCCTTCAAATTTTTAATCCAGAAAAATATTATTTGTAGATTATCAACTGGGTAAACTAGTGTCAAGGAATACAAGATATGTTCGATTTTTCAAATAATTTAAATTACAGGAGGAAAATAACCCGTGGTAATAAGGCAAGATGTATGGTCTTTGTTTGATATGTTCTTTTCCTCTCAAAAAACACAGCAATTTCTAGCAAAACAATATGAAAAATTAAATTTGCAGGATAGCAACGGAAAAAGCTTTGATAATACTTATGGATTTATTTACTATATTGAACACGGAAAAAAATACTATACGCTGGCAGATCAAGCTCCTTCAGAACTTAAACCTGTGCTTCTCTTTTATGGAATGACTCAGTTGATGAAGGCTTGTATATTATGCATGGATCCTGAATATCCCGATTCGAGTTCCGTCTTGGCTCATGGATTATCTACACGAAAGAGAAAAAAACGGAGCTACGAATTTTTTAATGATGAGGTGAAAGTACAAAAAACAGGTCTGTTTAATCATTTTTGCGAAAAAATGTTTCACATGAAACACATCGAAGGCGAAAAGTTTATGATGTATCATCTTCTTAAAACATTGCCAGAATTAGGACCTTTATTTAAACAAATGACAGGTTCATTTTATCAAATTAGAATGAACAAAAATGTGAATAATACCTTTTCATTATCTGGTGAAGCTGCCGACTTATTGCATATGTCAGATGAAAGGTTTGCGGAATATATGAATGGTATTTTTTCTTCTAATATGATCATTGAGTTGAATGATTCAAATAATTATCAAATAGTTATAAAAGATAATCTGCACCCATTTAGTTGTTTCCCTCTAAATTATCACCTTGCAGAAAACACCTATTACTTTCCTGTTGATCGTGAATTATTGCAAATGCCAGTTCTCAATGAATTGATGGTTCATTATGTTCTTCTCTATAACTTAAGTATGATTAGCCGTTATGATACAGAATGGTGGAGTGAACTGTTCCACACCTATACCTCACATGAGCTGCCTTTTATTAATCAATTCCTAAACGTAACAGCTCAGAAAATCCCCTATCTATTTGGCCAATTACTCCATACCATGGATATACCTTAATTATAAGAAGAAGAAACCAACCAGTGCAGATTATGCCTGGTTGGTCTTTTGGGAATATTTAATTTTTCGTGTGAAATTAGAAATGAACATTACTGATAGGTTAAATTAAATAATAATTGATAATTCGGTTTTACTTTAAAAAAACATTCGCTGTTATCGTTATAAGAAATATCCATAATACAGCATGATAACAATTCCTATAGGCACGGAGTAAGATTTTATCATTATCTGCCCTACCTTCCTTTTCTAAAACCGACATAGATCGTATAGAAAGGAAATACAAAATAGAAAAAATAATAAATAATAAAATGATTATAATTTCCATCTTAATTCTCCTCATTTGTAACTTTGCCTAAATTGTATTATTTTACTATTTATAAACCTTTAAAAAAATATAGTATTTTTTTAGCAGACTTTTAGAGAGTTAGTGTGAATTTTTGATTGGTGTACGGAATGGGCGGTTTTATGGGGGTGTTACTAGTGGGGTTATTGGGGTAAAAAGCGTTTTTAGGCCGTAATTTTTTTTTCTAGTCTGTAATTTTATTTTCTAGGCTGTAATTTGGATTTATAAGCCGTAATTAAATTTTCTAGACTGTAAATCTTACTTTCCAGGCTGTAATTTTTTTTATAGATTTTCGACAAAAATGAGGTGGATCAGCTATCTGCTTCACCGCTTTTTATGTGACCAACATGTTTTTTCTATAAAAAAGCTGCTTTCTTTTCAACACAAAAAAAGAAGATGGATCTTCATCCATCTTCCTCATTGCCTAGCGACGTCCTACTCTAACAGGGGGAGACCCCCAACTACCATCGGCGCTGAAGAGCTTAACT
>NZ_JBHTNQ010000007.1:0-267861 GCF_042680145.1 Fictibacillus halophilus | reverse complement strand
GCGAAGAGGTCACACCCGTTCCCATACCGAACACGGAAGTTAAGCTCTTCAGCGCCGATGGTAGTTGGGGGTCTCCCCCTGTTAGAGTAGGACGTCGCTAGGCAAAGAAGGTGGGACGAACTTTATGTTCGTTCCATCTTTTTTTATATATTAAAACAGCTGCTTGTCACGAGCAGAACATAAATGAACCTATAATGTTAAAAATTGATCTCCAGTTCACCTTTTTATTAAAGAAGAGTTTGAAAAACAAACTTTAGATTCAATTGAAAGTGAAAAACAGTACATTTAGGACGTAAATACTGGGTTTTTATGAATGAAGAAAAAGCCAAATTTACCTGCCTCAACATTTATAAGTCTTCAAATTAATTTATAAGTCTTTAAAAAATTTTATAAGTCTTCACCAAAGTTTATAAGTCCTCAAAAAAATTTATAAGTCTTCGCCAAAACCCCGCCTTAATTCCTAGGCTTTAAACCTCTTAAAAAGGAAACTTGGCATCTGCCAAGCCTCAACTCCAGCAATAAATGTTGTTTGGCCACCGCCAAATCCCCTATTAAACACTAAACCTTTTTTGCATCAATTCTCCAGTTTCCAACTTGTCCAAAAAGTGTTATTCTTAACAAAGTATTTTTTTCACCTTAGGAGGTTGCCACCTTGTTAGATAATGCGTTTGTTATGGTCTGTATTATTTTATTGATTAATATAGTGTACGTATCATTCTTTACGATCCGGATGATCTTAACGCTTAAAGGCCAGCGGTATCTGGCTGCGTTTATTAGTATTTTTGAGGTTATTATTTATATTGTTGGGCTTGGTCTTGTACTTGATAACTTAAATGAGATTCAGAACTTGATTGCTTATGCGGTTGGTTACGGAGCAGGTGTGCTTGTTGGGATGAAAATCGAAGAAAAGCTGGCACTTGGATATACTACTGTTAACGTTATTACAACTGATCTTGCTGGCGGCTTGCCGAATGAGCTTCGCAACAAGGGCTATGGTGTTACGAACTGGCTTGCAGAAGGCCGTGAAGGACAGCGTTTAATGATGGAGATTTTAACATCGCGTAAATCGGAAATGAACCTATATAATACTGTAAAAGATTTAGATCCAAAAGCGTTTATTATTTCGCATGAGCCGAAAGCATTTCATGGCGGGTTTTGGGTCAAGGGTATCAGGAGGTAACAGATGGAGAAGAAACCATCTAAAAAGAAATTTGCTGTTGAGGCAGGAGAGTCTATTTCTGACTGTCTGGATCGTATGGCAAAGGAAGGCTATACACCAGTAAGGAGAATGGAAGAGCCTGTGTTTCATGAGGTGAAACGTAACGGTAGATTGGAACCAGAAGTGAAGGAACAACGAATTGTTTTTGAAGGAAAACTTATAAAATAACACCAAAACACGAACATTAGGTATTTAATATAACTTAATGTTCGATTTTTGTTGACAAACGAAAACGACCATTGCTACAATGAAACCAGAAGAATAAAGCCCTCATATAATTTCGGGAATATGGCCCGTAAGTCTCTACCTGATGACCGTATATTTCATCAGACTATGAGGGAAAGCATCTTTCTGTTATTTTTATCGGATACGTATGTCCAGTTGGCTGCTTTCTCTCATATTTAGGGAGAAGCATACCAACTGGACTTTTTTATTTTTTCTGACAATAAGGAGGCTGCCATGGCTAAAGTAGGCGTTATCATGGGAAGTGTTTCAGATTGGGAGACAATGAAAGAAGCATGCGATATTTTAGAAGAGCTAGAGGTAGCATTTGAAAAGAAAGTAGTTTCAGCACACCGTACACCAGATCTAATGTTTCAATATGCAGAAGAAGCTGAACGAAGAGGACTAGAAGTAATCATTGCAGGAGCTGGCGGTGCTGCACACCTGCCAGGCATGGTTGCAGCAAAAACAATCCTGCCTGTTATCGGGGTACCGGTTCAGTCAAAAGCGCTTAATGGCCTTGATTCACTTTTATCCATTGTTCAGATGCCTAAAGGCGTTCCGGTAGCAACTGTAGCGATCGGAAAAGCAGGTGCAGCAAACGCAGGACTTTTAGCCGCACAAATGGTAGCTGTACATGATGAAGGAGTTAGACAAAGACTTAAACAACGCCGAGCAAATGCTGAAGCCATGGCGATTGAAAGTAGTGAGCAGCTTGTATAAAACAATTAAACCACAGCAGACAATCGGAATATTGGGCGGCGGCCAGCTCGGACGTATGATGGCACTGAGTGCAAGAGAAATGGGACTCCGTGTCGTAGTTTTAGAGCCAGGTGAAGATTCACCTTGCGGGCAAGTTGCGGATCAGCAGATATTAGCCGGTTACGAAGATCGTGAAGGCATTCAGAAGCTTGCAGTTCTAAGCGATGTTGTCACATATGAATTTGAAAATATAGATGCGGAAAGTGCGAGCTGGCTTGAGGAGAATGCACACCTGCCGCAGGGAAGCCGCCTTCTTGCCGTCACTCAGCACCGCTTAAGAGAAAAAGAAACTTTAGTAAAAGCTGGAGTTCCGGTAGCTCCTTTCAGTCCGGTTTCAGATATAGATTCATTAAGTGACGCGATCATAGAGCTCGGGCTTCCTTCCGTTCTAAAAACGTGCCGAGGCGGTTATGACGGTAAAGGTCAGTTCGTTATTAGACAGGAAAGTGATCTAAAAATAGCCGCTGAGCTTTTAAATAAAGATTCAGACTGTGTCCTAGAGTCATGGCTGGAGTTCGATAAGGAAATCTCGGTTATTTTAACAAGAAGTGTAAGCGGTGAGGTTAAATCGTTTCCAATAGCAGAGAATATTCATAGAGACAACATTCTGCACCAAACGATAGCGCCTGCACGAATCACAAATGAAACGGCGGAACAAGCGAAGCTCTTAGCGGGGTCAATCGCAACGGAACTGGAGCTTGTTGGGACGCTTGCTGTAGAGATGTTCGTCGCAAAAGACGGCAGTCTTTATGTGAATGAATTGGCGCCGCGCCCGCATAACTCGGGTCATTACACGATCGAGGCGTGTGAGACGTCTCAATTTGATCAGCATGTGCGTGCTGTGTGTAACTGGCCGCTTGGCAATACAGACTTAATAAAACCGGCCGTGATGATCAACATCTTAGGTGAACATCATGAGACCGTGTTAAGTGAGATAGGAAAATTAGGAGAAGCGAAACTGCACCTGTACGGAAAGAAAGAAGCAAAAGCGAAACGTAAAATGGGGCACATAACGGTTTTAGGCGAAACAGTAGAAGAAGCGCTAGAAAAAGCTGAAATCGTGTCTAACGTATTTTTAGAGAGAAACAAGACGGAGGTACAACAATGATTGAACGTTATACTCGCCCAGAGATGGGAGCTATTTGGACGGATGAAAACAAATACCAAGCGTGGCTGGAAGTTGAAATCCTAGCATGTGAAGCGTGGGCTGAACTTGGTGATATCCCTAAGGAAGATGTGAAGAAACTTCGTGAAAATGCATCGTTTGATATTAACCGCATTTTAGAGATCGAAGAAGAAACACGCCATGATGTAGTTGCTTTTACAAGAGCCGTTTCTGAGACGCTTGGAGATGAGCGCAAGTGGGTGCATTATGGGCTGACTTCAACAGACGTTGTTGATACAGCACTTTCTTATCTTTTAAAACAAGCAAACGACATCCTGGCAAAAGACCTTGATCGTTTTGTTGAAATTTTAGCAGAGAAAGCAAAAGAGCATAAGTACACAGTGATGATGGGACGTACGCACGGTGTACACGCTGAGCCTACAACTTTCGGATTAAAGCTTGCTCTATGGTACGAAGAGATGAAGCGTAATGTTGAACGCTTTAAGCAAGCGTCTGACACTGTTCGTTTCGGAAAGATCTCTGGAGCTGTTGGAACATATGCCAACATCGATCCATTCGTTGAAAAATATGTGTGTGAAAAGCTTGGGTTAGAAGCTTCACCGATCTCTACACAGACACTGCAGCGCGACCGTCATGCACACTATATGTCAACACTAGCTCTAATTGCGACAAGCATCGAGAAGTTTGCAACAGAAGTTCGCGGACTCCAAAAGAGTGAAACGCGTGAAGTAGAAGAGTTCTTTGCAAAAGGTCAAAAAGGTTCTTCTGCAATGCCGCATAAGCGAAATCCGATCGGTTCTGAAAACATGACGGGGTTAGCTCGTGTGATCCGCGGTTACATGATGACAGCTTACGAAAACGTGTCTCTATGGCATGAGCGTGACATCTCGCATTCGTCTGCTGAACGTGTGATTCTGCCGGATGCTACGATCGCACTTAATTACATGCTGAACCGTTTTGGCAACATCATCAAAAACTTAACGGTGTTCCCAGAGAACATGAAGCGCAACATGGACCGCACATATGGATTAATTTACTCACAGCGTGTTCTATTGAAACTGATTGACAAAGGCATGGCTCGTGAAGAAGCGTATGACACGGTGCAGCCAAAAGCGATGCAGGCTTGGGAAGAAGGCGTGCAGTTTAGAACATTAGTAGAAGCTGAACCAAAAATTACAGACAAATTAACACCTGAAGAAATCTCTGAATGCTTTGATTACAGTTACCACTTGTCACATGTCGATACGATCTTCGACAGATTAGGGCTTTAAAGGGTTTTATATAAAGAAGAATTGCTTTTTAAATGGTTAGTTGTAAATCTTTAATGTTTGAACATCATTGAAAAGTTGATTGTAGTGGAAGGTACGAGACTCCTGGGGGACGAGCGGGGCAGGTGAGACTCCTAATAGCGCAGAGCGCTAGGAGGCTCACCGCACGCCCCCCGGAAAGCGAGTACCTGGAACGGAATTCAACCTCTTTCAAGCTACGAAGATTAAACAAGCTTATTTGCAGTACTTCAACTAAAAAGAGAGTGATATTTTGAGCTCTCTTTCTCTTTGCCTATTTTAAAAGATTGAATATTGGGAATGTTCCTAAAATGGAGGGGTCAGGATGGAGAAGTTAGAGCAGCTGTATGAAGGAAAAGCGAAACGAATTTACAGTACAACAGAAGAAGATGTTGTATGGGTAAGCTACAAAGATTCTGCTACCGCTTTTAATGGGGAGAAAAAAGCAGAGATCGAGGGGAAAGGTAGACTCAACAACGAGATATCAACCATTTTGTTCGAGTTGCTGAAAGAAAAAGGCATTGAATCTCATTTTGTAAAAAAAGTGTCAGAAACTGAGCAACTCGTAAAGAAGGTGACCATCATTCCCTTAGAAGTGGTCGTGCGCAATATCGCAGCTGGTTCACTTTCAAAACGCACTGGTTTGCCAGAAGGACAGATCCTGCCAAAAACCATTCTAGAATACTACTTCAAAAACGATGACCTTGGTGATCCGCTTATTAATGAAGATCACATTGATATTTTAAACATAGCAACTAAAGAGCAGCTCGAAGTCATTTCAGAGCAAGCGTTTCAGATCAATGAAGTGCTGACATCTTATTTCGCTCAGAAGAATGTAAAGCTTGTAGACTTTAAGCTTGAGTTCGGAGTTGATCGCGACGGACAGCTGCTGCTTGCTGATGAAATTTCTCCGGATACATGCAGACTATGGGATGCAGAAACGAATGAGAAACTTGATAAAGATGTGTTCCGCCGTGAACTTGGAAGTTTAACAGATGCTTATGAAACTATTTTAAAACGTCTAGGAGGCCTATCATGTACAAAGTAAAAGTTTATGTAACGCTAAGAGAGAGTGTATTGGACCCGCAAGGAAAGGCAGTTATGCATTCGCTTCATAAGATGGGACAGTCAGAGGTTGAAGACGTACGTATCGGAAAGTATCTGGAGCTGACACTTCAAAAAGGCGACTATGATCTGGATGAGAAGATCGTTGCTATGTGCTCTAAACTTTTATCCAATCCGGTAATCGAGGACTATCGGTATGAGGTGGAGGAGGTTGTTGCACAGTGAAGTTTGCAGTAATCGTATTCCCAGGATCGAACTGTGACACAGATATGTATCATGCGGTAAAAGACGAACTTGGCATGGATGTTGAGTACGTTTGGCATGATGCATCAGACTTAAGTGGATTTGACGGTATTTTATTGCCCGGCGGTTTCTCTTATGGAGATTACTTACGTACTGGCGCAATCGCACAATTTTCAAATGTGATGAGTGAAGTTGTAAAAGCAGCCAAAGAAGGAAAGCCCGTTCTAGGTGTATGCAACGGTTTTCAGATTTTGCTGGAAACTGGTCTCTTGCCTGGGGCGATGCGCCGAAACGAATCTCTGAAATTTATCTGCCAGCCGGAAGAGCTTAAAGTTCAGAATGCGAGCACAATTTTTACATCTCAATACGAAAAAGGTGAAGTGATCTCTGTTCCAGTTGCACACGGTGAAGGCAACTATTACTGCGATAAAGAGACGCTAAAAGCGCTGAAAGAAAACGATCAGATCGTATTCACATATGCAAAAAATCCGAACGGATCTGTTGAGGATATTGCTGGAATTACAAACAAAGAGGGCAATGTACTAGGGATGATGCCGCACCCGGAACGCGCTGTTGATGAGCTGTTAGGAAGCAAGGATGGACTGAAATTATTTCAATCAATCGTGAAGAGCTGGAGGGAACGCTATGTCGCTGCAACATGAACCAACAAGTTCTCAAATTAAAGAACAGAAATTGTACCGTGAAATGGGCTTAAGTGATTCAGAGTTTGAATTGGTAGAAAAGATTATTGGAAGACTTCCAAACTGGACGGAAACTGGATTGTTCTCTGTTATGTGGAGTGAGCACTGCTCATACAAAAACTCAAAACCTGTGTTGAGCAAGTTTCCGACAAAGGGAGAGCGTGTGCTGCAAGGACCGGGTGAAGGTGCTGGTATCGTGGATATCGGTGACGGCCAGGCGGTTGTATTTAAGATTGAATCTCACAACCATCCATCAGCCATTGAACCATATCAAGGAGCTGCTACTGGTGTTGGAGGAATCATCCGTGACGTTTTTTCAATGGGAGCGCGTCCGATCGCAATGCTGAACTCCCTTCGTTTTGGTGAATTAGAATCCCCTCGTGTGAAATATTTGTTTGAACAGGTTGTAGCTGGGATTGCAGGTTACGGAAACTGTATCGGAATCCCCACGGTAGGCGGAGAAGTTCAGTTTGATCCGTCATATGAAGGCAATCCGCTTGTTAACGCAATGTGTGTCGGCTTGATCGATCATAAAGATATAAAGAAGGGCCAGGCAAAAGGTGCAGGAAACTCGGTGATGTATGTTGGAGCAAAAACAGGCCGCGACGGCATTCACGGTGCAACATTTGCGTCGGAAGAACTTTCTGAAGCATCAGAAGAAAAACGCCCTGCGGTTCAAGTTGGCGATCCGTTCATGGAAAAGCTTGTAATGGAAGCGTGCTTGGAGCTGATTCATAACTGTGATGCTCTTGTTGGAATTCAGGATATGGGTGCGGCAGGTTTGACAAGCTCGTCTGCTGAGATGGCAAGTAAAGCTGGAATGGGAATCGAGATGAACCTTGACCTTATTCCGCAGCGTGAAACAGGTATGACGGCTTACGAAATGATGCTGTCAGAATCTCAAGAACGCATGCTGTTAGTTGTTGAAAAAGGCCGTGAGCATGATGTAGAAAAGATTTTTGCGAAGTGGGATCTGGATTGTGTAACAGTTGGAACGGTTATCGAAGAAAAAGTACTGCGCCTCACTCATCAAGGTGAGATCGTAGCAGATGTACCGGTAGATGCACTTGCAGAAGATGCGCCTGTTTATCATAAACCCTCAAAAGAACCTGCATATTATGGTGAATTCCAAGCGCAAGAAGATTATATCCCTGAGGTTACTAGCTTCAAATCTACACTGCTATCACTTTTAGAGCAGCCGACGATCGCGAGCAAAGAGTGGGTTTATAACCAATATGACTACATGGTGCGCACGAATACAGTTGTTGCGCCGGGTTCTGACGCAGCGGTTGTAAGAATAAGAGGGACGAAAAAGGCTCTTGCTATGACAACAGACTGTAATTCTCGCTATTTATATCTTGATCCGGAAGTTGGCGGGAAGATCGCTGTTGCTGAAGCGGCTCGTAATCTTGTATGTTCTGGCGCGAAGCCATTAGCTGTAACTGACTGCTTAAACTTCGGAAACCCTGAAAAGCCTGAGATCTTCTGGCAGCTTGAAAAATCTGCTGACGGCATGAGCGCGGCATGTACCAAGCTTGAGACTCCTGTAATCGGCGGAAACGTATCACTTTATAACGAAACAAACGGTGTAGCAGTTTACCCAACGCCTGTTATTGGTATGGTCGGGCTGATCGAGGATACAAAGCACATTGTAACGCAAAGCTTTAAAGAAGCGGGAGACATCATCTATCTGATCGGTGACAGCAAGCCTGAGTTTGGTGGAAGCGAGCTTCAGAAGATGAAAGAAGGACGCATTTTCGGCAAAGCGCCTCACATCGATCTTGAAGTGGAAGAAAACAGACAGCGTGACCTTTTAGAAGCGATTCAAAAAGGACTTATCGCTTCAGCACATGATGTGGCAGAAGGCGGACTTTCAGTAGCACTTGCTGAATCTGTGATGGACGGAAAAGTCGGGGCGAGCGTTACGCTGACAGATGAGCCGATCGGCAGCCTTTTCGGAGAATCACAATCTCGTTTCTTAGTAACAGTAAAACCTGAAAATCAAGACGAGTTCCAACAGCTTGTAAAAGATGCAAAAATCATAGGGTTTGTACGTTCTGAGAGCGGTCTTGCGATTGATAATGAGCAGGGTGAAGAGTTATTATCCTGTACGCTCCAGGAAATGCAAGATGCCTGGAAAGGAGCAATTCCATGCTTGCTGACATCAAAGGTTTAAACGAAGAATGCGGCGTATTTGGTATTTGGGGTCACCCTGATGCTGCGCAGTTAACGTATTATGGACTTCACAGCCTACAGCATCGCGGGCAAGAAGGTGCTGGAATTGTTGTAACGGATGGAGAGCGCCTCCGCATTCATAAAGGGAGCGGTCTTGTGAATGACGTTTTTAGTAAAGGCGAGTTAGAGGGTTTGATTGGACATGGTGCGATTGGCCATGTCCGGTATTCAACAGCTGGCGGAAATGAGCTTGCAAATGTTCAGCCGCTGTTATTCCGCTCGCAAACTAGTTCACTTGCATTAGCGCATAACGGAAACCTGGTAAATGCCAATGCATTGAAACATCAGCTGGAGTCACAAGGAAGTATTTTTCAGACGACATCTGATACGGAAGTACTGGCGCACCTAATTAAGCGCAGTGGATATTTTACATTAAAGGAAAAAGTCCAAAACGCACTTACGATGTTAAAAGGTGCATATGCATTTTTAGTCATGACTGAAAATGAGATGATGGTGGCGTTAGATCCGAACGGCTTGCGTCCATTGTCGTTAGGTATGCTGGGAGACGCTTATGTAGTAGCTTCTGAAACATGTGCATTTGATGTAATCGGTGCAACATACGTGCGTGACGTGCAGCCGGGAGAGCTTTTGATCATTAATGAAGAAGGATTAACGGTAGATCGTTTTTCAACATCTGTACAGCGCTCGATGTGTTCGATGGAATATATTTATTTTTCAAGACCAGACAGCAATATTGAAGGAATTAACGTTCATGCCGCACGAAAAAGTCTTGGGAAGAAGATGTTTGAAGAAGCACCAGTTGAAGCGGATGTGGTAACAGGTGTTCCAGATTCAAGTATCTCGGCAGCAATCGGTTATGCAGAAGCATCCGGTATTCCTTATGAGATCGGCTTAATTAAAAACAGATATGTAGGAAGAACATTTATCCAGCCTTCACAAGAACTGCGTGAACTCGGAGTAAAAATGAAGCTTTCACCGGTTCGAGGAATTGTGGAAGGCAAGCGTGTTGTTATGGTGGATGATTCGATCGTTCGCGGAACTACAAGCCGCCGTATCGTAAAAATGCTGCGTGCCGCTGGCGCGACAGAGGTGCATGTAAGAATTACAGCACCGCCGATCGCCCATCCATGCTACTACGGAATTGATACGTCAGAGCGTGCAGAACTTATCGCATCAAAGCATTCGGTTGATGAGATCCGTGAAATTATCGGAGCTGATTCCTTATCTTTTATTTCCGTTGAAGGATTGATGGAGGGAATTGGACGCTCAAACTCAGAACCGAACTGCGGTCAGTGCTTAGCTTGTTTTACAGGACGTTACCCGACAGAAATTTATCCAGATACAGTTTTACCATATGAAAAAGAGCTTGTTTAAAGGGGGAGAAGTCGATGGCAGAAGCATATAAGCAAGCGGGAGTGAATATCGAAGCAGGTTATGAAGCGGTTGACCGGATCAAGAAACATGCACTGAGAACAAAACGTCCAGAAGTGCTTGCTGGACTTGGAGGATTTGGTGCGATGTTTGATCTATCAGGTTTCTCACACAAAGAACCGGTGCTTGTTTCCGGAACAGACGGAGTAGGAACGAAATTGATGCTCGCTTTTATGATGGATAAGCATGACACGATTGGTGTTGATGCCGTTGCCATGTGTGTGAACGATATCGTAGCGCAAGGAGCAGAGCCGCTTTATTTCCTGGACTATATTGCTTGCGGCACACTTCACCCTGAAAAAATAGAACAGATTGTAAAAGGCATCGCGGACGGCTGCGAGCAGGCAGGCTGCGCACTTATCGGGGGAGAAACAGCTGAGATGCCAGGCATGTACAGCAGTGAAGAGTATGACCTAGCGGGTTTTACAGTGGGAATTGCTGAAAAATCTAAGCTGATTAACGGCTCTCGAATTGGAGAGAACGATGTGTTAATCGGGCTGGCGTCTAACGGACTGCACTCAAACGGCTTTTCTCTTGTTCGAAAGGTTTTATTAGACAGTGCCGGGCTGGACTTAAACGAACAATATGACGGATTATCTAAACCGCTTGGTGAAGAGCTTCTGATCCCAACACGAATCTATGTAAAACCGTTATTGGAAGTATTTAATAAGTACGATGTAAATGGTGTGGCTCACATTACAGGCGGCGGTTTTATCGAAAACATTCCGCGCATGCTCCCTGAGGGACTTGCTGCGGAAATTGATTATGGCTCATGGCCTGTTCCTCCAGTTTTTGATCTGATCGAAGAAAAAGGCAGCCTTACGCGCAAAGAGATGTTTACAACGTTCAATATGGGGATCGGCATGGTGCTCGCTGTATCAGAAGAGAACATGCTGCCTGTCATCCGTCTTTTAGAAGAGACAGGAGAGAAGCCGTATATCATCGGACGAGTTAAAAAAGGCGAAGGTGTTATTTTTGGCGGAGGATCGATCGAATGAAAAGAATAGCTGTGTTTGCTTCAGGAAGCGGAAGCAACTTTCAAGCGATTGCAGATGCTGTGGAAAATGGAACGCTTAAGGCTGAAATACAGCTTTTAATATGCGATAAGCCCGGAGCAAAAGTCATTGAAAGAGCACGTAAACTTAGCATTCCCATTTTTACTTTTGTACCGAATACGTTTGCCTCAAAAGCTCATTTTGAAAAAGAGATTGTGAATGAACTTGAAGGACATAGCGTTGAGTTTATTGTACTTGCAGGCTATATGCGGCTCATTGGTAACGTACTGCTGGATGCTTTTGAAGGAAGAATCGTTAACATTCATCCTTCTTTCCTGCCGGCATTCCCAGGCAAGGATGCAGTCGGCCAGGCATTAGAAGCTAATGTTGCAGAAACAGGCGTTACCGTTCATTATGTAGACAGCGGAATGGACACAGGCCCGATCATTGAACAAGTGAAAATTCCGGTATTGCCTGGAGATACAAGAGAAACGCTGCAGCAGCGTATACAGAAAGCTGAACATCAATTGTACCCAGCCATCATAAACAAACTATTACAAAAAGACACCGTAGGAGGCATTGTACAATGACCATTAAACGAGCACTAGTTTCCGTATCGAATAAAGAAGGCTTGCTTCCTTTTGCAGAAAAATTAGCGAGTCATGGTGTAGAGATCATCTCGACTGGCGGAACAAAAAAAGCATTAGAAGAAGCAGGGATTCCGGTCATCGGGATCTCGGAAGTTACAGGTTTTCCTGAGATTATGGACGGCCGTGTAAAAACATTGCATCCGAAAATTCATGGCGGACTTCTTGCTGTCCGTGAGAATGAAACACACAAACAAGCAATGCAAGAAAATGAGATTGCACCTATCGACCTTGTTGTCGTTAACTTATATCCATTTAAAGAAACAATTGCTAAAGAGGACGTTGCATTTTCTGATGCCATTGAAAACATTGATATCGGCGGACCGAGCATGCTTCGTTCAGCAGCAAAAAATCATGCTTATGTAACCGTTGTTGTTGATCCAAAAGATTATGAGACAGTTGCTGGTGAACTTGAGAGCGCAGGTTCAGTAAGTGAAGAAACGCGCCGCAGACTTGCAGCGAAGACTTTCCGCCACACAGCAGCGTATGATGCTTTAATCGCTGAATATTTAACTGCAGCTGTTGAAGAAGAGCACCCAGAATCTTATACAGTAACGTATGAGAAGAAGCAAGATCTGCGCTATGGTGAAAATCCTCATCAAAAGGCGGCGTTCTATGCAAAACCGCTCGCTGGGACACTTTCATTAACAAATGCGGAGCAGCTTCACGGCAAAGAGCTTTCGTACAACAACATCAATGACGCTGATGCTGCGCTTTCTATCGTAAAAGAGTTCGTTGCCCCCGCAGTGGTTGCGGTGAAACATATGAATCCGTGTGGAGTGGGAACAGGTTCGACTGTTCTGGAAGCTTTTACGCGTGCTTTTGAAGCGGACCCAGTTTCAATCTTTGGCGGAATCATCGCTACAAATACAGAAGTTGATGCAGAGACTGCAGAAAAGTTGGCAGAAATTTTCCTGGAGATCATTATTGCTCCTTCATTTACAGACGAAGCTTTAGAAATTTTAACAAAGAAGAAGAACATCCGCTTGTTAAAGCTCGATTTTACTGAAGGAAAAGGAATTGCTAAAAAAGTAACGACTGTTTCTGGCGGGATGCTTGTTCAGGATGAAGACGTTTATGGATTAGATGATGCGAACGTGGCAATTCCTACAAAACGCCAGCCGACTGAGCAGGAATGGAAAGACCTGAAACTCGCATGGAAAGTTGTGAAACATGTTAAATCAAACGCGATCGTACTTGCGAAGGACGAAATGACAGTTGGCGTTGGTGCAGGTCAAATGAACCGTGTTGGTGCAGCTAAAATTGCGATTGAACAAGCTGGCGATCGAGCGCAAGGTTCTGCGCTAGGTTCAGATGCGTTCTTCCCGATGGATGACACAGTTGAAGCTGCAGCACGCGCTGGAGTAACCGCAATCATTCAGCCAGGAGGTTCAATCAAGGACGAGGATTCAATCAAAAAAGCAGACGAACACGGCATTACAATGGTGTTTACAGGTGTAAGGCACTTTAAACATTAAGTTGTAGCCAAACCAACTTATGTTAATAAGAGGGACTTTGAGCGAAAAAGGAAGATTTTGAGCGAAACTAAAGGTAGTTTGAGCGTAGCGAGAAAATCTTGAGCGTAACTCGACGTTTTTGAGCGAAACCTCAATAAGGCTGAGCGTACGTGTAATAAATATAAGAACACGTACCGTAAAACAATAAAAGGAGGGCTACGTCCATGAACGTTCTTGTCATCGGAAAAGGCGGACGTGAGCATGCGCTTGTTTGGAAGTTTGCCAACAGCCCAAGTGTGTCACGTGTATATGCCGCACCAGGTAATCCTGGGACTGAAAAAATCGCTGTGAATGTAGCGATTAAAGAAAACGAGATTGATGAACTTGTAGCTTTTGCAAAATCAAAAGAAATCGATTTGACGTTTGTCGGACCAGAAGTACCTCTTCTAAACGGAATCGTGGATCAGTTTCAAGAAGCGGGACTCAGAATCTTCGGACCGTCTAAAGCAGCTGCACAGATTGAGGGAAGCAAGTCTTTCGCCAAAAATCTGATGCAAAAATACGGGATCCCAACCGCCTCATCTGAAACGTTTACGAATTATGATCAGGCGCTCAGCTATGTAAGAGAAAAAGGTGCCCCTATCGTATTAAAAGCGGACGGTCTTGCAGCAGGCAAGGGAGTTATTGTTGCAGCGACACTAGAAGAAGCTGAAGATGGCTTACACGAACTTATGATAGACAAACGGTTTGGTGCAGCAAGCGAAAAAGTCGTGGTCGAGGAATTTTTAGAAGGTGAAGAGTTTTCCTTAATGTCGTTCGTCCATGAGGAAATCGTACTTCCGATGGAAATCGCGCAAGATCATAAACGTGCTTATGACGGAGACGAAGGACCAAACACAGGCGGCATGGGAGCTTATTCGCCTGTTCCGCAAATCCCTGATGCAGCGGTTCAAAAAGCGATCCAGGAGATTGTGCTTCCGACTGTATCGGCTATGAAAAATGAAGGTACACCATTTACAGGTATCCTTTATGCTGGGCTGATTTTAACACAAGAAGGACCAAAAGTGATTGAGTTCAATGCACGTTTTGGGGACCCAGAAACACAAGTGATTTTACCGAGGCTAGAAAATGATCTGGGAGAATTGCTGGTCTCATTATTAGATGGCAAGAAGCCAGAGCTTCAGTGGACTGATGAGTCTGTTCTTGGTGTAGTCCTTGCATCAGCAGGATATCCTGTTTCATCATCTGAACCTCAGCTTATTAAAGGGCTTGATGAAATTCAAGAGAACACAAATGTGTTTCATGCAGGTACAAAAACCTCTGGAGATGCACTGCAAACAGATGGCGGCAGGGTGCTGCTGGTTGCCTCAAAAGGTAATTCGCTTGAAGATGCTCAAAGAAAAGTTTACGAAGAAATGAAAAAGATTACGTGCGAAGGATCTTTTTATCGCAGAGATATCGGATATAAAGCTATTTCACACGTCTCTTCTTAATAAAAACAAACGTGATGGCGATGATCCCGCCAATAAGCAAAATATAAAGAAAAGCAGTATCCATTAGGTATTCGTAGTTCATGGTGCTGCCTAACCTCCTTTAAGTTTTTTTTGATGTTTTTGTAAACTTTGTTGCCATTGGAAGTGGTTGATTTCCGCTCCAGGATACTCGCTTTCCGCGGGGTGTGCGGTGAGCCTCCTAGCGCTCTGCGCTGTTAGGAGTCTCACCTGTCCCACTCATCCCGCAGGAGTCTCGCACCTTGCGCTCAATCACCTTTCAATGAAGCGTCTCACACTAAAATGGTTCAAAAGAATGCAACTCGCAGTGTGCATGTAAGCTTTGCTCGAGGCTGGCCGATTCTAGGTCAGCCTTCTTTTATTGGATTTGGATGAGACGATGCTGAGTCGGTGATCGGTGAGGCTGTATCCGCTGGTTTTGGAGGCTGAATAATAGTAAGGGGCCTCCATCTTCTTAACAGCTGCATGCCAAGAAATATTGTTACACCTGCAACAGCATAAACAATATACGGCGCTGCATTTTCTCCACCTGCAGACAGCTCGAAAAGTCTTCCGCCTAAAAAGTTTCCGATCGCTTCCCCGATCCCAGTAAACACACTTGCAAGTCCAAAGAACATTCCAAGAAAACGGGCAGCGGCAAGCTGAGATATAGAGGTATCGAGTGTGGGCATAAGCAGCATCTCACCGACAATAAAGATCAGCCCAGCAAACACAAAGAAAAATAAGGTGTTAGCGAAAAACAAACTGCCAAGTGATATACCGATGAAAAAAGTACCAAGTCCGACAGATGTAAGAGGGTGAATGTTTCGGATAATATTTTTTGTTATAAGCGTTTGTGCCAGAATGACGGTTATGCTGTTAATCGTCCAGATGATGCTGATATCTTTTCCGTTCTTTAGGACGCTTTCTGCACGCAGCGGCAAGACGAGTGCAAACTGTACATAGAGTGCCCAAACAAAGATAGTTGCGATCACAAACACAAGAAACGGAATGTTTTTTAGCGCTTCTTTATATTCACTCCACTTCACTTCTCCGCAATTTTCATCGCCGCAGCCTGCAGGCAAGAAGAACCAGCTTATTATACTGGCACTTACATAAATCACGGCAGCTGTAATGAAAATAAGCCTGGAGTTATCCGTGAATAAAGCAAATACCGTTAAACCGGCAAGAGCCATTCCGATATTTGCAAAAATGCCGCGAAGCGAAAACGCGGTAGATCTCATGTCTTCTTTTACAAGTGAAGATATAAAAGCTTTTGTTGAAGGCGCATTTAATCCAAGACCAAGTCCGCTGACTGCTGCTGTTAATAAAACAAGATAATACGCTGAAAAATATGCAAAACCAATTAAACCGGCAGCTCTTATCAGCGCTCCGAGTGCGATAATAAAACGTCTCCCTGTACGGTCAGCTAAAACTCCCCCAATCACACTACCTGTTTGCATGAACACCGAAATCACTGCCAGAGTGAATCCAATCTGGGCAGCTGTAAGTCCAGTTTCTACTTTTAATAAAATCGGCAGAACAGGCAGAACGAGATATGATCCGAGGTGTGTAATAAATACCACAATCAAGAGACTTAGAAGCGGCCGATTGCCTTTTAAAATCGAATGTGTCGGCATCATATGCCCCCTAGCATTTAAGAAGGATTAAATGGAGATCCCTCTTTTGCGATTGTTCCTAAATCCATATCGTTCATTTCTTTGCTTTTGTGCAGTAGGTCTGTCATTGGACAATAACGTACAATGCCTTCTGCCACCTTCATAGCAGCCATCATAATCATAAGAATATATGACTCTTTGTAAGGTTTTCTTGTTAATTTAGCCGTGTAAACAGAGAGAAGAGTTAAGCCGGCAATAATACGGATCATGCTGTTAACCAAACCAATATTTTGTTTCATAGAGAGACTCCTTTCGATTTTTACCAATTTGTTTGATGAATATGGTATTCTTGAAAAAACGAAATTTTCAGAGAAGACAGGTGAATCCAACATGAACCAACACATCGCGTTTTGGAATAAATCACAAATGCGCAAACAAGTGGCCGTCATTCAAGGTGAAATGGCACCGTCTCTTGTCTTAAAAAACGCTGCTTACCTTAATACCGCCCTTAAAAAATGGACGAAAGCAAATATCTGGATTTTAGAAGACCGTATCATCTATGTCGGCGAAAAGCTGCCAGCTAAAGATGCAGGTACCGAATATGCTGATCTTGAAGGCCAATTTGTTGTGCCGGGATACATTGAACCACATTGTCATCCGTTTCAACTTTATAATCCCCAGACGCTCTCCCGATATGCATTGCAGCGCGGGACATCTGTATTTTTAGCCGATAACTTCATGCTTCTTTTTGAAATGAATGTTTCGAAAGCGCTTTCTTTTATGGAAGACGTGAACGAAATGCCTGCTAATTTCTTTTGGTGGTGCCGATATGACGCACAAACAGAGCTTGCAGAAGAGGAGAAATATTTTTCGGAAACATCGATTAAAAAGCTGCTGGAAAGCCCGTATGTTTTGCAAGGCGGTGAACTGACGAGCTGGCCGAGGGTTCTGCAGGGCGATGACACGCTTTTGCACTGGATGTTAAAGACGAAGAAAGCTGGCAAAAAGATTGAGGGACATCTGCCAGGAGCATCAGAGAAAACGTTATCGGCAATGACGCTGCTTGGTGTGGATTGCGATCATGAAGCGATGACAGGGACAGAAGTGATGGACCGCCTGAATGCAGGTCTTCAAGTGTCACTTCGATATTCCTCGATTCGTCCAGATCTTCCGAAGCTGCTGCGTCAGATGAAAGAAGAAGGAATCACAAACTTTGAACGGATTTTTTTTACGACTGATGGATCAACTCCTGCTTTTTATGAGGAAGGCGTTACGGACAAAATGCTTGAGATTGCACTAGAGGCAGGCATTGATCCAGTGGATGCCTACATGATGGTTTCGTATAACGTTGCACGATATTACGGAATGGACCACCTCTTCGGGATGGTTGCTCCAGGGCGTGTGGCACACTTAAATATTTTAGATGATATAAATAATCCTCTTCCTGTTTCGGTTTTGGCAAAAGGGAAATGGATGAAGCGGGATGGGATCGATACAAGTAAAGACGAAGATTTTGAGTTTGACTGGGAAGGCCACGGCATCTCACAAAGAAAGATTGAATGGGATCTGCATGATGACGATTTTCAGTTTTCTGGCCTTGTCGGGATAGAAATGTACAATAGTGTCATCACACGGCCATATAATGTATCGATCAATCCTTTTTCTGAAGAGATTAACGAGGAATCTGATGAGTGTTTCTTAATGCTGATCGATAAAGAAGGAAAGTGGCGGACCAACACGATCGTAAAGGGCTTTGCTAAGAATTTATATGGTTTTGCAAGTTCGTACTCCAATACGGGAGACCTTCTCATAATCGGAAAAAGCAAAAAAGATATGTCTTTGGCGTTTGAACGATTAAAGGAAATAGGCGGGGGAATCGTGCTTACGGAAAGAGGCAAAGTGATAGCTGAGATAAATCTTCCACTAGCGGGAGGAATGTCGAATCTTGCTATAGAAGAACTAATAGAGGAAGAAAAAGCCCTAACGAGTGCGGTAAGAGGCCGGGGCTATCAATACGAGGATCCGATTTATTCTCTTCTATTCTTTTCTTCTACACACTTGCCATATATCCGCATTACGCAAAGAGGCATTTACGATGTTAAAAAGAAAGGGTTACTCTTTCCTTCGATTATGCGTTAATATAGAAAAGGATTGGGCAAAATAATGATACAAAGGTAGTGAGCCCAATGAAAAAGTGGTACGTGATTTTGATGTCTATAATCCTGGTATTTACGCTGTCTGCATGTAAATACGCAAAAGATAAGGTGCTAGAGGACGGCAAGGTGGATAAAGCCGAAGCCTCTGATAAGAAGAAAGATAAGAAAAAAGAAGAAACATTCTCTTCTGTCTTTCCCCTTACTGGTATTGGGACGAACGACGAGGTCGATCATCGTGCGGTAGCGGTAATGGTGAACAACCACTGGAAGGCAAGACCTCAATCAGGACTTCATAAAGCCGATATTGTGTACGAAGTATTAGCTGAGGGAGAACTTACTCGTTTTCTGGCTATCTTCCAGAGCGAGATGCCGGAAACTGTTGGGCCAGTCCGCAGTGCGAGAGACTACTATATTGAACTTTCTCGTGGCTACAACGCCCTTTATGTTGCGCACGGATACAGTCCTGAAGCGAAAGAGATGCTTTACAGCGGTACCGTTGATCATTTGAACGGCATGGACTACGACGGCAGCCTTTTTAACCGGGCTGATTTCAGAAAAGCGCCTCACAACTCTTATATCACCTCTGAAAATATTTTAAAAGGGATGGACAAAGTTGGAGCGGATCAAACAGACGATCTGGATATGCTTCCATTTCTGACAAAATCGAGTTCCGTAAATATTGAAGGCGAACCAGCTAAAGAAGTTACGGTCGATTATGGCCGCGGAGAAACAGTGGCATTTACGTACTCCGAGAAAAAGAAAACGTACGCTAGAAGCAGCAACAATGAACCGACAATAGATAGGGAAACTGAAACTCCAATCTCAGTGAGCAATGTATTTATCGTAGAGGCAGCTCACCGGGTTATCGATGATGCCGGCAGACGCAAAATCAATTTAACTTCAGGCGGAGATGCGATTCTGATTCAAAATGGTGTTGCTCAGAAAATCTCGTGGAGAAACGAGAATGGAAGAATCGTTCCGGACGGCGGAGCGTTCATACCGGGTAAAACCTGGATCAACATCGTGCCAAGCGGTATGGAGAATTCAGTTAAGATGCAATAGAAAAAAGGAGTGCATGTTTCATGCAAATTGATAAACTACGCGGAAAAGCGCTGGATCAGCTTTTTGAATCTGTTCTTTCGCTCAAGGATATGGAAGAATGCTACCGTTTCTTTGATGACCTTTGTACGATGAACGAGATACAGTCACTCGCACAAAGACTTGAAGTGGCACGCATGCTTCGTGAAGGCAAGACATATCACAAAATCGAGAGCGAGACTGGCGCAAGCACAGCGACAATCTCGCGTGTAAAGCGCTGCCTGAACTTCGGGAACGACGCTTATGCAATGGTGCTCGACCGCGTCCATGAAGAGGAAGAAGCGAAATAAATAATGAGGAAAAACCTGCCGAGTGCAGGTTTTTTTGTTTGGGATTTTATGAATGTAATAGTTGTCGGCATATGTGCAGCTTTGTCGAAAATAGCGTTTTTTGAAATTAACGTGCGATTCCTAGAAGGAAAATAAAAAACGCCTCAGAAATATACATTTAAATTCTATAATTGTAATATATTAGGATGTTTAGATACTTATTTTCAGGAGGTAGAAAATGAAAGTATTGCGCTTAGGTCACGCCATGTATGTTTTAAGGAGTAAAGCCGGTAAAAATTACTTGATTGATCCGTTTTTTGAAATGAATCCAGGCTGTCCTAAAGAATATCAGACAGAAGAATTCATGAAATCGATTGACGCGGTGTTTCTGACACATGGTCATTTTGATCATACAAGCGGATTGCAAAAACTTCTTAATTCCCACCCTGATTGTTTAGTAGTGGCACAATATGAATTAGCGATGATCCTTTTACAAAAGGGCGTAAGAAATGTATATCCGATTAACTTAGGCGGAAGCATTCATTTAGAGGATGTGAAAGCCACTATGGTGCAGGCAAAGCACACATCCAGTTATGGTGAGACAGAGGGCACACCGATTTATGCTGGTGAAGCAGCAGGATACATCTTCAACTTCGATAACGACCATACGCTCTACCATTCAGGTGACACTGCGATCATGTCGGACATGAAACTTATCCAAGATGTTTATGAACCGACGATTGCCATCCTTTCGTCTTCTGGTCATTTTACGATGGGACCGAAAGAAGCAGCATATGCGGTTAAGAACTTGCTGAATGTTCAATATGTCATTCCAAGTCATACCTTCCCAACAAAAGAAACGGCTTCTTCGCCAGAGGTTTTAGAAGCATTGTTAAAAGCTTTTCCTATAATAGATACGATGATGGACAAAGATCATAATTTGGCTGCTGAACTAAAGAACTATCCGAAGACAGAAGTAGTTGTGATTGGATATGGAGAAGAGAAGGAATTTAATATTCAAGATTCAAAGATAAAAATCTAAGCGGATTATGTAATAGAAATAAAAAAGGGCTATATCAAAAGGGGTTTAAACTCTTTTTGATGTGGCCTTTTTTCTAGTTAACACGCACTGGTCAGTATGATGAATAAAAAAACAAAATACTAAACAAAATATCTTTAATGATAAAACGAAAGGAGGACATAACATGAAACTAAAGAAAATAGTACTCGGTTCACTTTCGGCTGTACTTTCACTCAGTCTTCTCTTCGGCTGTTCAGATCCAAGCCAAGACGAGCAAGAACCAGATCCAAGTGAAGAACCTTCAGAACAAAACGATGAGTTAGATCAAGATGATGATAAGAGCGAAATGCAAGAAGAAAAAAAGGATAAGTAATAAATAAAAAGCATTAACCAAAGAAATATGGTCGATGCTTTTTTGATTTTATGAAATCTTCCTCATTTATTGAAACTCACTCTTCATTAAGCTCATTTGGACCTGATCGCGGCATTGTCCGCGGATCCATTCTGCTTGCCGGACGATACCTTCTGCCTGGAAGCCAAGCCGGCGGGCGAGTTTGATGCTTTTTTCATTCTGAACGGCTGCCCTTAATTCAACACGGTTTAGCATAAGGGTGTAAAACGCGTACATAAGCATTCCTTTAACAGCCCGCTGAGCGATACCATGTCCTTCAAATCCCGAGCCGACCCAATACCCTAGCATTCCCGACTGATTGTGCCACTTTATATCATACAAAGCGACTGAACCCGCAACCTGGCCACGATACCAGATAAAGAGAACAACGTCTGTCTGTTCTTTCATCTTTTTATTAACGGTTTTGATAAACTGCTTCATTTCTCCGTTTGATTGTGTATAATCCACCCAGCCGATCCATGGTCCGAGATGCTCGCGCGAATGCTCGAGCAGCATAAAAATAGATTCGGATTCTTTCAAGTCTGCTTGTTTCAGCATGATTCCGTCGTCAATTTGCCACATGAGCACAGGCAATCCTCCCCAAACAGAAGTATGAACTTCACAATCTTTCCACATGATGAATCATAGAGTGAGAACTTTATTTTTGATATAATGCAGAAGTACAGAAAACGGCCTGTTAAAAAAGCAGGCACGGGTTGTTTTTTTAGGCTCATTTCTAAAAAGTTGCTTTTGAACATGATTGTGAATACACTTCGTTGAAAGTTGATTGGAGCGGAAGGTGCGAGACTCCTGCGGGACCAGCGGGACAGGTGAGACCACTGCAGGCTGATAAAGCCTAGGGGGCTCGCCGCACGCCCCGCGGAAAGCGAGCAGCCTGGAACGGAAATCAACTACACCCAGAAGCAACAAAGATTACGGAACAGCCTTTATTCATGAAAGGAAGAACACAATGTTTGATTATAGAGAATGGAAGCATGTGTTTAAGCTTGACCCAGATAAAGAGATCAGCGACAGCGATCTTGAGATGATTTGCGAGAGTGGTACGGATGCTGTTATTGTCGGTGGATCTGAAGGGGTAACGCTTGATAACACACTGGATCTTATGTCACGAATCCGCAGATTTGCGGTTCCTTGTGTGCTTGAAGTTTCAAATATCGAATCCCTTACACCTGGATTTGATTTTTACTATATTCCGACCGTACTAAATGCGAAGGATGCAAACTTCATAACGGGATTGCATCACGAAGCTTTAAAAGAATACGGCGACATCATGAACTGGGAAGAGATTATTACGGAAGGCTATTGCATCTTAAATCCTGATTGTACGGCTGCTGAGCGTTCGAATGCTGACACAGATCTGACGGCAGATGATGTTGTAGCATATGCCCGTATGGCGGAAAAAATGTTTAAGCTTCCTATCTTTTATTTGGAATACAGCGGGGCTTATGGTGATGTGAATATCGTTAAACAGGTAAAAAGTGTGCTTGAGAATACGGTCTTTTATTATGGAGGCGGAATCACATCTGCTGCACAGGCAAGTGAAATAGCGGAATATGCTGATACGGTTGTAGTCGGAAACATCGTATATGACGATTTGAAAGCTGCTATCGAAACCGTTAAAGCAGTTAAAGATAGAAGTTGAAAAATACGGCAAAATAAGCGAAAATAAAATGAGAATATACGTTCGGGCGGTGAATGAATAATGAGTATGCATCAAATGATTGAAAAGCTGTTAACAGGGCTTAACCCTGAGCAAAAAGCAGCGGTAAAACATACAGAAGGGCCATTGCTGTTAATGGCGGGAGCGGGAAGCGGAAAGACGCGTGTGCTGACACACCGCATCGCTTATTTAATGATGGAAAAAGAAGTGGCACCATGGAACATCCTGGCGATCACATTTACGAATAAAGCAGCAAGAGAGATGAAGGAAAGGGTAGCGAAGATCACGGGTCCTGTAGCGGAACAGATCTGGATATCGACATTCCACTCCATGTGCGTACGTATTTTGCGCCGTGATATCGACCGTATCGGAATCAACCGTAACTTTACGATTTTAGACGCGACAGATCAATTGTCTGTTGTAAAAGCTATCCTTAAAGACTTAAATTACGATCCGAAGAAATACGAACCACGCGGCATCTTAAGTTCGATTTCATCGTTAAAAAATGAACTGAAAACAGCATCTGACTTTGCGAAGATTGCGAATGGTCATTTTGAAGGTGTTGTTAAAGAGGTATATGAAAACTATGAAAAGCGCTTAAGAAAGAACCAGGCGCTTGATTTTGATGATCTTATCATGACAACGATCCAATTGTTCGCGAAAGTCCCTGAGGTGCTTGAGTTTTATCAGCGCAAGTTCCAATATATCCACGTGGATGAGTATCAGGATACGAACCGTGCCCAATACATGCTTGTCAAAATGCTTGCTGACCGTTTCCGAAACCTTTGTGTTGTTGGGGATTCTGATCAGTCAATCTATGGCTGGCGCGGAGCGGATATCGCAAACATCCTTTCTTTTGAAAAAGATTACAACGATGCAGAGGTTATTTTGCTCGAGCAAAACTATCGTTCTACGAAAAAGATTCTTCAAGCTGCTAACAAAGTCATCGAAAACAACATGAACCGTAAGCCGAAGAACCTTTGGACAGATAATACGGACGGAGCAAGCATCACCTATTATCAAGGTGACGATGAGCAAGGTGAAAGCTATTACGTAACCGGAAAAATCCGTGAAGCTGTTTCATCAGGGAAACGTTCCTACAACGATATTGCGATTCTTTACAGAACAAATGCACAGTCGCGTGTAATAGAGGAAGTTCTGATAAAGTCTAACATTCCTTACAACATTGTCGGCGGCACAAAGTTCTATGATAGAAAAGAGATTAAAGACATTCTTGCTTACCTTCGTTTGATCTCAAACCCTGACGATGATATATCTCTGACTCGAATCGTGAACGTTCCGAAACGAGGAATTGGTGCGTCCTCATTAGATAAAGTCGCTCAGTATGCGGCTGCTAATGATTTGTCTATGTATCAGGCGCTTTTAGAAGTAGAACAGATCGGACTTAGCGCTCGTGCAACAAACAGCTTAAAAGAGTTCACAGACTTTATTACGAATTGGACACGACAGCAGGAATTCCTTTCTGTTACTGAACTCACAGAAGAAGTATTAAGCAAAACGGGCTACCGAGAAGCTTTAAAAGCTGAGAAAACGATCGAAGCACAAAGCCGTTTAGAGAACATCGATGAATTTATTTCCGTTACACAGGACTTTGAAAAAAAGCAGGATGACAAGTCGTTGGTTGCTTTCCTTACTGACCTTGCTCTTGTTGCGGATATCGATAAGCTGGATGAAGAAGCTGAAAAAGAAGATAAACCAAAAGAATCCGTTGTTCTTATGACGCTTCACTCTGCAAAAGGTCTGGAGTTCCCTATCGTATTCTTAATGGGGCTTGAAGAAGGTGTATTCCCGCATAGCCGTGCGCTTTTTGAAGAGAACGAGATGGAAGAAGAGCGCCGTCTTGCATACGTAGGGATTACACGTGCAGAAGAAGAGCTTTTCTTAACAAACGCGAGAATGCGTACACTTTACGGACGTACAACTACAAATCCGGAATCACGGTTTATCGCAGAAATTCCTGCTGATCTAATTGAAACAGAGGTAAAAGAAAAGCCATCTGTTCCTTGGGGTGCTGGGGCTCGTTCGGGTGGAGGATCGACTCCTTCGTTCATGAGTCCGAAAAAGAAAACTGTCACACCTGTCTATCAATCTTCTGGCGGGGAAAAACTGGATTGGAGAGTAGGCGACAAAGTTAAACACCGTAAATGGGAAACGGGAACAGTAGTAAGTATGCGTGGTGAAGGTGATTCACTAGAACTGGATATCGCTTTCCCGCAGCCTGTTGGTGTGAAAAGACTGCTTGCTAAATTTGCCCCGATCGAAAAAGAGTAAGAAAAGAAGGAGTGGAACGGGTTGAACGAAGAACACGCAAAGGACCGAATCCTGGAGCTCCGGGAGCTTTTAGAAAAATACAATTACGAATATCATGTACTGGACAAACCGTCTGTACCTGATGCTGAATATGACCAGCTTATGAAAGAGCTGATCGAACTCGAGAATAATCATCCTGAACTCCATGACGAGCATTCGCCTACATCACGTGTAGGCGGTGCCGTTTTGGACTTTTTTGAAAAAGTTGAACACACTGTTCCGATGCTTAGCCTAGGAAATGCATTCAATGATCAAGACCTCCGGGATTTTGACCGCCGTGTTCGCGATGGTGTCGGTGATAACGTAACGTATGTTGCCGAGCTTAAGATAGATGGACTTGCGGTTTCTCTTCTTTATGAAGATGGAAGGTTTGTTAGAGGTGCAACCCGTGGTGACGGCACAATTGGTGAGGACATTACGAACAATTTAAAGACAATTCGTTCCATTCCATTTAGGCTGAAGGATCCTGTTATGCTTGAGGTGCGCGGAGAAGCGTTCATGCCTAAGAAATCATTCCAGAAGCTAAACGCTCACCGTGAAGAAGAAGGGCAGGAGCTTTTTGCGAATCCAAGGAATGCAGCAGCAGGTTCATTGCGCCAGCTTGATCCAAAGATTGCTGCTAGCCGCAACCTTGATATTTTCGTTTATGGAGTAGGAAAACTAGAAGGTCACTCGGTAGATTCTCATGATGAGAGCTTAACGTATTTGAGTCACTTAGGTTTCAAAACGAATCCGGAGTGGAAAAAATGCGATAACATCGACGAAGTGATCGAGTATGTGAACGGCTGGCAGGAGAAGCGTCCTGATCTTCCGTACGAAATCGATGGCATCGTTATTAAAGTTAACTCTCTATATCAGCAAGAAGAATTAGGTTTCACTGCGAAAAATCCGCGGTGGGCGATCGCGTACAAGTTTCCGGCTGAGGAAGTTGTTACAAAGCTTGAAGGTATTGAGCTTAACGTCGGCCGTACAGGTGTGGTTACACCAACGGCATTGCTTCAGCCTGTTTTAGTAGCTGGAACGACAGTCAAACGAGCTTCATTACATAATGAAGATTTGATTCGGGAAAAAGATATTAAAATTGGTGACTATGTTGTTGTGAAAAAAGCAGGAGACATTATCCCTGAAGTAGTTAACGTTATAACTGAGCGGAGAACGGGAGACGAGACGGATTTCAGCATGCCGACAGAATGCCCAGAGTGTGAAAGCAAGCTCGAGCGTTTGGATGGTGAAGTGGCACTCCGCTGCTTAAATCCGCAATGTCCTGCACAAATCCGTGAAGGCTTCATTCATTTTGTATCAAGAAACGCGATGAATATTGACGGACTTGGGGAAAAAGTAGTCGCTCAGCTTTTTAAAGAAAAACTCATTGATAATGTTGCAGATTTATATAAGCTTGAGCGTGATAAACTGTTAGAATTAGAGCGTATGGGTGAAAAATCTGCAGACAATCTGCTTGCAGCGATCGAGAAATCAAAAGAAAACTCATTAGAGCGTCTTCTTTTCGGACTCGGAATCCGTCATGTAGGAGCAAAGGCGGCTAAGACGATTGCCCAGCGCTTTGAAACGATGGAAACATTGATGGCCGCAACAAAAGAAGAGCTTTTAGAAGTAGAAGAAATCGGTGAAAAGATGGCTGAGTCTATTCAATTATACTTCTCGAAGCCTGAAGTTAAAGAGCTGATGGAAGAACTGCAGAGCCTCGGTGTGAACATGACATACAAAGGACCAAAGCTTATTAAAGTTGAGGATTTGGACACGCCGTTTGCAGGGAAAACCGTTGTGCTGACTGGAAAGCTGTCCATTTTGACCCGTGATGACGCAAAAGAAAAATTGGAGCGCTTAGGAGCAAAAGTGACCGGAAGCGTGAGTAAAAATACAGATATGCTGATCGCAGGGGAAGATGCGGGATCTAAGCTTGATAAGGCAAAGAAGCTTGGCATTGATATCTGGGATGAACAGCAATTGTTTGATGAGCTGAACAAATAAAGATTGGCGAGAGCTAACCATCTATTAGAGGAGTGTCCGTAATGATTAAACGGGTTGGACTCCTTTTCTTAAGCCTTTTACTCGTTTTGACTGGCTGTCTTGGTGACGATGAGCTGGAAAAAGAAGAAAAGGTTGTGCAAGAAAAGGGGAAGAAAGAAGAAAAAGCGATTATCACTGGGGAAATCAATACAGGGGAAAAGTATTACCGAAGCATTTTTCCGTTTGAGCCCGGCGGAGCACGCGGTGTTATCCGTTATGGCGTAGACAACCGCCTGGATATTAACGAGTTCGAAATGGGCTTGATGCGAGTAGCTCAAGATACGTTCAATACAGATAAATACTTTTTCCAGGAAGGCCAGTTTTTAAACGAACCTACAGTTACCAATTGGCTGCGTAGAGCCGATGACAAGCCAGGAAAGAGCAAAAGTGATCTGGACCAGACTGGTTTGAACCCAAAACTGGGTGCTAAGGTTGCTGAAAATGATCCGGATTACGTAAAAAAATTGCAAGAAGCCAACAAGAATAACCCAAAATACCTTTCTTATGTTTTAGAGCATAACTATCTTGTTCAAAGCGGAGATGGCAAGGTAAAGCTTGGCGGCGTAGTAATTGGTCTATCTTTTAACTCGACTTATTATTACGATGTTAAGAAAGACAGCTTGATCTATCCAGGGGAAGTTAAACTGGATCGAGGAAAAGTTCAAAAGGAAGCGCAAAAGATAGCTGGACAGGTCGCAAGCCGTTTGCGTCAAGACCCTAAACTTCAAGATGTGCCTATCGTAGTTGCACTTTATCAAGAAGAAGAGCGTGATTCAGTAACGCCAGGGAACTTCTTTTCTGCAGGAGTCGTGAAAAAAGGAAGCAACTCAATCAGTTCGTGGGAAAACATCGATGAAGATTATCTATTGTTCCCATCAGATACAGCTTCAAAAAAGAAGCGAAGTGATTATGAGAAGTTTACAACTTTCAAAGCCAAAGTTCAGGAATACTTCCCGAATTTTATTGGAGTAATTGGAAAAGGGTTCTATAAAGATGGCAACTTAGAGCGAATGACGATCGAAATTCCTGTACAGTTCAGAGGAAAAGCGGAGATCATCTCCTTTACTCAGTTTGTCGCTACATCAGCCCTCGGAGAACTGCCGAATGTTCCGATTGAAGTGTACATCGGTTCTGCAGTTGATCAGCCAGAGGCATTGATTGTAAAAGACGATACAACACAAGAAGAACCATTTGTTCATATTTATCGTAAATAGTTCATTAAAGTAGAAAACTGACCTAAAAAGGACATAGAATATGCCTTTTTCGTGTCAGTTTTTCTATTTTTAGTGGGATTCTGTATGTCTGAACGGCTGTTAAGTGGAATTTGAGGGTAGATAAAAAGGTTTGGAGTTAATGTGAGGGGTTACTGCGTGAAACTTAGACGATTTGGCGTGGAACTAGTGTTATCGTGCGTGTAACCGAATCAATTTTGCGTGAACGTGTAATAATTAAAAGAACACGTACCGTAATAAGGGGTTTTCCACATTTTCATGTTTAATAAGACGTAAAGTATCCTTGATCACCAACAGTATATTTATTCGTATTTTTTCCATAAATTTATATATAATCAACTGGATTAGTACTATTCATTCATCATAAAGAAAGAAGATGCATAAACGCGGTCAATCCCTTGAAAAATAAAGAATTCTGACTATTTCTGTTTGTTTGAACAAAACGCTATGTTCATGTAAAATGAACGTTGGTAAAACCAATTTTGAAAACGCTTTATTAGGAGGGGAATTTATTATGACACGTGAATACCGTCATGAACCATTTATGGATTTTTCAGTTCCTGCAAACAAGGAAGCTTATGAAGCAGGCTTGAAGGTTATTAATTCCAAGCTTGGACAAGAGTTTCCGCTTGTTATCGGCAGTGAGAAAATCACAACAGACGAAAAGATTATTTCTATAAATCCAGCTAACAAAGAAGAAGTGATTGGATCTGTTTCAAAAGCGACTCAAGATCACGCTGAGCAAGCAATGCAAGCTGCGTTAACTGCTTTCGAATCTTGGAAAAAGTGGGATCCTGAGCACCGTGCGAACATCTTGTTCCGTGCAGCAGCGATCATCCGCCGCCGTAAATATGAATTCTCCGCTATGCTTACAAAAGAGGCAGGTAAGCCATGGAAAGAAGCAGACGCTGATACAGCTGAAGCTATCGACTTTTTAGAATACTATGCACGCCAAGCGATCAAGCTTAAAGCTGGTCAGCCAGTTGTAAGCCGCGATGGTGAAATCAATAAATTTAACTACATTCCACTTGGAGTAGGTATCGTTATCTCTCCATTCAACTTCCCGTTTGCGATCATGGCGGGTACTGCAGCAGCTGCGTTCGTTTCTGGTAACACTGTATTACTGAAGCCAGCGAACTCAACTCCAGTTATCGCAGCAATGTTCGTTCAAGTAATGGAAGAAGCAGGACTTCCTGCAGGCGTACTTAACTACGTTCCTGGTAGCGGAGCAGAAATCGGTGACTACCTAGTAGACCACCCGAAAACTCGTTTCGTATCATTCACAGGTTCTCGTGAAGTAGGCTGCCGTATCTATGAGCGCGCAGCAAAAGTACACCCTGGCCAAATCTGGCTTAAGCGTGTAATCGCTGAAATGGGCGGAAAAGACACAGTTGTTGTTGACCGTGATGCTGATCTTGAATTAGCAGCAAGCTCAATCGTTTACTCTGCATTCGGATTCTCTGGACAAAAATGTTCTGCTGGATCTCGTGCAGTAATCCACCAAGATGTTTACGATGAAGTTTTAGAAAAAGCTGTAGCTCTTACTAAAACATTAACGATGGGTAGCCCAGAAGAAGTTGGAACATACATGGGGCCGGTAATCGACCAAGCTTCATTCAACAAAATTATGAAGTACATCGAAATTGGAAAAGAAGAAGGCCGTCTGATGACTGGTGGAGAAGGCGACGACTCTAAAGGTTACTTCATCCAGCCAACAATCTTTGCTGATGTTGATGAAAAAGCTCGCTTGATGCAAGAAGAAATCTTCGGACCAGTTGTAGCGGTATGTAAAGCACGTGACTTCGATCACATGATGGAAATCGCAAACAACACAGAATACGGTCTGACAGGCGCACTTCTTTCTAACAACCGTGAGCACATCGAACGCGCGCGTGAAGAGTTCCACGTAGGGAACTTCTACATCAACCGCGGATGTACAGGTGCAATTGTTGGATACCAGCCATTCGGCGGATTCAACATGTCTGGAACTGACTCAAAAGCTGGTGGCCCAGACTACCTAACACTTCACATGCAAGCAAAAACAACTTCAGAAACACTTTAATAGTAAAATAAAAAGTCTTTTCTCATTTTGAGAAAAGGCTTTTTATTTGCGGGGAATTTCATAACATATATAACCCTTCAAAAAAATGATCTGTCTCCACCCAATCGTAAATAAAAATGGATTATCTACGCCGGTTCAGGAGAAGTTAATCGTATAACGAAATGGAAGCAGGTGTAGTAGATGTCAAAGGATAAAGAGCCAAAGAAGAATCTGCCTGAAGTCGATCTGGATGAAACGATGCCGCATCAAATCAGCTCCCCAGACTTTAAAGAGACAGGTATGAAGATGCAGGCGCCATTCATAAATGAGCATGGCGTTGTAATTGGAGACAGTTTTTACGATTCAGAAAATTCACCTCTTAATAATTGGAGTACTGACACAGACCCTGAAGTGATGGCAGGAGATGAGTGGGTGCATCCTACGAACGATATTGGATGGAATACGAACATGAATAGAGATCTGATTGAAAAGAAAGCACCGCCGAAAGAAGGCATGCTTCGCCATCCAACAAAAGATTCAAGCTACGGAAAAGATTGAGGCATCCGGATAATACCGGGTGTTTTTCTTTTTGTATTAAGAAGGAGTATAGTAAGATATATGTATCAATAAGGAGGTTATTAGATGGCATATTTCGCAGCGATTTTACATATGGAAAAACCGGAATTGAATCAGGAGTACCGCCAGGCTCACCTGGATTACCTGCAAGAACTAGTTGAACAGGATAAGGTGCATCTTAAAGGACCTTTCCTTGATGGTTCAGGCGGTATGGTCGTTTATAAAGCAGATTCTCTAGAGCAAGCACAAACATTAGCACAAGAAGATCCTTACGTGAAGGAAGGCGTACGCCGTTTAGAACTTCATGAGTGGGGTATCTAAAGATAAGGCCGATTCAAAACATTTTGTTTTGAGTCGGTTTTTCATTTGTCGAGCTTTGGCAAAAGATCTATATTTTCTAAAATAGACTTTATGCATATCGATTTTGACAATATTTATTAAAATTAGACCTTATTGTCCCCAAAAAAGACCTAATGCCTCTCTCATTTACACTTAATCGCACGAATCTTCTCTCCCTAAGTTGCCTATCATACAAGCTTTTTGTTATCATCAGAATAATACTTTTGTATAAGAAGTCTTGGAGGTGTCAGGTTTGTCTCGAATTTCGAAAGATCAAGTGAAACATGTAGCGCATTTAGCAAGACTAGCGGTTACAGATGAAGAAGCAGAATTGCTGACTGAGCAATTAGATAAAATTATCGGGTTTGCTGAAGAATTAAATGAACTCGACACAGATAACGTGGAGCCGACTACACACGTACTGGAGCTGAAGAATATACTTCGTGAAGATGAAGTGCGAAATTCTGTTTCAGTGGATGAAGCAATGAAAAATGCACCAGCACAAAAGGACGGCCAGTTTAAAGTTCCGAACATTTTGGAGTAGGAGGAAATACCACGTATGTCGATTTTAGATAAAAAGATTTCAGAACTGCATCAGTTATTACATACGAAAGAATTGAGGGTAACTGATATTGTGGATGCTACATTTGACCGCATCCATCAAGTTGACGATAAAGTAAGAGCATTTTTGACATTGAACGAAGAATACAGCCGCATTAAGGCAAAACAATTAGATGAGAAGCTAGTTTCCGGTGCTGACAGAGGACTGCTATTTGGCATGCCGATCGGTATTAAGGATAATATCGTCACAAAAGGAATCCGCACGACTTGTGCATCAAGAATTCTAGAAAATTTCGAACCGATCTATGATGCGACAGTTGTTGAACGATTAACGGAAGCGGACACGATCACTATCGGTAAATTAAACATGGACGAGTTTGCGATGGGGTCATCAAATGAAAACTCAGGATTCCACCCGACGCATAACCCATGGGATCTTTCCTGTGTACCAGGCGGATCATCAGGTGCGTCAGCTGCAGCCGTTTCTGCAGGGGAAGTTCTTTTCTCGCTCGGCTCGGATACTGGCGGATCAATCAGACAGCCTGCCGCATTCTGTGGTGTAGTAGGACTGAAACCTACATACGGCCTTGTATCACGTTACGGTCTTGTAGCCTTTGCGTCGTCTCTTGATCAGATTGGGCCTATTACAACAAGCGTTGAAGACAATGCGTACTTGCTGCAGGCGATTGCGGGGAACGATCCAATGGATTCTACATCTGCAAAAGTAGATATCCCGGATTACCTAGCGTCACTTACTGGCGAAGTAAAAGGATTAAAAATCGGTGTTCCTAAAGAATACCTCGGTGCAGGTGTAGAGCTTGGCGTAAAAGAGCGCGTAATGGAAGCTCTGAAGGTACTTGAAGGATTAGGCGCAACATGGGAAGAAGTTTCTCTTCCGCATTCACGCTATGCACTCGCAACATACTATTTGCTGTCTTCATCTGAAGCATCAGCAAACCTGTCCCGTTTTGACGGTGTCCGCTACGGCCTCCGTTCAGACAACAGCAACAACCTGATTGATATGTATAAGCAGTCCCGCAGTGAAGGGTTTGGTGAGGAAGTCAAACGCCGCATCATGCTTGGTACGTTTGCGTTAAGCTCAGGCTATTATGATGCTTATTATAAAAAAGCACAAAAAGTCCGTACGCTGATTAAAGAAGACTTTACAAAAATCTTTGAAAAATACGATGTCATCATCGGACCGACAACGCCATCTGCTTCATTCAAATGCGGAGCGATGACAAAAGATCCTTTAACGATGTACATGAATGATATTTTAACGATTCCTGTTAACTTAGCAGGTGTGCCGGCAATTTCCGTTCCATGTGGATTCTCTGAAGGGCTGCCGATCGGACTTCAGATCATCGGAAAGCATTTTGACGAGAGCACGATCTATAAGGTTGCACATGCGTTTGAACAGGCAACAGAACATCACAAAGCGAAGCCGAAACTGTAGGGGGTGCAGAGAATGAGCGAATTCGAAACGATTATTGGACTAGAAGTACACGTAGAATTAAAAACAAACTCAAAGATTTTCTGCGGCTGTTCTACAAACTTTGGTGCGCCGCCGAACACGAATGTATGTCCGATCTGTTTAGGACATCCAGGAGTACTGCCTGTAGTGAACCATCAAGCAGTGGATTTTGCGATGCGTGCTGCACTTGCATTAAACTGTGAAATCAACCGTGAAACGAAATTTGACCGTAAAAACTATTTTTATCCGGATAACCCGAAAGCCTATCAAGTTTCACAGTTTGATAAGCCGATCGGTGAACATGGCTGGATCGAAATCGAAGTTGGCGGAAACAAAAAGAAAATCGGAATTACACGCATTCATATGGAAGAGGATGCAGGAAAGCTTACGCATACGGCAGACGGCTCACTTGTAGATCTTAACCGCCAGGGAACGCCACTCGTCGAGATCGTGTCTGAGCCCGATATCCGTACACCAGAAGAAGCATATGCGTATCTTGAAAAATTAAAAGCGATCATTCAATACACGGGAGTATCAGATTGTAAGATGGAAGAAGGTTCATTGCGCTGTGACGCTAACATCTCTATCCGCCCAGTCGGCCAGGAGGAGTTTGGAACAAAAGCAGAGCTGAAGAACTTAAACTCATTTGCTTTCGTTCAAAAAGGACTTGAACATGAAGAGAAGCGCCAGCGTGAAGTCGTATCAGGTGGAGGAGAAATCCTTCAGGAAACCCGCCGTTATGATGAGGCTTCAAAGACTACACTTCTTATGCGAGTGAAGGAAGGATCAGATGACTACCGCTACTTCCCGGAACCTGATCTTGTTTCCATCTTTATTGATGACGAGTGGATGAATCGAGTGAAGTCAGAAATTCCAGAGCTTCCGGATACGCGTCAGAAACGATATGTTGGTGACTTCGGACTGCCTGAATATGATGCAAAAGTTCTTACAATGACAAAAGAGATGGCTGATTTCTTTGAAGGAACGATCACAGCAGGTGCTGATGCGAAACAAGCATCCAACTGGATCATGGGTGAAGTGAGCGCCTACTTGAATAATGAAGGAAGAGAACTGCATCAAACCGCTCTGACGGCAGAAGGTCTAGCCGGAATGATTAAACTAATTGGCAACGGAACGATTTCTAATAAAATCGCAAAGACCGTTTTCAAAGAGCTAATCGAAAACGGCGGCGATGCTGAAAAGATCGTAAAAGAAAAAGGTCTAGTTCAGATCTCTGACGAAGGGGCTATCCGTGGTATCGTCGTAAAGATTCTGGATGCCAACGAACAATCTGTAGCTGACTACAAAGACGGAAAAGAAAAAGCGGTAGGTTTCTTAGTCGGACAAGTGATGAAAGAAACAAAAGGAAAGGCGAATCCGCCGCTTGTGAACAAGCTGATTGTGGAAGAACTGAAAAAGAGATAGTTTTTTCTCAAGAGATTGTTGTTTTTGTGTAGACCCTTCGTTGACTAGTTGATTGGAGCGCAAGGTGCCAGACTCCTGCGGGATCAGCGGGACAGGTGAAACTCCTAAAGGCGCAAAGCGCGAGGAGGCTCACCGCACGCCCCGCGGAAAGCGAGCATCCTGGAGCGGAAATCAACTACTTCTAGCAACAATAATACGAAAACAGCCCAAATAAAAAAATCCTCCTGTAATGGGAGGATTTTTTTCGTCTATAACTCCAGATAATTCCGAAGTAAATAAGAGAGCTGCTTACACTTAGGATGCTCTTTGAGATTTGAGAGCAACCCTTTCACTATCGCAGGACTGAGGCTTGGTTCTTGAATGTGCTGTTTCAGCAGAACTAAGGATTCACTCTCGGTAGCCTCATCAATTTCTTCTAGTTTTTGTTCAATGATTCCGATGATCTGCTCTTTTGTAACTTTTTCACCCAGCGGTTCGTTAAACGATTGGTAAAGCTCTTCAGATATAAATGTGATCTCAGACTGCCTGGCAAGCAAAGAAGTTTTTTCTGCAAGTGATTGACTTAATAAATTCAGATCCAGAGGAACGTTAAAGAACAAAAATAGGTGTGAATAGATATGCATGAAGCCTTTAATGCAATAAATGAGATCATATTTTGTGTGTTTGACATCTTCCCCATATAAACGGTCCAACATCGCTAATGTAATTTTATCGATTACTTTATCATAGTGATGCATTTTAGATATGAGTTCTTCATTAAATGTTTGCGATTGTTCTTTAATAAAAATTTTGGCGAAATCTGAATGCTTTTTAAAGGAATGAAACGCTGCTTTAAAAAATTCATTTAAAAGACTATTATTATTTTCATGAGTATTGACTACACGGTCAATATCCGATATAAATTCCATCATAAAATGATCTATCAGACCAATTATCAATTCGTCTTTTGACTTGAAAGATAAGTAAAAAGCACCTTTGGAAATACCGGCGTGTTCGGTTATTTGCTGTACAGAAGTAGCTTCGAAACCTTGCTTTGCGAAGAGTTCTAGAGCACTTTCCATAATTAATTGTTTTTTACTCATTTCATCGCTCCTAGTAATATTTTATTGACAAATGACCGAACAGTCATTATTATAAGTAATTGAGTTTGATAAGTCAATTAGGGGTTGGTGGACTAATGAAAGGTTTAGTTAATTTTGTCCTGATGAATAAATTAGCCGTATGGCTGCTTACCATTATTATAACAGTTTCAGGTATATATTCAGGGACACGAATGAATATGGAAACGATTCCGGATGTATCGATTCCTTACTTAATGGTTATGGACGTTTATCCTGGAGCGACTCCAGAGAAAGTTATGGAAGACGTGTCCATGCCAATTGAAAAAGCAGTGGAAGGCCTTGAAGACGTAAAGGCCGTTTATTCAAATTCATATTCTAATATGTCAAACATTCAAGTGGAATATGAATACGGTATAGACATGGATGAGGCAAAACGTGAATTGCAATCTGCACTGGATACGGTAAACCTGCCAGAAACAGCACAAGAGCCGACAATTACAGCGATCAGTATGAACATGATGCCAGTTGCTGCACTTAGTGTCAGCAGTACGAAAGAAGATATCGTTGAATTAACTTCAACAGTAGAAGAGATAGTTCTTCCAAAGATCGAAAAGATCGATGGTGTAGCATCAGCCAAAATTACAGGTCAGCATATTGAAGAAGTGGACCTTACTTATAACAAAGCCAAAATGTCTGAGGTTGGTTTAACCGAAGAAAAAGTAAAAGAAATGATTCAGGCAAGCAACATGGCAGTCTCATTAGGACTTTATGAGTTTGAAGAAGGTGAAGAAGCAGTAGCAGTAGATGGCAAGTTCATGACAGCAGATGAACTGAAGAATATGATGATTCCGGTCACACCATCCGCGCAAAACCCAACCCCTTTTGTAAAGCTTAGTGAAATTGCTGAAATCAAAACGGTCGGAAAAGTAGAATCAGTCTCCCGTACAAATGGAGATGAAGCGATTGCGATCCAGATTGTCAAAGAACAGCAGGCAAACACTGTTGATGTTGTAGATAGTGTTAAAAAGTTAATTAAAGAAGAAAAATCAAAAATCGATGGTCTTGTGATTGATGTATCTCTGGACCAAGGTAAACCAATAGAAGAATCAGTAACAACAATGATTGAAAAAGCAGTTTTCGGCGGATTAATCGCTGTATTGATTATCCTACTATTTTTGCGTGATTTTAAATCAACGATTATTTCGATCATTTCTATTCCAGTTTCGATTTTCATGGCTTTATTGCTGCTTAACTGGATGGATATTACACTCAATATTATGACGCTTGGTGCGATCACAGTAGCGATCGGCCGTGTAATCGATGACTCCATCGTTGTAGTGGAAAATATTTATCGACGCCTGCATTTAAAAGATGAAAAATTAAATGGGCGTGCGTTAATTCGTGAAGCAACAATCGAAATGTTTAAGCCGATTTTGTCATCCACACTGGTAACCGTTGCAGTATTTGCACCGCTTATCTTTGTAGGGGGAATGGTTGGAGAGCTTTTCGCGCCTTTCGCGTTAACGATGACATTTGCGCTAGGAGCTTCACTGATTGTTGCCATTACAATCGTACCTGCATTATCCCACTTCTTATTCAAAAAGAAGTTATATCGTGAGGAGACAGAAGGAAGCCATAAAGAAGCTAGTAAATTATCAAATTGGTATAAAGGGATCCTTAACAAATCTCTTAACCATAAAATTATCACCTCAATATTAGCCGTAATTTTATTAGCTGGAAGCTTGGCTTTAACGCCGATTATAGGCTTCAGCTTCATGGGCAGTGAAGAAGACAAAGTAATGTATTTAACGTACACACCAGAAGCCGGCGAGCTTAAGGAAGAAACACTGGCAAACGTTGAAGAATTAGAAGAAGAAATGCTTAAGCGTGACTATATCGATATCGTCCAGATCTCTGTTACCGAAAACGCTGATCCGATGATGGCTATGGCAGGCGGCGGAGCAGGCGGTGCATTGATGTACCTGATCTTTGACCCGGAAATGGATAACTTCCCAGAAGTACGTGAAGATATAGAAGATTATTTAGCAGATATTGGACAATCAGGTGAATGGAAGAGCCAGAACTTCTCTGCATCGTCAGGTCCTGCAAATGAAGTCAGCTATACATTTTACAGTGAAGATTTAAATAAACTCAATAAAGCGGTAAAAATGGCTGAAGACGTCATGAAGAAAAATGACCACCTGGAAGATGTATCTTCCAGCGCTAAGGATTCGTTTGTTGAGCACACATTTAATGTTGATCAAAATGAACTGCTGAAATACGGACTGACAACGGGTCAAATCGTTATGATGCTTAATCCTGCAAAAACGGATGATGTATTAACTACGATTGAAAAAGACGGTGATACTTTAGACGTTATTGTTCAGCAGGAACAGACGAAACAACCTAAATCAGTTGATGATATTTTGGCAAGACAAGTTCCGACAGCCCTTGGAACGACAATGCCGTTATCAGAGCTTGTAACAGTTGAAGAAGGAACAACACTTAATACTCTTGCCAGAAGCAAAGGGGAATACTACGCAACCGTTTCAGGTAAGGCAATAGGTGATGATATTTCAAAAGCAACATCTGAAGTTCAAAAAGATATCGATAAGCTGGATATGCCTAAAGGCGTTACCGTTGGAGTCGCAGGTGTACAGGCAGATATGACGGAAACATTTACACAGCTTGGAGCAGCAATGCTTGCTGCAATTGCGATCGTTTACTTCATTCTTGTCGTAACTTTCCGTGAAGGTGTCGCACCATTTGCAATTCTATTCTCACTGCCATTTGCAGTAATTGGTTCATTTGTCGGATTATTAATTGCCGGCGAAACAATCTCTGTATCTGTCATGATGGGACTGTTAATGTTGATTGGTATCGTTGTTACGAACGCTATCGTTTTAGTAGACCGCATTATTCATATGGAACGTGAAGGTATGAGTATGCGTGAAGCGATTCTAGAGGCGGGAGCAACGCGTCTTCGTCCAATCCTAATGACAGCTATCGCAACAATCGGAGCATTAATTCCGTTGGCAGTTGGCTCAGGCGGAGGCGGATTAATCTCGAAAGGTCTTGGTATTACCGTAATCGGAGGATTAACTAGTTCCACGTTATTGACACTGATTATAGTACCAATCGTATATGAAGTATTGTCCAAGATCTTTAAGAAAAACCGTAAAGAAGTAGAAGAAAACTAAATGGTTAAGCCCTGCAAGGTGATGGTGTCATCCTGCAGGGCTTTTTTTATATATGGATGCAAAGTAGGTTTGTAAGCTGTAATTTTGATTTCTAGACCGTAATTTTAATTTATAAGCTGTAATTAAAATTTATAAGCTGTAATTATTTTTTCTAGACCGTAAAGTTACAATTATAGACTTTTCGGCAAATTGAACCGAACAAATCTCCAAAAAGGAAAAGGCCAACTAAAAAACGTTAGTCAGCCTTTTTTACATATCAACTGCTTCCGCACCCGCCGCCACAACTGCTGCCACAGCTGCTTCCGCCGCCATCACTATTGCAGCTGCTGTCATGATTATCGTTTCTACATGCGCTTCCACAAGCAGTCGAATCACCAGAATAGTTATTGGCCGGGTTTAATTTCCCCATATGACTGTCATACTCTTCAAAATGGTGATAGGAATAATAAAGCATGGCCCCAGCTAAAATGGGAGCACTATCAATCGCGGTTGGCGTAAGTTTTAATCCTTTATAAGGATCTTTTTCTTTTGTAAACCGTTCAATTTCACTTTTAATTTCTGTAAGCAATGCATGAACAGTATCCTTATCAGCGTTTTCTCTAAAATATCTTTTGCCTAATTCCTCAACGGAAAGAGTACGGAGCTCCTCTATAAGTCCTGGATGAAGCGGATTTTTAAAGAAAGTACCCCAAGCGACAGGTGTGAATTCTGTGAATACGAAAAGCTTCGCGTATAAAAGATCAAACCATGCTCTGCCATGAGGATCAGGTGTTACTGTATCATTTGGTGCGTGATGAATGTGCTCACCGCAAAGGTCTGTAGAAAACTTCACGTATTCCTTCGTATACATCAGCATCTCGTGCCAGATAGCATCCACTTTTTTGCTGAACATCGGAACGTTATTCAATAAAGAGCACATAATGAAGAAGCGTTTAAGCTCGTAGAAACAAACTTCAAAATAAGCTTCTGTAGCTTTAGGGTGCTCTGATAGATATCGACGTTTAAGTTTTTCCTTAAACTCGCTAGGAAGAGAAGCCTCTAACTTCTGGACCCTCTTTTTAAGATGGAGATGTTCATTGACGCCTAATTCTGGAGGCAAAGTGGTCATTTCAGCGATCTTTAAGTAATTAGGTTTTGTTGCTTTCTTTATCAAAATGGGAGCTGCTATAGCAATAACAAAAAATAAAATAAAAAGTTCGATCATGCCTGACGCCTCCTTTAAACTCTTTTACTCTAATACTCAATTAAATAATATATTCTTCTAACCTTCTTTAATGATAATATAAGATCAGTTAATTGTAAAAATGTGGATGGTGAATGAATGTCGATATTATTAATAGCTGGAATGATTTTAACTGTTATTCTTTTATCAAAACAAAGGAACTGGTCTTCAGTAAATCTTGTAACAAATATTAGCTATAAATTAAAGGGCAGCCAGTTAAGTCAAAACTTTTGGCTGGCAGGAGCAGCTTTATTTGCTGCAAATACTGCCTTGTTTTGCATAGCATTTGTCATCATGTTCTTTTTGCCAATGGGAACAATAATGGGTCTTTTATTATGCATACCGCTTAGTATTTTTACGTGGCTATTCATTTCTGAGATTTGGGATGGAAATGATAAAGACAAGATTAAGATGGCATGTGTGGGAAATTCGTTTTTCCTTATCCTAATGATTTGGGCTATCTGGTATTACATAACGCTCGAGTCAGCTTATCCTGGTGATGATCTGTTTATGGCATGGATCGGACTGATATTTTCATTGATTTTAGGGTTAGGAGCTATGGTAGTGAGTATGTTTGTGATTTTGAGGAACAAGTGATTTTAAAATCTGTTAACAATAAGTAAATAATGAACTTTGTCTTGCAAAAGAACTAGTTATTTATTGTAATACAATCTGTTGGGGCGAAACTTGAGGCTTATCGGGTGTAAAAGGCAGTTGACGGGTGAAACCTATAGGATTTGGGGTAAAAACGATAGTCTTAGGGGCGAACGTGTAACAGATAAAAGAACACGTACCGTAAAAAGAAAAGACTGGCGAACAGCCAGTCTTCCGCTTTTAAGTATAGCTAACTTGTTTTTTCGTACTTTCAATCTCAAAATCTTTTATATTGATCATATTGGCCGATACATAGTGTTCGTTTCCAACGTGCACTAATTGAGGAGGATAGAGCGGCTTCTCTGGCAGGATGATCGGCTCGCGATATGGATTGCGACGTTCTGGATCGGCAACCGGTATAGATGCCAGTAATGACTTGGTATATGGGTGTATCGGGTTGCGATACAGCTCTTCTTTTGGAGCTAATTCTATTAAATGCCCAAGGTACATAACGGCTACACGGTCACTCATGTAATGAACAACACTCAAGTCATGCGAGATGAACAAACAAGTCAGATTCAGTTCAGCCTGCAGATCTTTTAATAGATTCAGAACTTGAGCTTGGACGGAAACATCTAGTGCAGAAACAGGTTCATCCGCAATAATAAATTTCGGTTCAAGTATTAATGCGCGTGCAATCCCAATCCGCTGGCGCTGCCCGCCGGAAAATTCGTGAATCTTTCTTTGATAAGAGTTCCGTGGAAGTCCAACCTTCTCGAGCATACTTATCGCTTTATCCATACGTTCTTTTTTTGTCCCCATTTTTTGAATATACAGCGGCTCCTCAAGGATTTCCCCAACGGTTAAACGCGGACTCAAAGACTCATAAGGATTTTGAAAAATCATTTGGATTTCTTTTCGGTAAGGTCTTAGCTTTCCCTCATTAAGCCTAGTTATTTCTTTTCCTTCAAACCAAATCTGTCCGTGCTCAGGCTTATATAAACGCATAATTGTACGTCCGAGTGTCGTTTTTCCTGAACCTGACTCACCAACAACCCCGAGCGTTTCCCCCCGGTGGATGTTTAAAGAGACGCCATCAAGCGCTTTATGAACACCACTGCTGTCTGTAAAATACTTTGATAAATTCTGCGCTCTTACGAGTAGATTATCCAATTGCAACTACCTTCCTTTCGTCATCATAGAAACGAACATAATGCAGTGGCTCTACTTCAACTAGCGAAGAAGGAGCATTGAAAGAGCTGCTTTCGTAGGTGTACGTTTTTGGCGCAAATTTTCTGCCCTCATAACCGGTATCTTCAAAAGTATAATCGGCTATACTCTTTAAGCGTTCCTCGCTGTTCTCAGGATTGGGAATACTGCCAATAAGTGCTTTGGTATAGGGGTGAACAGGATTCTTAAATATTGTATAAACATCTGCAGATTCCACGATATGACCTCCTAACATTACGTAAACCCAGTCGGCATATTCAGCAACTACGCCAAAATCATGTGTAATCAGGAGAACGGAGGCATCCAAATCTGTTTTATAATGATCAATTAAATCAAGAACCTGTCTTTGGATTGTAACGTCCAAGGAAGTGGTTGGTTCGTCAGCGATAATAAGCTTAGGTTTGCACGAGATTGCCATTGCAATAAAGATGCGCTGTTTCATCCCGCCGGAAAGCTGCTCAGGGTATTGATCATAGACTTGGACTGGATTTTTAAAACCGACTTGTTCCAGCAATTGCAACGCTTCTGTCTTCAAATCAGTCTTTGGAAGCAGCTTATGATATTTAAGCCCTTCTGTGATTTGTACGCCAACTTTCATGCCTGGATTAAGCGAGGCGATGGCATCCTGAAAAATCATGGAGATTTCATTCCCTCTGATTTTTCGCATCTCTTTTTCAGATTGCTTCAATAAGTCAATTCCGTTAAAAATGATGGAACCTCTCTCCACTTTACCGTTAGGCGGCAAGAGATTTAACACTGAAAGAGAGGTGATACTTTTTCCAGAACCAGATTCTCCAATCAATGCAACGGTCTGGCCTTTTTCTATTTGAAGACTGACGTCATTTACCGCTATACTTTTTTCTCTTTTTTTCTTAAAAGCAACATTTAAATGTTCAATTTGTAATATATGCTGATCCATATTCTACACCTCTCTTTACAACTTGTTTGTCTCTTCTACACTATTTTGAATACCTTGAATGATTAAATTAAGAGCGAATATCGTAACCGCAAAGCATGTTAGCGGAATTAATATAACCCATGGTGCAGCTTGCAGTTTGGAAAAGGACATCCCGATAATTCCTGACCATTCACCAGCTAAAGGAATATCTACTAGTTTCACATTAAAAGGATCACCTAGCGCTAAAGTTTCCGCGCCGCCGATAAAAATAGCTAACACTCCTAAATGCGCTAAGAGTATCAATACTTGAATCATTTGCTGAGCAAATAAAAGCAGTAATCGTGTAGACAGCTCAGGGAGGACGTGTTTGTAATACACATAAGGCTTTTTTGCACCTATAGCAAATGTGTTATTGATATAGTCTTTGTTTAAAATGTCCCTGATCTCACGGGAAAAAGTTGAGATTAAAGGAGGGACACCGATACAAATTAATACAATACATTGCATCACGATTAGTTCCGTAAAGCTCTTGCGCTCCATTGCATGCTTCATCAATAGAGAACTCATGAATAGATAAGCTAATATTGTTGTAGGAATGGTAAGTGTGGCTGAAATTAGATCGTTTAGAAAAGAGTAATTAGCTTTTGGATTGATAAGCGTGATTCCAACAGAAACTATTATTCTAAAGAATGCGATTACAAAAGCAATTAAGATGGTGTACTTTGCTCCATCAATAATTTGATAAAAAAGCTGTTTACCAAACAAATCAGTACCAAATGGTGGATGTTCAGATGGAGAATATGGAATGTGATCAATCATCTTTCCATCTGCATCATATTTAAAGTCCATCAGTTTCATGGCTTCTGATCTTTGAATATCCAAAATGTCGGTCCAAAAGAAACTGAAGACTAGTAAACCGAGAATAAAAAGCAATCCAATCAGAAATTGTGGCTGTTTTGCTAGTTTTATAATCATGCCGCATTTTCCTCCATCTGTTTGTTATTTACTGACGCGTTATAGTTATCCGCAATTTCAAACAGAACAGAAAAAGGGATAGCAATGAATAGTGCAGTTACTAAAAAAGCGGCGCCCTTAGTATTCATTAATAAATACATAATTCCGTTTAGGTTGTAGACGTATTCCACAATAAACAGGTTTGAAAGCATGAAAACGAAGATTGTCTTTGAGTACTGAAACAGACTCGTCAGGATGTTTCTGAACACGTGTTTTAAAGTAATGTAAAAACGGCTAAGACCCATAGCTCTAGCTACCGTAACATATGGCCGGTGCTGTTCCTCTCTCATTAATAGAAGAGTAATTTTAAACAACTGAATGGTTGGCACGATTGAAAGTACGATAATAGGCAGCAAGTAAATGGGATTATTGTAATCGTTATAAAAATAGATGACGATTCCTGTCTTTTTGTAGAGATATACGATAAAAACTTGCAATATAACTACGATAAATAAATCGGGCAATGATTCTAATGCAGTTAAAAAACCATAAATAATCCGTTGAATAAGTCTCGGAAGCATTGTAGTAATGAAGGTTAGAATTAGTGCAACGAGCAAACCTACTAGCAGAGCAGCAAAGAAGATTTTCATGGAATAAAAGAACTGATCATAGATCTCAGGAAACATGTCTTTCGTTACGGTTAATCCTCTCAATGAATAGACATAAACCTGTTGATGAAGCTGAGTGTTTATACCGAATATTAACGCTGGAAGAATACTGATAATAAGAATACCTAGGATGGTTGAACGCAGCCGCCTTAAATAACTATGGAAGGAAAAATACATAACACACCTCAGTTCATAAAATGGTAAAACGCATTCGGGCTGATTACTAGTTTAGTAATTATGCGGCATCCTCCTCCGTCTTCTTTTTAACGGAGACGTTATAATTATCCGCAATTTCAAATAGCACCGAAAAAGGGATGGCAATGAAAAGTGCAGTTACTAAAAAGACAACACCTTTCGTATACAGCAGTAAAGTCAAAATTCCGTTTAAATTGTATACGTATTCCACGATAAACAGATTGGAAAGCATGAAAACAATAATGGGTTTTGAATATTGAATGAGACTCGTCAAAATGTTTCTGAACACATGTTTTAATATGATGTAAAGCCTGCTAAGCCCCATAGACCTGGCTACCGTCACATAGATTCTGTGCTGTTCTTCTCTCATTAATAAAAGAGTGAGCTTAAACAGCTGAATGGTGGGTACTATGGAAAGTACGAGAACTGGCAGCAAATAAATAGGATCATCAAAACTATTATAAAAATTAATTAAAACTCCAGTTTGTTTGTAGATGTAGACAATACATACTTGTAAAACAACGACGATAAATAAATCTGGAAAGGATTCTAACACCGTTAAAAAACCATAAATCATGCGCTGAATAAATCTTGGAAGCATTGTCGTGATGAAGGTAAGAATCAGTGCAATTAGTAAACCAACGATTAAAGCTAAAAAGAAAACTGTCATCGAGTAAAAGAACTTATCAAAGATCTCAGGAAATACATCGCGATTTACTGGCTGACCTAGGTACGAATATGTTGTATAGATCCATACCTTTTCTTGTAAATGAAAGTTTACGCCAAATAAAAGCGATGGAAGCGCACTGATAAGAAGAATTCCTAGAACTGTCGAGCTAAACCGTTTTGAGTAACTGCGAAAAGAAAACATTTAACACCTCTCTCCGATTGTGATTACAATTTGAAATAATTGTAAACCAAATGACATATTTTTGAAATATAAATATGTATGAATTTTCCAAAAATATCTCTTTTATTTATTTGACGTACCATATAACGTAATTCATTCAAAAAATTTACAAATAAAAAATACTGGAGCTTTATCCAGTATTTTTAAGGTGGTTTATGAAACTAGCTTAATTATTGGCAGCAAGATTAGCTGTGTCACCAAGTGCAGCATCATATGCGTAATCATCGCGTATTCCAGACCTTTCTTCCAAAAAAGATATCCAAAGAAAACAGCGAGTACTCCGTTTAAAACGAAAGCACGGGCTATAATTATGCCATTGAGCTGTCCATATAAAACCTCAGTTGCTGGCAGATGTCCTGCTGAAAAGAGAAGGGCTGCCAATATAATTCCTATCCAGTAAAAATATGAAGGGATGGTTTCTCTGTATTTTTTAAATATGAAAGACAATAGCCAAATGATGAGTGTCATAAGGAAAAGCCGCATTAATATTTCTTCAACGATTCCTCCGTACAATACTCCGGCAAGTGTGGCTTTCCACCATACGACCCCTTCGCCATTTCCGAGCTTTGGCATGTGAGGCTGAAATAGAAATAGATCAGTAAGAATCATAAAAAAAGATCCGATTGCGCCGCCTATAAGAGCTAGTTTTAAAGCGGATCGATCAATGACAGGTTTCTTTTTCTCAGCAATCCACGTCTGGATTAAGGGGAGTGTAAGTCCTGTTCGTTCTGTAAGCTTTAAACCAATCCAACTTAATACAAAGCTTACTAATCCAATTTGTAACGCAGCTATGCTAATCATGACCGGCAGAGGAACTGGAACTGCTCCAATCATTTTTTCATACTCAGCTGAAGTAACTGTATTTTTTAACGATTCCAGCTGGAAGGGAACAACGAATGCTCCTGCAAGCAAGCCAAGCAAACCAAGAAATAGGGCAATTTTTAAATGTTTCAATTGTTGCATCCTCCATGTTCACTATTCAATTTTTAAAATATCTTCCTTTAACCACTGTATGCCTTCCATGACGAATTCTTTCTTCTGGGATGAATGCGGCGTATGTTCTAAAACCCAATAAATATTGTTCTGTTTTTGCAGCCCCTTTCAGTTTTAAAGCGTGAAAAAAGACAGGAATAAGATCCCGTCTTTTTAAATCCCACCTGCGCCGCCACCGCCAGAATGGTGATTTTGCTGTGAAGCGTTCCAGGCAGCAGCATTGTTGATTTTGTTTTGATCACTGACATGTTCTTCAAGTTCATATTTTGCATTGTATCTTTTATACCTCTGTTTCGTTCTCCAATGTACAATTGCAAAAAGCAAGAGAACCGCAGCGAGTGGTGATAAAATAAAAACCCAAAACATTTGAAAACACCTCCTAGTGATCGTGGTGCACTAGTTAATCTATGAAGTTGGTTTTTAGATATGCTTATAAAAAAGCAGATCATCAACAAAGCGTCCGTTTAAGTAAAATTCACCGACAAGTCTTCCTTGTTCCTGATAGCCGCATTTTTTGTAAAAGTGGATGGCTTTCTCATTTGTTGATAAGACACGTAAAGACAGCTTGGTTTTGCCGTTGTCCCGTGCCAGTTGCTCAACAGCCTGCATAAGCTCAAAGCCGATGTTTTGACCATGATAATCAGGATGAACGGCCATTGCTAGATCTGCCACATGCAGGTTAGAAGGGACTGGAAATACATCTTTATAAAAAATGTAGCCGCAAACTTTTCCGTTGCATCGTGCGACAATTTGACTGCCGGCAGGAAACTGCTTCCCATAATCCTCAGGTGAATCCCAGCGGATGTCTGGTGCAGGTGTTGTTTCTATGTTCCAAACAAGATGATCAATTTCAACAAGCCCAGGATAATCCGCAGGTGTTGATAAGGAAATCTCTAATGCAGGTTTCTCCATATGTTACACTCTCCTTACCTAGAAAATTCCATAAAGAGACATGAAACTCCTTTATTTTCGCAATAAGAATTCCATTGAATTGTTTGAGAATTGTTAGGGGTCTGTCCCGGGACAGACCCCCTTCAATTCAGACACAATTTCAACACATGCAACATACAAACAGCTTTGCTTTTTAGGACATGAATCACTATAATATAAGAGGAATCCTTAGAAGCAGTCCATGAACGGACTGTTTTTTGTGGTTATACAGCGAAAGATTTAAGTTAAAACTTTTAATAGAAGTCAAACAACGAAGGTGAAAGATATGAAACGTGCTAGACTAATATATAATCCAAGTTCAGGAAGAGAAACGGTAAAGAAACAGCTTCCTTATATTTTGGATAGACTTGAAAACGCAGGATATGAAACATCATGTCACGCGACTACACCTGAAGATGGCTGCGCTACACGTGCGGCACGCCTTGCTGGAGAACGAGGTTTTGACCTTGTTATAGCAGCAGGCGGAGACGGAACAATCTACGAAGTAGTAAACGGACTTGCAAGCCTTGAGAATCGTCCGATGCTCGGTATCATTCCTGCTGGGACAACAAACGATTTTGCACGTGCAGTAGGTGTACCGCGAACGATCGAAGGCGCTTGCGACGTTCTTTGCGGCGGTACTCACATGCCGGTTGATATCGGTAAAGTAAATGATAAATTCTTTATTAATATTGCAGGCGGCGGACGAATAACAGAACTTACTTATGAAGTGCCGAGCAAGCTCAAAACGATGATCGGTCAGCTGGCATACTTCCTAAAAGGAATCGAGATGCTTCCATCGATTCGTCCGACATATGTTGAGATTGAATTCGATGACAAGGAAAAGTACGAAGGCGAGATCATGCTGTTTTTAGTAGCAAATACAAACTCTGTTGGCGGGTTTGAAAAACTTGCTCCATCTTCTGAATTCCATGACGGCCTTTTCGATGTTATCATCTTAAAGAAAACAAACCTTGCTGAATTTGTCCGTATCGCATCCCTTGCGATCCGCGGTGAACATATCCATGATGATCATGTCATCTACAAAAAAGCGAAACGTGTAAAAGTAACGCCTCGCGAAAAGATGCAGATTAACCTCGATGGGGAATTGGGCGGCATTCTGCCAGGTGAATTCGAGAACTTGCATCACCACTTCGAGTTGTTAGTACCAAAAGAAAGAATCAAACCATAATATAAGCAAACGAGACTGAACACCTAAGCAAAGAGCTATTAGGTGTTCTTTTTCTTTTTAGGGGGAGTAATTAAATATGAAAAACAACTCAAATATCCAAAAATATAAAAGACTGGCACCTTTCTACGATAAGTTTATGGGCAACCGCCTTTTTCGAAAGGCTCGTCAGCAAGCTTTTTCTGAAATTGAAGTTCGACAAGGGGACTCACTTTTGTTAGTTGGAGTAGGTACAGGAGAGGATTTTCCGTTTCTGCCCGCGGGCGCATCAATTACAGGCATTGATCTTTCCGAAGATATGTTAAGAATTGCTGAGAGTAAAAAGAATAGCCGGGACATCACGCTGCTCCAAGTGAACGCTGAAGACATGGATTTCGGAAATCAAAAGTTCGATATAATCGTATTAAATTTAATCCTAAGTGTTGTAGAGCATCCTGAAAAAGTACTAGAGAAAAGCTTAAACTGTCTGTCCCATGGAGGCACGATTTTGATATTCGATAAATTTATAGATTCCAATCAGAAACCGAACGTAATAAGAAGATTTCTGAACAAAATCACTTCAGCGATCGGAACGGATATTAACCGTGATTTTTACAAAATAAAGAGTGGCTTTCCGATTGAAATTACGAAAGAATACAAAACGATTAATGACCTTTATACTATTATTGTCGCACGTGAAAGCCTATCAAACGATATATCAGTATAGTCCATTTACAGTAATGCGATTTATCCCCTTTGCATGATTGTCTCTTCCTTTATTATGTTAGAAAATTAAAACAATTCATAAAAAAGGAAGTGGAGGGGTTTGGTTATGAAAAAGTTTTTTGCGTTATGCTTAACAGTTATGTTGGCTGCAGCTTTTTTCCTGCCTCAGCAAAATGCGAAGGCGGTTGCTGGAATAGAGGTAGACACTGAGTTGACGAAAGTTCTTGGTGATCTTACATCTAACACACTGGTAGAAGCGGTGGTTACGTATGAATCATTACCGAGTTCATCAGATGTAACAGCTCTACAGAATCTTGGTTTAGAAACAAAAACGTTCAGCAAACTGCCAATGGTTGCTGTTAAAGGAACGAAGCTTGAGATTACATCACTTCTTTCAAGCAGCTTTGATGCAGTATCGGTCTACCATAACAAAGACCTGAACTTTTTAATGAAAGACAGCCGCAAATTAATTGGGGCTGAGCGAGTTTGGAATGAATTAGGGTATACAGGTAAAGGAACTACCGTTGCCGTTATTGACAGCGGAATTGATGCAACTCATCCAGATCTGCCGTTTGGCGAAGAAAAAGTAATTCAAAACGTAAAATTCTTAGCGGGAGATCTGTTCTCGAACGAACCGCTCTACCTTGAAAATGTTCAAAACACAGATACTTCTTCCGGTCATGGAACACACGTTGCTGGAACAATCGCAGGACTTGGAACAGCAAGTGAAGGATTATATACAGGTGTCGCGCCAGATGCTAAGCTGGTAGGACTTAGTACAGGAGAAGGAATCAACATCTTTTGGGCGTTAGAAGCATTTAACTATGCGATTGAAAATCAAGAAGAGTATGGCATTGACGTAATCTCTAACAGCTGGGGAACAACAGGTGATTACTCAGCAAACGACCCTATCAATATAGCAAGTAAAGAAGCACATGACGCTGGGATGGTTGTCACATTTGCAGCTGGTAATGAAGGACCAGACGACAACACGTTAAATCCATATTCTGCTGCACCTTGGGTCATTTCAGTTGCTGCCGGAACAAAGGACAAGCAGCTTGCAGACTTCTCATCTCGAGGAGTTGAAGGAGATAACTTGCTTCACCCAGACATTACGGCACCAGGTGTTGATATCGTTTCTACAAAATCAAAAACTGGCGTTGTCATGAACGCACTTGGTTCAGTGACAGATGCTGAATATATTGCGACAGAGCATCTTGCAAACTACACAACAGCAAGCGGAACGAGCATGGCTACTCCGCACATTTCAGGTGTTGCAGCATTAATGCTTGAAGCAAACCCGAACTTGCAGCCGGATCAAGTTCTTCAATTGCTGGAATCAACAGCTGATCCGATGGCAGGTTACAAGCTCCATGAAGTGGGAGCTGGATACGTGAATGCGTATGAAGCTGTAAAAGCAGCGGGTAATTAATAGACAGTGAACAGACCTGAACATTTGGGTCTGTTCTTTTTATATATTGCCATTTGGTGTCCATAAGCAGTTGTGCTACAATCAGAAAAGCATAATGGACAAAAAGGGACGATGAAAATGACAAAGGCTGATTTGCCTGTTCATAAAAATGAGAGTTATGAAGTTGATATAGTGGATTTAACCCATGAAGGCGCTGGAGTTGCGCGCGTTGATGGGTTTACTTTGTTTGTACCGAACACATTGCCGGGAGAACGTGCCAAGGTAAAGGTTGTGGGCATTAAAAAAGGATTCGGTTTCGGAAAATTAGAAGAACTTATAGAAGCGAGTCCTGAACGAGTTGAACCACCTTGCCCGATCTACAAATGGTGCGGAGGCTGCCAGCTGCAGCATCTATCCTATGAAGGACAGTTAGAATATAAACGCAAGCAGGTAGAAGATGTGCTCACACGAATCGGAAAACTTGAGGGTGTGCCCGTTCTTCCGACACTGGGAATGGGCGACGAGCCATGGCGCTATCGAAATAAAGCACAAGTTCCGGTAGGAGAGCGAGATGGCAGAATCATTACAGGCTTCTACCAAAAACGCAGCCACGAAATCGTAGAAATGGACAGCTGCATCATTACAGGAGATACGAACGATGACGCCGTTCAAGCGGTGAAAGAAATCGTTAATAAGTACAACATTACAGCTTATGACGAACAAAAACACAAAGGCATTCTCCGCCATATCATCGCACGATATGGTAAAACTACTGGCGACTTGATGATTGTTTTAGTCACAAACAGCAAAGATCTGCCGCAGCGTAAAAAGATTATTGAAGACATTACATCAGCACTTCCAGAGATTAAATCAATCGTGCAAAACGTAAACTCTAAACGCACGAATGTTATTTTTGGAGACGAAACACGAGTATTATGGGGTGCTGAATACATCTATGATTATATCGGCGACATTAAATTTGCCATTTCAGCTCGATCTTTCTATCAGATCAACCCAGATCAAACGAAAGTACTTTACGACCAAGCGTTAAAATACGCTGAGCTGAACGGTGACGAAACGGTTATTGATGCGTATTGCGGAATAGGAACCATCTCGCTTTTCCTCGCGCAAAAAGCGAAAAAAGTGTACGGAGTAGAAATTGTCCCAGAAGCCATTGAAGATGCCAGACGAAACGCAGAACTAAATAACATCACAAATGCAGAGTTCGCAGTAGGTAAGTCGGAAGATGTGATTCCAGAGTGGAAAAAACAAGGTATCACACCAGACGTGATTGTAGTCGACCCGCCGCGTAAAGGCTGTGACGAAGAACTATTAAAAACGATTATTGAGATGAAGCCTGAACGCGTTGTCTATGTAAGCTGTAATCCGGCAACATTGGCACGTGACCTCCGTATTTTAGAAGACGGCGGATTTAAAACTGTGGAAGTACAACCGGTTGATATGTTTCCGCAGACAACACATTGTGAGGCAGTTGCGAAAATAGTTTTGAAATTGTAGCCCCATAAAAAACACTTATTAATTAAATTAAACATTTACGAAAACGACCAAAGATAAATTAAAGATTTACGAAAAGAAGAAGGAGAGAGTGGGACAAAAAAGCCTGCTGACTCCTTCTTTTTTATAGTTTGAGGAAGTGTGATTCGTAAAACGGTAAAATAAAGTTTTACAAAAAGAGCGAGACAAGCGTGATAAAAGCGAGTGAAAAATTGGAGAAAGCAGGATTCATGATAAGACTTTATTTTAACTGTGAACGAAAGAATGCGGGTTTAAAGGGAGAGGAATCGTAAGAGTTTATTTTATCTGTACATGAAGAAGACAACTGACCCTTAAGGGAGTTGCCTTTTATCGTTCTTTGAAAAGAAGCTTTAAATAGTTTTTGATGAATATGCATATTCTCATTGATACTATTGCTGGCTTTATACAACAGTGAGTTTAATTTTCTTAACACTTCTTAATTAGTGAATGTTAGTATATATATAGATGATTGGCATATTTTTGTAAATCAATACTTTAAAGTAGATGCGCGTTTAGAACGGAGCCTTTAATCGGGCATGATTCTAAAGGGGCTTTGTAACAAATCAGTATGCTATTCCTGGGACGGACTATTTAGCAGCATCCCTTAAAGATGCTGTTGGAGTCTTCAAAAATGCTTTTGGAATAAAACCAAAGTAGTGGCTGATGCTGTGCATGAAAAGGTCACCAAAAAATGTTTTGACTGTATGGCTCCACTTATCGGAACTAAAGGACAAAGTGTTTTCTACAGATATAGTGAACTGTCCAGATTTTATAATAAGGGAGGTTGGCGACTTTGGGTATTATAAAAGCAATTACCGATTCAGTTGAAGGAACCTTTACTAGTCAGTGGAAAAAACTAATTACAGCGGGACATTTTGATGAGCATACAGTTGTTGCTCCTGGAGTACTTAAAAATAATAATAATGGTCGCGGAGCTAATACTCATGGCTTTATGGATATAATTTCAAACGGCTCAAAAATATTTGTGCCTGAAAATACCGCAGCTTTCATCTTCAGTCAGGGTGGAATTGAGAATATGATCACTACCCCTGGTGGTTATGAATATAAAGATGGAGATAAAAGTATTTTTAAAGGAAATGGTATTGCTGCATCTATGATCAAACAGGCAAAAGATAGAATCGGATTTGGTGGTATCTCTTCTTCTGAAAAGAAGATTGCATTTGTAAATTTAAGAGAGATTCGTGACATTAAATTTGGTACACGCGGCCCTCAGGTTTATAACGATTTATACTATGGGTGCGACCTTGAGATCTACGCATATGGTGGTTTCTCTATTAAGGTTGTTGACCCTGAGGTATTTATTAAGAAATTTGTGCCTGCTAATACGAACAGCTATTCATTTAATACCCCGAATGTTAGAGCACAAGTTCTTTCTGAATTTGTACAATCATTTATTGTTGCACTTAATTCACTTTCAACTACTTATAGGATTTCACAGTTACCATCACAGGCTATGGAAATAGCCAAGAGAATATCCGAAGATCCGTATAATGCGGGTTCCTGGAAAGAACGTTTCGGATTTGAGATTACTAAAGTTAAAATTGAAAACATAGAATTCTCACCTGAGTCCAGAGTGCTTGTTAACCAGTTTTCTGCTAATAAGATGAATATGAGAGCTTATGAGGATGTTTCACAGAAGACCTCCAATATTGCGGCTCAGCAGAAAATTGCTCAAGGTATTCAAGACAACGGACTTGGAAACGGCGGTATGCTCTATGGAATGAATATGGCCCAGAATATTGGACCTCAAGGCCAGTCAGTCTCAACGCCAATTTCTTCCATGTCTTTCGACCAGAAGATCAAAACAGTGAAAAATCTAAAAGAACTAGTTGATATGGGTGTTTTAACACAGGAAGAGTTTGATGCCAAAAAGAAAGAAATCATGGGCCTGTAATAAAGCGGCAAAAATTAGATTAATAAGTGGTATAAAGTGCAAAAGCCGGTTATTTTAGTTGGTCGGCTTTTGGACAGGGCATTCAAGACAATGGTTTAGGGATTGGAGCAGGTATAATTTTTGGAAGGAATATGGCTCAATGTTTGAACCCACAGAATGCCTCAATAGTTAATTAAAATCAGTAATGTTGTTTAATAAGCAAATCAAGGTCGTCAAGAAGCTTAAAGGCTAGCTCAGTGACGGAATTTTGTCGCAAGATAAATTTGACGTAAGAAAGAGATAATGGGGTTGTAGATTATGTTAACAAATACTTTAAGTAAAGTTCCGGTGAAATATCACAATGGCCTTAGAAATGGACTTTTGTTTGCCGCATTTTTTACTTTTTATTTTGGATTATTATTTTTTATGGTTTTTACCGAAGAAAGTGAGACAATCACAAAAGAAACAGGGCACCTTTTCTGGAAAAAAACAACAGAAACTACGATTCATTATGATTTGAGTGAGAGGATACCATATCTTATTGCAACTATAGTTTTAATATTAGTGGCAGTTGTTTGTCTTGTTATTGTATTTAGATTGACTCAGTTATCTAGGAAATATAAAAACTATTTAGCTGTTATTAAAGGTAATGACAAACTATTAATTCAACAAATCGCGGATATTAATAATTCAAATCCACGCCAAGTTATGAATGACCTTCAAAATATGATCGATTCAAATTATATAAATGGGCACTATATTGACTATAAGCAGGGCCTGTTGGTGGCTAACAATTATAATTCTGAAAAGTTTGTTAAGAAGATAGTTAAGTGTCAATCATGTAGCGCGAGTAATGAAGTAGTAATCGGACAATCAAATTATTGTAAATACTGTGACTGCTTGATAATCCTTGGATAGTCTTTGACTAGAAATTCGTGATGTGTAAAAACACCAACATCCCATGTGTTGCCACACTCAACGCATTGTGAGGCAGTTGCGAAGCTTGTACTCTCATAGCTTTAAAGAGCCTTTTTCTTGATGGATGAGGCTTATTTTGTTTGTGAGGACCCCGTTTTAGTACCAAGTAAAATATTTTGCTTTGAATTATTTCCATAAATTATAAATGAACAGTATTTGATAATCATTTAGTAGTCATGATATAAGTGTAAAAGAATATTTTTTATCGATATTTTGAAGTTGTATCCATAGTGAGAGGATTTGAGCTTGAAATGATAGATAATTTTTGGCGTGATTTACCGCGTCCATTTTTTGTACTTGCACCAATGGAAGATGTAACAGATGTTGTTTTTCGTCATGTCGTAAGTGAAGCCGGTCGGCCGGATGTATTCTTTACAGAGTTTACAAACTCGGATAGCTATTGTCATCCGGAAGGCTTAAAAAGTGTCCGCGGCCGTTTGACGTTTACAGAAGATGAACAGCCGATAGTGGCACATATATGGGGCGATAATCCCGAATATTTCAGCCAAATGAGCATCGGCATGAAAGAGATGGGATTTAAAGGTATTGATATAAATATGGGCTGCCCTGTACCAAATGTCGCTTCAAGAGGTAAAGGGAGCGGCCTTATTCTGCGTCCGGACGTTGCGGCAGAACTTATTCAAGCAGCAAAAGCTGGCGGACTGCCTGTCAGCGTTAAAACACGGCTTGGCTTCAAGGAGGTTAATGAGTGGGAGGAGTGGCTTACGCATATTTTAAAACAAGATATTGCGAACCTTTCTATTCATTTACGTACAAGAGAGGAAATGAGCCTTGTAGATGCGCATTGGGAGCTTATTCCGGAAATCAAAAAACTGCGTGACCGTATCGCACCAGATACGCTGCTAACAATCAATGGAGACATTCCTGACCGTCAAGTCGGGCTACAGCTTGCAGAAAAATACGGTATTGATGGTGTAATGATCGGGCGGGGAATTTTTAAAAATCCCTTTGCTTTTGAAAAAGAGCCAAGAGAGCATAGCAGCCAAGAATACCTTGATCTTTTAAGACTGCAACTCGACCTACAGGATAAATATGCTGAAGAAGTGCCGCGTTCAATCACAGGTCTTCATCGCTTTTTCAAAATCTATGTTAAAGGATTCCCTGGAGCTGCTGAATTACGAAATCAATTGATGAACACGAAATCAACAGATGAAGTGCGTGAATTGCTTGATAACTTAGACTGATGACTTATAAAAACAAATAGAATATAAAGTGAAAAACAGTATGGAAACTCATGGGTTACATACTGTTTTTGTTTATTTATTTTTCACTTCAATACTAGAGTGCTAGTCCTTTAAAAATGACTAAAAAGTTATGGGATAGAGGAAGACGGAAGCCCTTGCAGAATAAAATATGCAATCAGAATATTGTAACGACAAGGAGGAGTTACGTTATGAAATTACTGCTTACATCTGCAGGCGTTAATAACAAAAGCATACACGACGCGCTAGTTGATATGCTGGACAAGCCAATCGCCGATTGCACTGCACTGTGCATTCCCACTGCGATGTACGGACATCCTTGGGTCGGACCAGGCGTGAAAACTTGGGAATTCATCAGCGGGAAAGAAGAGAATCCCATGGTTAATTTAGGGTGGAAGTCAGTGGGCGTGCTGGAGCTCACAGCGCTGCCAAGCATCGATGAAGATCGCTGGGTGCCACTGGTCAGGGAGACGGACGTCCTGCTGGTGTCGGGAGGCGACGCTCTCTACCTGTGCCACTGGATGCGGCAATCCGGGCTGGCAGATCTTTTGCCGTCGCTGCGTTTAGTCTATGTGGGAATGAGTGCTGGGAGTATGGTGATGGCACCTAACATTGGGGAATTCTTCGTTGGCTGGACTCCACCCAACGGTGGTGATAAAACACTGGGCCTGGTCGATTTTGCAATGTTCCCCCATGTGGATCATGAGATGCTGCCGTATAACACGATGGCTGCTGCAGAGAAATGGGCAGCCGGGATGCAGGGGTCGGCGTATGCAATTGATGATCAAACCGCCATCAAAGTGATCGATGGAGCGGTCGAAGTTGTATCCGAAGGGCATTGGAAATTGTTTACGCCTTGATTTTACTTAGTTCGTAGCAAAGTTAGTTCTAAAGTAATGAAGCTTTTAATTCACATTTACTAAAACTGAAGTCAGAATAAAGATTGAAATAAAAGAAGGAGGAAGCAGGATAAAAACCTGCTTCCTCCTTCTTTTTATGGGTTAAAGGCTAGTACAAGGTTTTCTTTTATTAATTATTGAGCAGCGATTTCCCCTTTTCCTAATTGGTAGATTCTACCTACACAACCTCATTATAATTAGTTATAATTTATATTTTTGTAAAATTAAGATAATTCTTATTGTTCATTCGCAACTTTTTCTTCTACTCTATAATGAATACTATCCAATTAATAGGAGGTATTACATAGTGAAGAAAAAGCTTTTAGCACCTGTACTTTTGTCGTCAGCGCTGTTGGTAGGTTCTATTCCAGTGAACGTCCTTGCGCAACCTATCGAATCTAGTGAGGTTAGTAGTGTACAAGCTTCTAAAGAGTGGAATGAAAAAGCAAGTGTTCCTTTTTTTGTGAAGGAGCGGTCTGCAGAGAAGTTCTCTTCTAGCAGTTCTTCCAATGCCTTAAATTATTTGAAGAAAAATCAAGATAAGATCGGGATTAACAATCCTGACAAAAATCTAAAAGTGAAAAGTGTACAAAAGGATGAACTGGGTATGACGCATGTCCGCTTTACTCAGGCAATCAATGGAATTCCTGTAGAAGGATCTGAAGTTATTGCACATTTTAATAAAAATAATGAAGTAGTATCTGTGAACGGCAGAACAAATCAGACTCTTGCCGTTGAGGCAGTGGATACAACTGCTTCTATCAGCAGTGAAGCAGCACTTCAAGCAGCATTATCATCAGTTAACGCTCCAGAAGTACTGACATATGACCCAACTGCTGATCTTGTTGTCTATCCATTTGAAAAGAAAAATCATACTGCTTATAAAGTGAATGTTAACTTCATGGGTGAGGAGCCTGGAAACTGGTTTGTGTTTGTGGATGCAAACTCAGGAAAAGTGATTGATAAGTTCAATGGCTTGATGCATGCGGATGAAAATAAAACGCAAACAGGCTCTGGAAAAGGTGTGCATGGTGAGCACAGGAACCTGCATATAACCCACGTGAAGGAAGAGAATTCTGGAACGAGGTTTGCTTTAGCGGACTACTCACATGAAAATCTTGAAGGTATCTTCACGTATGATGCTACAGCTGATTGGAATTCCAGCAATGACGCTCTATATACGGGGAATTCTGCCTCCTTCATAAGCGACTATGATCGAGCTGCTGTTGATGCTCATTATAATTCTGAGAAGGTTTATGAGTATTATCTAAACGAACATGGCCGTAATTCTCTAGATGGAGAAGGTATGGCAATTAATTCTTATGTACACATGGGAGTCAATTACAATAATGCATTCTGGAATGGACGCTATATGGCCTATGGAGATGGAGATGGTGAGTTTTTCATTCCTTTATCAGCCGGTCTTGACGTTGCTGCCCATGAAATGACTCATGGTGTAATCTCTCATACGGCAAATCTAGCATACCGCAATCAATCTGGAGCACTAAACGAATCATTCGCTGACGTTTTTGGTGCATTGGTTGACGATAGTGATTGGGAAATGGGCGAGGACATTATGGCACCGGCTGCTAAAGCTGATGGTGTAACAAGACTGCGCAGCTTAAGTGATCCAAACAGCGTTGTCGTAAGTAATCCCCAAAGAGCAGCTTACGGCAGCGGAGTCTATCCAGCTCATATGGATGAATTTTATAACATGCCACTTAACGTAGATAATGGCGGTGTTCATGTTAACTCTTCCATCACAAACCATGCTGCATACTTGATTGGTCAAGAACTTGGAAGGGAAAAATTAGGGCAAATCTATTACCGTGCTTTATCTTTTTATCTAACTTCAAATTCTAACTTTAGCGAGGCACGTCAGGCTCTCGTACAGTCTGCAATCGATCTTTATGGCGAAGGCAGCGCGGAAGAGACTGCTGTTAACGCTGGGTTTGATGCGGTGGGAATTTACTAAAAGCATTCAGAACGATTAACCTCAGGAGTTCACTCCTGAGGTGTTTTTAATTTTAATACAATAAAATGAGTAAATATTATTAAAATATTCAAATAATTACAACTTTTTTAAATAAATTGTAATCTATCAAAAAACAAACTATAATACTATTTATTAGAAAGACAGTTGTCTTTTTCGGGTGGAATATATTAGGCGTACATCCATTGTTCCCTTGAAAAGACTTTATTTTATTACAGGTTTTTGAGAATAAACAGCTTTACAATTCTAACTTAGATTGGTGATGGCATCTATGAAAAGTATACTGAAAAAGTGGAATCATTTGAGTCTTGTTAAACAGATCATTATAGGATTGATTGTTGGTATTATCCTAGCTGTAACGATTCCGCAAGCAGCAAAACCTGTTGTTATTTTTGGCTCTTTATTTGTAGGTGCATTGAAAGCTATTGCACCTGTGTTGGTATTATTCTTGGTTATGTCGGCTATCGCGCAACACAAGGCGGGCCAACAAACGAACATGAAATCGATTATCTTTTTATATCTTTTAGGAACATTTCTAGCAGGATTAACAGCCGTTCTTGCAAGTTTTATTTTTCCTGTAGGTTTGTCCCTTGGAAAGGGAGCGGAAGGTGTAACGCCTCCGGGCGGTGTTGTAGAGGTACTCAAAACCTTGTTGATGAACGTTGTTGATAATCCTGTTAATGCCCTTGTTAACGCGAACTATATCGGGATATTGGCGTGGGCGGTACTCCTGGGTCTTGCTTTAAGGAATGCACAGGATACGACTAAAACAGTGATCTCTAATGTTTCAGACGCTGTATCTAAAATCGTTACTTGGGTGATTAAGTTTGCGCCGTTAGGAATCTTGGGGTTAGTGTTTGAATCTATTACGGCGAACGGTATAGATTCGTTATTAAGTTATGGTAAGTTACTTGCGGTATTGATTGGTTGTATGGTTTTTGTGGCGCTGGTTTTGAATCCAGCCATTGTGTTCCTAGCGATAAAGCAAAATCCATACCCGCTTGTTTTTAAGTGTTTAAAGGAAAGTGGGATCACAGCTTTCTTTACACGCAGCTCAGCTTCCAATATTCCTGTAAATATGAAATTATGTGAGAAGCTAGGTTTGGATAAGGATAGTTATTCCGTATCCATTCCATTAGGTGCAACCATCAATATGGCGGGTGCTGCGGTTACCATTTCTGTTTTGACACTTGCCGCGGTTCATACACTAGGCATTGAAGTGGATCTTCTTACTGCAATTCTTCTTAGCGTCCTATCAGCTATTTGTGCTTGTGGTGCTTCAGGGGTCGCTGGCGGATCACTATTACTGATTCCTCTCGCTTGCAGCTTATTCGGAATTCCAGGTGATGTGGCAATGCAGGTCGTTGGAGTAGGATTTATCATCGGTGTCTTACAAGACTCTTTTGAAACGGCTCTGAACTCATCTACAGACGTACTATTCACTGCAACAGCTGAATATAAAGAGTGGCGAAAAGAAGGAAAAGAAATAAATATCCAAAAAGCAGCATAAAGTACTGCAAAATGAATGGCACCCCAACGATTTTAGCGTTGGTGGTGCCTTTTTCGTTCACAAATACCCATACTTTAAGAGGAATTATTAGGAAGTCCATGGAATGACTTAAGTGGTGATTATTTTATAACCACAGGAGGTTAATCATGGGAAGATTAGTTCATTTTGAAATCCATGTAGACGACATGGAACGGGCAATGAAGTTTTATGGAGAAGTTTTCGGGTGGTCGTTTCAAGACTGGAGTGAATACGCGGGATTGCCTTACTATGGGGCAGTAACAGGAGACGAGAATACACCAGGGATTAATGGAGCTTTAATGAAGCGGCAAAGCGCACCGCCAGAACCTAATCAAGCTATAAACGGTTTTACTTGTACAATGGGCGTGGAAAATTACGACCAAACAGAAGCTAAAATTCTTGAGCATGGCGGCAAGGTCGCGATGCCTAAATATGCACTTCCAGGAATGGCGTGGCAAGGATATTACATAGATACAGAAGGTAATATTTTCGGAATCCATCAACCGGATGAGAATGCGAAATAGAAATCAAAAATAAACAGGGAGTTCATTGAATGAGCTCCTTTTTCTTATTTCTGGAAAACCACAGTTAATTCTATTAAAAATATGGCTAAACTATTATTAGTAGAATAATTGCTGAAAAAGGAGGTGTTCATTTGAAAGGTTTTATCTTTACACTTGTTTCCGTTATAATTCTTTCTGGTTGTTTTCATAACGACAAAAGAACATCTGAAAAAGGCGAAAAGGATGCAGTAGAAGTGCTTTCCAGGCAAGCTGAGGTGATCACAACAGATTTAGAAATACCTTGGAATATCACCAAACAGGATAACACCTTTTATTTGAGTCAACGGCCGGGTAATATCATTAAGGTTGATGGTGATAGCGGATCGAAAACAGTTCAGAGTTTAGAAGTTTCAAAGAAAATTCTGCATAGTGGAGAGGGAGGGTTGCTAGGTTTCATTCTTGCTCCTGACTTTAATACTTCTCAAGAAGCGATTGCATACCATACCTATAGGGAGGATGGTGCTGTTTTTAACCGAATAATTACGCTAAAATTGACCGGTAATACATGGACGGAAAAAGTGATTATACTCGAGGGAATCCCTGGAGGAAGAATACATAACGGGGGACGAATTCAAATTGGTCCTGACGGAAAGTTGTATGCTACCGCGGGTGATGCAGGGAATCCGGAAAATGCCCAAAACGTAAATATTCTCGCAGGGAAGATTTTGCGTATGAATATAGACGGTACTATGCCGCAGGATAACCCATTTGAAAACTCTTATGTGTATTCATATGGCCATCGAAATCCGCAGGGATTGGCCTGGGACCAGAACGGAAATCTTTATAGCTCTGAGCATGGACAGTCTGCACATGATGAAATTAATTTAGTCGAGCCTGGAAAAAACTACGGTTGGCCGATTATTGAAGGTGATGAACAAGAATCTGGTATGGTTTCACCGATCTTTCATTCAGGGGATGTCACGTGGGCTCCTTCAGGAATTGCCATTACAGATAACAAAATCTATGTATCGAATTTACGCGGCGAACGAATTTTAGTGTTTGATCTGGCTGAGAAAACGGTCGATACTTTTTTTCAAAGTGCGGGGAGAATGCGAGATGTGCTGATTGAAGATAATGCTCTGTATACGATTACGAATAATCGTGACGGCAGAGGCACTCCGCGAGAAGGTGATGATAAATTATTGAAACTGCCTTTAGTGGAGCAGCAATAACTTAAATTTCATTGAAACAAAAACACCCATACCTCATAAGATATTATGAATTTTTAAAAGTGGGTGAAGGTGTTGAATTCTTATATATTTAGACAGGATTGGACCGCTGTTTTACAACTTTTAAATCAAAGCCTATATGCTGAGGAAATGGTTTGTTCCATGAGTACACAACTATTTGTCATTCCCGCAACAGCAGACCTAAAAGGAAATGCAGAAATGCATAACAGTCTAGTTCCAGCTTCTTATCATCGAGTGACAGCAGTGGGAAGTGCAATACGTCTGCAAAACGGTGAAACTCATGAGACAATCATTCGCATTTTGGTTTCATGTGTAAACAATGGACTTAAAAGAGATCAAGAAGTAACAAAATGGCTGCCTGTAATGAGAGACGATGCCCCTGAAGAATTTAAACCGTTTCTTGAAAACATAATCAGCTGGCAGCAACAGGCAGAAAAAAGTTTAACTTCAGCTAAACAGCTTTTAAAACAAATGGGGTATGAAGCACAAGGTTGATTTTTTAAAACTTTTATTAATTAGACATACAAAAGCTAAAAGCCAACATTTCGTGTTGGTTTTTTATTATGTTTATCTAAAAAGACATTGTTACAGGTAACTTTAAGAATTATGAAATCATTAACAATATCATGAATTCTATTAATTTGACGTTTGAAAGAAAATCAACTTTATAGTTTTAACCTAAAACTTTTCAACATTCTTAGACTGAAAATACTATTATATGACAATAAAATTTAGGTTATTATGTGAAACGTTCTATTAATCGTTACTATTTAAATTAATTTGTAGAAACAAGTAGATTTAATTTTCTATTAATATACTAATAATTCAGATATATTTTTATTTGTATAATATGTAAAAAATGAGGAGTGATATTCTTGTTAAAAATTTTGTCTCAGGCAGGCTTATCTTTAGCATTAGTTGGAAGCGTTGCATTCACTAGCTACCAACCAAATGATGTCCATGAACAAGCAAAACATACATACGATTTAAGCTTAGCTCATTATGTTGGTGCTTCTCCGGAATTGGTTGAAAAGGCTAAAGAATTAAATATTGATATTTCAAAGGCAGATCCAGCTGAAAAAATGAATAATGGTACAAAGTTCCAGCAGGCAGGGGATAATCATGTTGCATATAGAAGTGCAACTGGGGATGTACCGGTACTTGTAATCTTAGCTAAGTATCCGAATGGCGATGAACCAGTTGGGGACATGCCTGGGCAGGTACCAGCGAAGTACTATGAGGATTTAATTTTTGGAACTGAATATAATCCTTATGAATTAGAACAATTTAAACAATATGATGGAGCGGACGTACCAAAGGATCGTACCATGCAAAATGCTTACAAGGAATCCAGTAATGGAAAAATCAATCTTGTCAAAAAAGAAAATACAGATTTTGCATGGGTGGAAATGCCTAAAGGGGCATCCTATTATTTAGATCAGGAAGGTACTTATGCTGAAGGTGGTAAATACGTTCTTGGGAATGTAAATGGGGATGCTCACACTGGTGAATTTATACGTGATTTATTAAAAGCAGCTGATGATCAAATTGATTTCTCACAATATGCAGAGGATGGAGAAGTTCCAAATATCTTCGTCGTCCATGAAGGAACAGGGGCTGAATTCAGCCGTGACCCGGCACAGTTCTGGTCTCACAAGTGGTCTCTATTAAGCGCTCTTTATTACGGCAAATATTATGAAACTGGAAAACCTGCAGATGCTTATGAAGGTATAACTCAATCAGCGTGGATTGATAAAACGATTGCTCAGGATATGACATATGATGGCGTCATCGTTAATAACTATAACATTCAGCCTGGTATCGGCGGAAACGTAGCAGGATATGATCTTGCAACGGGTGTTTATAAAGAAGAATTAAAACAAGGTCCTTTCCCTGCTCAAACTGGTGTTTACGCTCACGAATTCGGACATGCTCTAGGGTTACCGGATTTCTATGATACTGTTTATACATCTGAAGGTGTTGGGAACTACTCCATGATGGCAGGCGGTTCCTGGATGCGCTATCCGAATGCTCCTGCTTATTCCGGAAACTCGCCAACACACTTCGATCCATTCTCTAAGATTTTCTTAGGATGGACTGAACCGATTAATGTAACTCCTGAAGATGGTGTTCAAGAAATTACATTACCTGCAATAAACCAGGCAAATGCAGATAATGGTATCGTTAAAATGGAAGTGCCAGGTTCAAATGGTACAGAATACTTTTTATTTGAAAATATCCAGCAAGATGGTTTTAACAAAGGATTAAACCGTCAAGGTGAAGATTCTCACGGATTAATGGCATGGCATGTGGACGAAAATATTATTAATCTATACCAAACAGCCGGCTTCCGTCCAAACAACGTGGAAAACTGGATGAATAAGCGATTCCAGTATAATCAGTCACAAACAGCTAGCGATGGAACAGTTGTTACCCACTATGGTTTATCTGTTCTCCAAGCAGACGGTAAGTATGATCTAGAAAAGTATGCGAATCGTGGAGATGCGGGTGACTTCTTTAAAACAGGTTCTAAGCTGACTCCAAATTCTTCTAACGTTCATACAGGATCCTATTACTTCTGGAAAGGATATGGTTCAACACCAGCTGACTCTGGAATCCATGTAACAGATATCGTTGAAAATGAAGACGGATCTATTTCAGCTAAATTCTTTTATAGTTTTAACGAAGGAAAGAAGAAGTAAAAATAAAATATTTAGATTAATAAAGTACCCTTTCTTAAAAGCGATTTGAGAAAGGGTACTTTTATAAGTTCTAAACTTGCTATGCACATTTTGTTTTGTTATACACCAATATCCCTAACAGCCCATAGGATATGAATAAAGTTCATTAAGCAAGGGGCAATTATATGTATAACTATTTCAGATTGCATCCAAGCATTATTTCTTTTGACAGAGGTGATGTCACGGGAGATAAGGTCCCTGACAACGTGTACTTAACCGGATCAAAAACACCTGACAGTCCCTTTATTCAAAACATTACGCTTATCGTTCAGGATGGAAGAACAGGTGCATATAAATCAGTGACTTTATCTGAAAATGCTGGTTATAATCCTACATTATTTTTAGGGGATTTTACCGGGAACGGTGTGGACGATATTTTAATACGCATTGACTCAGGTGGTAGCGGCGCTTTCACATATGATTACGTTTATTCTTTCGTGAATAATAACCCGCAGCTACTATTCGTTTTTAATGTATATAACGAGCAATTCCAATATGATGTTAATTACCAAGACAACCACAAAGTGAAAGTAGTCAGCAAGATTAATAATCTAACGTATTTAATAGATATTTCTTTAAGAGATCCAGAGTACTTGAGTGAAATTTATAATGCGAACGGAAAGTTGAAAAGTCCCATTGAGGGCTTTGTTAATCCATTAAGTGGATTATATCCCGTAGATTTTGACTCTAATGGAGTCTATGAGCTGATGGCGTATCAAAAAATAGCAGGAAGGTACAATGCAGATGCCCTAGGTTATTTTGTAAATACGTTAGGGTGGGAGAATGATAGATTTGTTCTGCGAAATCAGTATGTAGCTATTTCTGGTTATTAGAAGATCATTAATTACAAGCCTCCGCTAATGGAGGTTTTATTTTTTTTTTTTTTTCATAAACTCATTAATTTGAATATAATGGAAATATAATGCAAAAAGATGATAATACATTGCAAAGGTGGGATAGCATGATAGTTGATTGCCATTTTCATGTGGATGAAACCATGTTGACTCTGGATAAAATGATAGAGGATATGGATCAAAATAATATAGATAAAACAGTATTAATTCCACCTATGAACGAAACAATGTTTGAAAGAGAGAGTTTTTATCAACATAGCTTACAACGCTTATTTCGATATCTAATTTTAAATGCACCACCAATAGGACTCAAAATTTATGATGGTCTAGTTAAAGACGGCTGTTTAAACCTTTATGGGAATTCGTACGAGATTTTCACTAAACCTAATAATGATATAGTTGCTTCTGCCATTAATAAGTTTCCAGAGCGGTTTCTTGGCTGGGCAGCAGTAAACCCGAAAATACCCTCATCAGTAGAAGAAGTAGATTTATATCTTAGTAATCCTAGATTTATTGGTATAAAAGCTCATCCATTCATGCATGGATATCGGATCAGTGAGTTGGATTCAATTGCCGCTCTATGTGAAGCAAAAGGAAAACCTATGTTAATCCATCTTTCTTCTGAACCAGACTCTTATAAATATCTACCTGAGAAATACCCTAACCTAAAATTAATTTATGCACATGCGGGCCTGCCTTTTTGGAAGAAACTTTGGATTTACATAAAAAAGAAACCAAACATATTTGTAGATACCTCAAGTGATTACCTGACCCCATCACTTGTAAGAATGGCGGTAGAATTTCTAGGCTATCAAAAAGTTCTGTTTGGCTGTGACGGACCTTATGGAATGAAAGAATATAATGTATACGATTATTCGGCTAAAAAAAGTTGGATAGATAAACTACATATTCCAGGTAACCAAAAGGAATATATACTGGGGAAAAACTTTCTAAATATGATTAATTAAGATATTAGTTTGATTATCCTTAGTTAGACAAAGGTCTCCAGTTTGAGTAGAATACAGTCAAAAAGAAAATTAAAGGTGTTTTGAAATATGCAAAAAATCATTGTAATCGGAGCTGGAATTCTAGGCGCATCTGCCGCTTATCACTTGGCTAGATCAGGTGCTGATGTGACATTGGTGGACCGCGGGGATAAAGGACAGGCAACGGATGCAGCAGCAGGAATCGTGTGTCCATGGCTTTCACAGCGTCGGAATAAAGCTTGGTATCAGCTAGTAAAAGGCGGTGCTCGCTATTATCCGGAATTGATTGCTCAATTGGAAGCAGACGGTGAAACGGAAACAGGATATAAACGGGTAGGTGCGATAAGTCTTCATTCAGACCCTGAAAAGCTGGAAAAGATGGCTGAAAGAGCAATAAAACGGAGAGAAGACGCTCCTGAAATTGGTGAAGTTACGATACTTTCACCCGCTGAAACAAAACGATTATTTCCTCCTATTTCAGAAGAATATGGGTCTGTTTATGTAAGTGGTGGAGCTCGTGTGAATGGAAGAGCACTGCGAAATGCATTAGTCCGTGCAGCTGTAAAGAACGGAGCTAGTCTATTAAACGGTGACACAACAATTTTTCATGAAAACAATAAAGTCCTTGGAATAAAACTAGAGGGGAAAACGATGCATGCAGACCAAGTAATCGTTACGGCAGGCGCATGGTCACAAGAGTTACTGGAGCCACTAGGTGTTAACTTCAAAGTAACACCGCAAAAGGCTCAAATTGTTCATCTGGAATTGCCTCAAACTGAGACAAGCTCTTGGCCTGTTGTGATGCCTCCAACCAATCAATATATCCTTACATTCGAAGATGGCAGAGTAGTTGTCGGTGCAACACATGAGGATGAAGCGGGATTTGATAATCGCGTAACGGCAGGTGGAGTCAATGAGATTTTAAACAAATCATTATCAGTTGCGCCTGGTTTAGCAGACAGTACAATGCTCGAAACCCGAGTTGGTTTCAGGCCGTTTACTCCTGGATTCTTGCCAGTGATTGGTGCATTGCCTAACTATGAAAACATCTTTCTCGCTAACGGATTAGGAGCTTCCGGATTAACAAGCGGCCCGTACCTTGGCGCAGAGCTTGCGAAACTAGCTTTAAATCAAACACCCGAAATCGATCTTAGCAGTTATGATGTAGCAGGAGCAATTGAGAATGTTAAATAGAAGGTGAAAAGACAACTGAGAGTTGTCTTTTTTCGTTATACTACCCTATCCTACACCAATATCTTCTGACTAAAGTAATCCAAATACTCATTAACTTGAATGACATCATAAATCTTCTTTTCTAAACAGAATTTGATAACCAAATCAGCGGTTTCGCTATCGGTAAGTGAATAGCCGGCTGATTCGAGTAGCTGTTCAAATTCCTCCTGATCTAGTTTAAGTCCAAGTGCGAGTGCAATCACAGTACTTTTCTTAGGTCGATAATCAGACTTCGATCGGATTTTTGAAAAATGCTTTCGGTCAATACCAGCACTCTTATAGACCTCGCTATCACTAACACCTTTTTGACCAATAAAACGAAACAAAACTTCCTGAAGAGTGGGTTTTCGATTATTTTTTATAAAATCATCTAACTCGATATGAAGGCTTTCTAAAATACACTCTTCCTTCATATCGGAGTACATACATTCATGTAATTCAATAACTAAGTGGTCATTTATATAAGCTTCTAACTCTTTTAATACCTTTTGATCCAGCATAAGATCAGCCTCCAAAATGTCGCTTCACAGGCGACCAAATTATGGATAAGTGCAGCTATTATTATAGCATGACAAACAAATTTGGAGGATGATTAAGATGAATAAGAATTTAACAGAGATTATTTTTTTGCTGGATAGAAGCGGGTCAATGTCTGGATTAGAAAATGATACAATCGGTGGTTTTAATGCTTTTGTTGAAAGGCAATGCCAGCTCGAGGGAGACACGCTGCTCACCACAGTTCTTTTTGATGACCAGTATGAAGTGTTGTGGAACGGAAAAGATGCGGCGAAAGTAAAATTAACATCTAAAGAGTATTACGTAAGAGGGACTACAGCATTATTGGATGCAGTAGGTAAAACCATTTTAGATGTTGGCCACCGATTATCAAAGACACCAGAGGAGCAAAGGCCGGGCAACATCATTTTTGTGATCACAACAGATGGTATGGAGAATGCGAGTCGTGAATTCACCTATGAAAAGGTAAAAGAACTTATCAATCGTCAGCAAGAAAGATACAGCTGGGAGTTTATTTTCATGGGAGCAAACATTGACGCTGCAGAAGAGGCGGAGAGTTTGGGGATTAGTAAAGACAATGCTTTCGACTTTGAGGCATCAGAGGTTGGTGTTGAAAAGATGTACAATGTGATGTGTGAGGCAGTAACTTTTAAAAGACAAGGGTGATTCTATATTTGAAGACAAGAGTAATAACCTATATTTAAGATGGGAGGTAGTATATCCTGTCTTTTTTTTGTTTGTAAAAGTGAAAAAATTGTATTGAAACTTAATTTTCTGTGAGTTATAATTCCAATTAACGAAAGCGCTTTCGATAAAGAGGAGATAACAATGGTTACCATCTATGACATAGCAAAGAAAACGGGTTTTTCTACGACTACAGTTTCTAAAGCACTTAACAATTATTCAGATGTTAGTGAGAAGACGAGACAGAAAATTCTTCAGGCCGTGGAAGACATGGGCTATTTACCAAATGCACATGCTCAATCACTGTCAACGAAAAAGTCTTGGACAATCGGTGTTATGTTTTCTGAAGACAATGAAGTCGGAATGAAGCATCCTTTTTTTAGTGCCATAATAGAAAGTTTTCGAAAAAATGCTGAACGTGAAGGGTATGACTTGATTTTCGCTTCACGACATCTGCGTAATAGAGATATCAGTTACTTAGAACATTTTTCATATCGTGCTGTTGATGGCATAGTAGTTATTTGTTCTGATCCGCAAGATCCGCAAGTACAAGAGATGATAAATAGTAATATTCCAATTGTAGTAATCGATATGAACAATCAAAATTGCAGTCTTGTATATTCGGATAATATTGAAGGCGGAAAGCTGGCAGTTAACTATTTGCATTCACTTAGACATACGAAAATTGCTCATATAGCAGGTGATGCCTCAACAGATGCTGGTGCAGAGAGAATCAAGGGATATAACAAGGCTATGAATGACCTGAAGCTGCCGATACATGAAGGCTATCTGATTAATGGCGGATTGTTTTCGATAAACGAAGGTAAAGCAGCTATGGAAAAACTATTGTCGTTGGATGATGTTCCGACAGCAGTGTTTGTAGCTGGCGATCATATGGCTATCGGTGCAATTGAGGCCATTAAGGAGAAGGGGTTAAGAGTGCCGGAAGATATTTCGATCATTGGATATGATGATATCGAAATGGCCGCATACATTACTCCTAAATTAACTACGATCAAACAAGATACAGATATGATTGGTTATCAAGCAGCACAGCTATTAATGAACCAGATTCTTCAAAAGAAAAAATTAGTCGTCTCTAAGAAAATTCCAGTTGAACTTATTATTCGTGAATCTTGTTCAAAAAAAGAGAATTAAAAAAGAAAAAATTTTTTTCGGTAATTTCGAAAGCGGTTTCGAAATTTTTTTTCACAAAAAATCGAAACCGTTTTCGTAAATATAATCTTATATAAAGGCAGGGGTAAACACATGAAAAAGATGATTAGTATGTTTTTGTCTTTAGTGTTGTTAGTGGGATTATTTGCAGGTTGTTCAAGCGACCAAAACACATCAGGTGATTCTAAGAAAAAAGCAGATCTAAAAATCTGGTCATTTACAGATGAACTTAAGAAACCAATTAAAACTTTTGAAGAGAAGAATGGTGTAACAGTAGAGTTAACGATTGTTCCAATTGCAGACTATCCAACAAAGTTAAAGCCAGTTCTTGAAAGCGGTGTTGGAGCACCTGACGTTTTTACAGGTGAAATTGCCTTTTTGAAACAATGGATTGATGCTGGCTACTGGGAAAATTTATCGGAAAAGCCTTATAACGCAGATGAGATTTCCGATAAGTATGTGCCATATGTTTACGACTTAGGAAAAGATAAAGATGGTAATGTACGTGCGCTATCTTGGCAAACAACGCCTGGTGGCATTTATTACAAGCGAAGCATTGCAAAGGAAGTATTAGGAACAGATGATCCAGCTCAAGTTGGAGAAATGATGGGTTCCATGGATAAAGTATTTGAAGTAGCCGAAAAAATGAAAGAAAAAGGCTATAGCATGTTCCCTGACGAAGGTTCGATCCGCTGGTTTGCACAAGGTGATAACCCGCAGCCATGGGTAAATGAGAAGAATGAGCTACAGCTGACGGAAGAAAAAATTGCGTACATGGATTATTCAAAACAGCTTAGAGAAAAGAACTATACAGCATTAGCTCCTGAATGGTCACCATCTTGGTTTGAGGCTATGGATAAGCCGGTCAAGGTGAAAGAGAATGGCAAAGAAAAAGAGACAGAAGTATTTTCATATGTTCTTCCTACATGGGGACTTCACAGCGTATTAAAAACAAATGTAAAAGAATCAGTTGGAGACTGGGCTGTAACAAGTGGTCCGAGCCCTTATTTCTGGGGTGGAACATGGCTTGGTGTTTACAACAAGTCTGAAAATAAAGAGCTAGCTTATAAATTTGTGAAAATGATGACTCAAGATGATGAATTCTTAACATCTTGGAGCAAAGAAACAGGGGACGTACTTTCTTACCTTCCTGTTACAGATGCCATTAAAGATGACTTTAGCGATAAATTCTTAGGTGGACAAAATAACTATCAATTTTTCTTAGATCAATCAAGTAAGATCACTCCAGGAATCGTAACAAAGTACGATCAGCAGCTAGATACACTTTACGGAAATGCGGTTCAGCAGTATGTGACGGGCAAAAAATCAAAGGATGCAGCAATTAAAGAATTTTATCAAAAAGCGCAAAATGCTTATCCTGACTTAAAAGTGCCGCAGAAGTAAGTAAGTATGTAAGTAAGTAAATTAATGTGCAAGTGGCGGGGGAAGTACTCTGCCACTGCACAATTATTGAAAGGGGGAGGGGAGATGAAAAATCTAAACCGTTACGGCTATGTTTTTATTGCCCCATTTTGGATCATCTTCTTGGTGTTTAGTATTTATCCAGTTTTATTAACGTTCTATTACAGCTTTACTAATTATTCAGGCAGTGGTGAAGCGCAAGTAGTAGGACTCGCAAATTATAAACGCCTGCTGACAGATACGTATTTTGTAGAAGCCTTCTTTAATACTTGGAAAATTTGGGGTGTGAATTTTGCCCTTCAAATAGGACTCGCTTTAATTCTAGCGATGATTTTTTCAGATATGAGAATGAAGTTAAAAGGACTTGCTTTTTTTAGATCGATCTTTTACCTTCCCAATTTAATTACAATCAGTTCGGTCGCTCTGTTGTTCGGTATTTTACTAGATTGGCAGCATGGTTCGTTAAACATGATGCTGCTGAAGCTGGGAATCATTTCGGATCCGATCAACTGGCTGAATGAACCGACGACCGCTCAGCTTTCTGTATCGCTGATCTTGACGTGGATGTGGTTTGGCCACTCATTTATTGTCGTGATGGCAGGGGTGTCGGGGATATCCAAAGACTATTACGAAGCTGCATTGATTGACGGTGCAAATCGCTGGCAGACCTTTTCTAAGATTACGATCCCGCTTTTAAAGCCTATCCTGCTTTATATCATGATTACCTCATTAATTGGAGGTCTTCAATTGTTTGATTTGCCGATGCTTTTAACAGATGGAATCGGATCACCTGACGGTTCGCTTAATACAATGGTGCTCTATTTATACAATCAAGCCTTTAAATATAACAATTATGGATACGCTGCTGCTGTAGCTTATGGCTTATTTGTTATCACTCTCATATTCTCTGCTTTTATCTTCAAAGGGATGTATGGGAAAGAACGTAAACAACCAAGGCAGGTGTAAAGCATGATAGGGAAAACAGCGGTAGATAAAAGTTTTTCAAATCCAGTTCAAAATAAAAGTGTAATAGAATCGAAACCAAAACCAAAAAGAAGTATACCAAAACTGATTTTGTACATCGTACTCAGTGTTATGGCTATCGTCTGCTTCATTCCGTTTTTAATGATGCTTGTAAATGCAACCCGTTCCAATGAAGCGATTTTATCCGGTTTTACTTTAATCCCTGGCAGTACATTGGTTGAAAATTATCAAACGATGATGAGCTATATCAATATTTGGGCAGGTTTTAAAAATAGTTTAATCATTTCAGTTCTCGTTACGTTTTTGTCGGGATACTTTTCAGCTTTAACGGCTTACGGATTCGCTTTTTATATATTCAAGGGCAAAAATGCGATGTTTGTTTTTATGTTAGTGATGATGATGGTTCCTGGACAACTAGGATTGATAGGATTTTATGAGTTAAGTAAAACACTAGGAATACTCGATACCTATATTCCATTAATTGTACCGGCAGCGGCGAGTCCGTTCGTGGTTTTCTTTCTCCGCCAATATATTATAACAACGCTTCATCCTAGTCTGATTGAAGCAGCAAGAATTGATGGCGCAAGTGAATTTAAGATCTTCCATACGATTGCAATTCCTATTATGATGCCAGCGATTGCAACGATGTCCATCTTCACCTTTATTGGATCATGGAATAACTACATCATGCCTTTAGTGGTTTTATTCTCACCTGAAAAATTCACATTGCCGGTATTGATGGGATTCTTAAAAGGCTCGCAAGTCGCACAGAATCTTGGATCAATGTATCTAGGGATCGCTATCTCGGTAGTGCCAATCATGATTGCTTTTCTATTTTTATCTAAATATATCGTTAACAGCATTTCAGCAGGTTCTATAAAAGAATAGAGGAGAGAACATCTATGAAATTTAATGATAACTTTGTTTTTGGAACAGCAACATCTTCCTATCAGATTGAGGGAGCTAGATTAGAAGAAGGAAGATCTCTTTCTATCTGGGATACGTTTTGTGACGTTCCAGGAAAAGTATATAAACAGCACAACGGAAGCATTGCTTGTGACCACTATCACCGTTTTGAAGAGGATATCCAAAACATAAAGCAGCTTGGGGTAGAAACTTACCGCTTTTCTGTTTCATGGCCGCGTATTTTTCCTGAAAAGGGTGTGCTTAATCCAGAGGGAATCGCTTTTTATAAAAAATTGACTACACGTTTGATTGAAGAGGGAATAAAGCCAGCAATCACTCTTTATCACTGGGATCTTCCTTTATGGGCACATAAGGAAGGCGGATGGGTGAGCCGTGAATCTGTTGAATGGTTCTTGGATTTAGCGAGAGTTTGCTATCAGGAGCTTGATGCTGAAGTGGACTCATGGATCACACATAATGAGCCTTGGTGTGCAGGATTCCTAGGGTATCATCAAGGATTTCATGCACCTGGTCATACAAATATGGATGAAGCGGTCAAAGCGGTTCACCACATGCTTCTTTCACACGGAAAAGCGGTTCAATTATTAAAAAATGAATTTCAATCCGAAACGCCTATCGGAATTACGTTAAACCTATCACCAATCTATGCAAAAACAGATTCAGTGAATGACCAGCTTGCTGCTAATAATGCAGACGGATATTCAAACAGATGGTTTTTAGATCCTGTGTTCAAGGGGCAATATCCAGTAGATATGATGAACCTTTTCTCAAAATATGTTCATTCATATGACTTTATTGAACAGGAAGACATGGAGGTAATCTCCACTCCATGCGACTTTTTTGGAATCAATTATTATAGCCGTGGCCTAGTTGAATTTTCAGCAGCAAATGATTTCTTGCACAGAGGTGCATACTCTGATTATGACAAAACAGGCATGGGCTGGGATATTGCGCCTGAAGAATTTAAGGATTTAATCAGAAGACTAAGAGCAGAATATACAGATCTGCCGATTTTCATTACAGAAAACGGAGCAGCTTTTGATGACCATGTTGAGAATGGAAGAGTCCATGATAAGGAACGTGTAGATTATATCGAAAAGCACCTGCAAGCGGTTTCTGACCTAAATGATGAAGGAATGAATATTCAAGGATACTATTTATGGTCCTTAATGGATAATTTCGAATGGAGCTTTGGCTATGATAAACGATTTGGAATTATCTATGTGGACTTTGACTCACAGGAAAGAATTTGGAAAGACAGTGCTTATCGTTACGCAGAGATTGTAAAGAATAGAGGAAATCAAAAAAGCAACAAAGGTACGGATGTTTTAAGCGTATAGGTGAATTATTATAGAAGACAATGAAAAGGACTGCCACAAAAGCAGTCCTTTTTAAATTAGTTGTTATCTGGATCAGTATCGTCATTGTAAACACCAGGTGCCTGTTCTGCGTTGAATGTCCAATCTACTTGCAGCTTATCGCCTTGGAATTGGTTTTGATCTTCGCCGTTATCGACAAACTGGAATAACACGAACATTTTTTCTTTCTCACCAGGAGGAATTCCGTCTGGTCGCTGTGTGCTGCCTACAAACTCATCAATAGCTGTTAAATCAGGTTTTTGTTCTTTAAGTTGAGCTAGTGTTGTTTCAACCACAGGAACCGTCGCGCTGCTCGTGTTATACATGATGGTTACTTTGATATGATTGGCAAGGTCATCTGTATTATCTGCTTTAGCATCTTCAACCGTATACTTTGTATCCAATAGAACTTTGTAAATGTCTAATGATCCTTTGTTTTCGAACGTGAACTCGCGATAGACCTCATCTCCTGGTTTAATGTTGTCGATATTGACCACAGCATTCGGATTGATGGATAAATCAAGCGTACCTGCAGCGAATGTGTTTTTTGTTTCAAAAGTGTCACTGAAATATGCGAATGTACCTCCGCCCATTAGTGATAAACCTAGTGCTGCTGTCATTACACCTTTACTTACTGTCTTTGTAAAGCCCATTTTCTCAACCTCCAATAGTATTATGTAGATCAAATTTTATTAAACTCGTATGTATGGTTTTATACATAGAGAGCTAACCGTGACTTATACTTTTTCTAAATCTATTTTTCTAGCAGCTTTCACAATGGATATGAGAGCAGTTACAAATAATAGAAGTCCTGGTATGAATAAAAGAAGGGCAGAAGCTTCTTTCGACTGAGTCAAATTTAATGCAAAACCTAGATAAGGAACCGTAAAGCCCGTATACTTGCCAATCACATCACTGGATTTGACAGACCACATATCGGGTCCGTCATTGTTATCGCCTTTAGTAAGATAAGAAACTTGTCCATTTTTATTTTTAACCTCAGTAATCCTGTGAGTAACCAGCTTTTCTTCCATATGGAAAGTAATAATATCGCCCTTATCAAAGGAAGAAGGATCGTCTGCAAGTTTAATAGTAATGACGGATCCGGTTTGAAAGACTGGTTCCATAGAACCTGATAAAACAGCTTTTATCTGGTAACCGAATATGGTAGTTTCAGTTCCGGAAAAACGTGATGATAAAATAATAAAAGCGAGAAAACATATTATGATGAGTAAAGCGCTGCTCACTAGTTTAGTTGCTATCTTTAGCAATTTCTTCATTTTCAGTCACTCCTTCGTTTTGAACTGCGTTTTCCTCAGGTGTTTGTATTTCTTCAGGATTAACGTTTTCTTCTGTTTCAATAGAAGGAACAAGATCCTTGTCCTTTTTAAGAGTTTCTTTAAATTTATTTATGCGCTGTTCTATAGAAGTACGTGTTTGTTTTATGTATTGAAAATCAATCTTCTGTTTCATTTCTTTACTTACCTCATTTATTAATTTCCATCCTTCATGAACATAACGATATGTTTTTGGATCTAGCTTTTTAACTTGAATTTCATAGTTTGACAGTTCATTACGGACACCCTCAAAATCACGGAATAACATGTGAATTTCTTTTTCTTTTGCTGTGATTTTAGCTAGAGCTTCATTCAGTTCTTGTAAAGTTGCATCGTCTGAGACTTGAGGGAGGGTGTTGTATATTAAGCCCATCTCCTTATAAATTTGTTGTCCAGAGTTTGTGAGTTCACTGATCGCAGCTGGAAAAACAACTGCAGCTGAAACTTCAATGGGTTTTAGTAGAGCCTGACTGGAGAAAGCGGCTTCCGTTTGCCCTGCAACTTGTGCTCCTGTGTAAAAGGAAACGGCGCACAATCCTAACAGAAGAATGCCATCATAATATTTGCCTCTCATTTTCAGTCCCTCCTAATCTTGTTGATTGACCCTATTATTGCAGAATAAGCCCGGAATTGTTATTGGGTTAATTTGCGCTAAAATCATGGACATTTCTTGTCGAAAATAGGGAGAATGCAGGTGAAAGCGCAGAAAATGGTCTTAGAATTAACCCAATTGACCGTGTTCGTGATCTTCTTAATAATTGGAATTATTCCGGAAGCACATTATGAAGAAGAGGTGAATGAATTGAAGAAGAAAAAACAAAAAAGGTTAAACCAAAAAGTAGTAATACCAGCAGTTTTAGCATTATCGGTTACTTTAGGAGGACTTTCTTTACCTGGATCCCAAGCGTATGCTAATGAGCCAACCGTGTTGTTTCAAGCACCTGAGGGTTTGAGTAAAGCAGAAGTTGTAAAAGCATACTTGCAATCACAAGTGGTTTCAGGCGTTGGGACAAAAACATTATCTACAATTGGTGATCAGTTTAAGATTGTAAGTGAATTTGCAGATAGTGCGACGAATACATATCACGTTCGTACTGTTGAGCAATACAATGGTATTCCGATCTATGGAAGCGGACAAACTGTTGCACTTGATGCTGACAACAATGTGTATGCGTCATTTGGAAAGGTATCCCAAAATCTAGCACGTTCTATTATTCCAACTGAACCTTCCATTACAAAAGAGGGTGCAGAAACAACGGCAAAAGAACATGTGGTATCGCAAATTGGTGAAGTAAAGGAATATGATGGCGTAGAAACGGAACTTACGATCTATCCGTATGAAGGAAGAAACTATCTAACTTACTTAGTGAAAGTTTCTACTTCTGTTCCTGCTCCAGGGTTTTACCATTACTTTATTGATGCAACAACTGGAGAGATTGTGGATCAGTTCAACGCTGTCCACGAAGCGGATGCACCAGCAGTCACTCCTATAACAGGGAGAGGACTGGATGTATTCGGTAAAGTGCAGAACTTTATTGCAGTAAAGGACAGTGTTTCTGGTAAGAGTTATCTGCATGGAGCAGCAATAGCCGGGGGAACAACAACTAACCCGAACATAGTACCCGTTCATACGTATAAAGCGAACCGAATGGGTGAGACGCCTTTCATTCTTTTATCAGGGCTTTTTGGTTTTACCGGTTTTGAAGTAGAGACAGGAACTAGTTTCTTTGCAGACCCTGCAGCGGTTTCAGCTCATTCAAACTCGATCAAAGTAAATAACTACTATCAAAGTATCCATAAACGTAACAGTATAGATGGAAACGGAATGCCGATTATCAGCACGGTTCACATCGGTTCAAAATGGAACAATGCGGCTTGGAATGGAAAGCAGATGCTGTATGGAGATGGTGACGGTATTCTATTCAGTTCACTAGCTGGTGCTATGGATGTTGCAGGACATGAGATGACACACGGTGTAATCTCCAAAACAGCTAATTTAACGTACCAAGGTGAATCTGGTGCAATCAATGAATCCCTCGCTGATATTTTTGGAGCACTGGCTGAAATGCATTCACAAGGATTAACAAGCCCGTCTGAATGGGAAATGGGTGAAGATATTTTCACACCAAATGTTCCAGGTGACGGAGGACTTCGTTCAATGAGCAATCCAAAATCCAAAAAGCTTTCTGCAGCTTATGGCTTAAAAGACAACGCTTATCCAGATCATTATGAAGACCGTTATTTAGGAGAGTTAGACAAAGGCGGCGTTCATATTAACAGCTCAATCAACAACAAAGCAGCGTACCTGATCTCAGAAGGTGGCGAGCATCGCGGTGTAACGGTAACAGGTATCAAACGTGCGAAAACAGAGAAAATCTTCTACCGTGCTTTAACTAACTACCTTGTACCATCTTCAGGATTTAAAGAAATGCGTGCAGCTGCAATCCAGTCAGCACGTGATCTTTATCCAGACCGTAACGGAGCACCATCAGCAGAAACAAAGGCAGTAATCGCAGCCTACGATGCGGTTGGTGTCCCAGCACAATAATTTTTATCTTCCACGAAAGAGCCTTCTTTCGTGGATTTTTTATGGTAATTTATCGTGTCTTTTGTACCTCCTTCACTTTTGCTTAATAGACCTTAGTGCTTAAAAATAAGGGATGTAAAGGGATATAGAAGGAAGAGTAATTATGAACAAAGAAATAGAAATATCAATTTGAATCAACTTTTGTTCATAACAGTGGGATAGGGAGAGACATGTATGCTTGAGGGAGAAATTATAAAATTTTACCGAAAAAAAAGAGGACTGTCACAAGAACAATTAGGAAAGGACATTTGTACAACTACACATGTCAGTAAGATCGAGCGGGGACAGACGAAATACTCCGCTGAAATAATAGCCTTATTCTCTAAGCGTCTTGAAATTGATATACACAAAGAAATAGAATCCTTCCAAACCATTGAGAAAAAATTGCATCAATGGCATGCCTCAATCATCATGCAAAGAATAAAAGAGGTAGAGAAAACAAAAAAAGAACTGGATCAGTTTCCGCTGATTCGTTCATCCAAGCATGCTGTCCTTTACCAGTTAATACTGGCCAGATATTATATACTGCACAAAGAGTCTGCTAAAGCGATTGACGTAATCAATCAGATTCAAAAACAGGCATTTACGATGTCTCGTTATGAAGAAAACCTGCACAAACATATACTCGGGATCTATTATTTGCAAAAGTACAATGATTTTCATAATGAGAATCGGACAATAGCGGTCGAAATCTTAACATCAATCAATATGGATGATTACCAAAATGAAGAACTCTACTATCACTTAGCATTGGCTTATCATTGGATAAGTTCTAAGACAAACGCATACATTTATGCAAAGAAAGCAGTGGAATATTTTAAGAAAACGAATAATTTCTTTAGAGCCATCCAAGCAGAATCAGTTATGCTTGTGCAAATTGAATGTGCAGCAGATTCAGATTTCAAAGATAAAGTTGAACGGTACCAAAATTTAATTGAGGATAGTGAAGCCTTAAATGAAGTAACGATCACGGCTATGCTTTATCATAATTTAGGTTTTGAGTATTTCAAAAGAAAAGACTACCAAAATGCTCATACGTATTATGAAAAAGCATTAAAGATGGCTAACAAGCAATCTTCCATTTATTTAAATCGTTTGTTTAATTTTCTTGATAACGCTATAGATGGAGAATTAATAACTTCCAAACGATTGTTAAAATATGCGGATGAAGGACTTTCATCAGCAAAGTCATTAAAAGAACCGTTATACCAGCATTTGTTTAACCTTCTCATATATAAGATCAAGAATCAGTATGACCTGTATTATGATTATTTAGAAGGAACAGCTCTTCCCTTCTTTTTATCAAACAATCAATTTACGATGATCGATAAGTTTGGGAAACAATTATATCAACAATTTATGGATACAAAACAATATGAAAAAGCTGCTCAGGTTTCGAGTTTATTTATAAATAGAATCTAATAATCAGTGTTAATTTGACAGAGAGCATTATTAAACTCTCTGTTTTTAGTTTTTGTCTAAGGCTGATTTAGTAAACCTTGTTGCTATTTGAAGGGGTTGATCTCCGCTCCAGGATGCTCGCTTTCCGCGGGGCGTGCGGTGAGCCTCCTCGGCACTTTGTGCCCTTAGGAGTCTCACCTGTCCCGCTGATCCCGTAGGAGTCTCCCACCTTGCGCTCCTATCAACTAGACCAAGAAGCTTAATCAACAAAAAATGTTCAAAAGCAACAATCTTTTAGAAATGAGCCTTGTCTAAAGTTATATTCTCTACATCAATGGGTAAAATACCTATGCAGGTATTTTGGGATATTTATAGAAATAATCATCGGAACAAAATTGAGAGGGGAATACACATGTATTTTAAATCATTCTTTGATGAACAGCTTGCGCATATGTCATACCTTATTGGCTGCCAGAAGACTGGAGAGGCCATTGTGATTGATCCGGCAAGGGATGTTGAGCCGTATCTTGAGGTTGCTAAAAAAGAAGGCTTCAAGCTTCATGCAGCAGCAGAAACACATATTCATGCAGATTACCTTTCAGGAGCACGAGAACTTGCACATCTTTATAACACTAAATTATTTATGTCAGATGAAGGGGATAAAGATTGGAAGTATCAATACATTTCAGAGTATGATCATGAATTATTAAAAGAAGGGTCCGCATTTTCAATCGGGAACGTTCATTTTGACGTGATTCACACACCAGGCCATACGCCAGAGAGCATTTCCTTTGTTTTAACAGATAAAGGCGGTGGAGCAAATGAGCCGATGGGAATATTTACAGGAGATTTTCTTTTCGTTGGCGATGTCGGACGCCCGGATTTGCTTGAAAAAGCCGCTGGGGTTGCAGGGACATCAGAAACAGGTGGAAAGCAGCTGTTTCAGTCTCTTCAAAAGGTTGGGAAACTTCCTGAATTTCTTCAAGTTTGGCCAGCTCATGGTGCCGGGAGCTCCTGCGGTAAATCTTTAGGGGCAGTTCCTGTGTCCACATTAGGGTATGAAAAGAAATTTAACTGGGCTTTTCAGATTAAAGAAGAGAAACAACTCTTGGATGAGCTACTGGCTGGACAGCCCGAGCCGCCTAAATATTTTGCTCAAATGAAGAAACTGAACAAAATAGGTCCTGAATTATTAAATAAAGAAAAAACACCAAAAGCATCTCTGCCATTAAACCATGGTGAAGTTTTAGTAGATACACGCCCTGCTGCTGAGTTTGAAAAAGGTCATGTGAAAGGTTCCTTGAATTTGCCGTATAACGGTTCCTTTACGAATTGGGCAGGCTGGCTGCTGGATTATGAAACCAACATTGTTTTAATTGTTAAAGAAGAAGAGAACTTGTTAAATGTGAAAAAATCTCTGCAATCCATCGGTCTTGATCAGGTTACGGGCTATCTATTGCCTGAAGATATCGGTCAAGAACTTGAAGAAGGATATGAATCCATTTCTGCTGAAAAAGCAAAAAAATTACTGGATAAAGAAGATTTCTATCTTATCGATGTACGTTATCAAAACGAGTGGGATGACGGTCACATTCCTGGTGCCCATCATCACATGCTAGGGAACTTAGAAGATCAGCTCAATGAAATACCAAAGGATAAAAAAATCATCACTCACTGTAAGTCTGGAGCACGTTCTGCAATCGGCACGAGCTTGCTTCAAGCAAAAGGCTTTAAAAATGTTCTTAACTTAGAAGGCGGTTTTTCAGATTGGCAAAAAGAAGGATTACCGGTTAAAAAGGATTAAATGCAAGCCCCTGTTGAAGCAGGGGTTTTTGTTTATCCTGTGTAATTCTTTCCTTTTTGGGGAACATAAAAAATCATAGGAGGGATGAACGATGAAAGAAAAAGAAGAAAAAGTGAATCAAGAAACTTCTGAAGGATTAAATCAGCTTGTTGAAATTATTAATGCTAAAGGCGATACAGAAGAATTACAAGAAATCGTCAATAAATACGATGATAAAAAGGAACATTCCCCTTTATGCAATGACGACTTTTTCTACACGGACTTAAGAGCGATTGCAGAAGACGGGGCAAAAGAAGATTAAAAAAGACAGAGCGCAACCGCGTCTCTGTCTTTTAATTTGGCTTTTCACTAAAAGTTTGTTGCTATTGATTCATGTTTCATTCTCTTCATTGACAAGTTGATTGGAGAGCAAGGTGCGAGACTCCTGCGTGCCAGCCACCTGAATAAACCTCTTGCAAGGCATGCGACGAGGAACACCCTTCGTTCGAATTTGCTTGTAGACGCAGGAGCACATAAATCCCTTTGAAGGTGAGACTCCTAATGGCGCAAAGCGCAAGGAGGCTCACCGCCCGCCCCGCGGAAAGCGAGCATCCTGCAACGGAAATCAACCACTTCCAAAAGCAACAAGGATTGCGCGATTTAAACCAATATCACCCACAAGATCATCGTGAAGACAATCGTTACAATACCTTGCAGCAATGTAGCCATCGTTTGTGCTTTATAGGCATCTGTTACTTTCATCCCTGTAAACTCTGTCACTACCCAGTAGAAGCTGTCGTTCACATGGCTTACTGTCATTGCTCCTGCTCCAATTGCCATAACGACCAGCGCCAGCGGAACGGCTCCTTCAATTCCCAGACCAGGAAGCATCGGCGCGATAAGTGAAGATGTAATAACGAGGGACGCAGTCGAAGATCCTTGTGCTGTTTTTAAAGCAGCTGCAATCAGGAATGGAATGAGCAGGAATAGAGCTCCGCTAAAAATATCACCAAGCGACCAGCTTTGAATGATATCTGCGATGCCTGTATTTTTAATAACTCCTCCAAATGCTCCGCCAGCCCCAGTGATTAATAGGATGGGAGCGGCATCTAACAGCGCTTCTCCAACCCATTTTGTCATCGTTTCTTCGTTGTATTTCGGCAGCAAAAAGAATGCCGCAATCACACCAGCTAATAAAGCCACAAGAGGACTTCCTAAGAATAGAAAGAAGTTTGCGATGTCTCCTTTTGCACCTTGATAGGTCACAACAGAACCAACACCAATTAAAACAATCGGAAGCACGATCGGTAAAAAGGATAAAAATGTGGAAGGCATTTTACCAAATGAAGAGACAATTTCATCATAATTCAATTCTTCACCGTCATCTTCAACTTCAATTTTATCGGCCACTTTTACTGCCCATAAATAGCCGGCAATGGTAGCGGGAATGGCAACGATCAGCCCAATGACAATAATCGTTCCTAAAAATCCATTTGCACCAATATTACCAGCGGCTGCAATAGGACCAGGGGTTGGAGGGACGAGCGTGTGTGTGGCATACAAACCTGTAGCAAGAGCGACAGACATAGAAGCAACAGCCACTTTTGCCCGTTTTGCGAGTGCTTTTCTTAAAGAAGACAAAATGACGAATCCAGAATCACAGAAAACAGGAATAGAAACGATGTAGCCAATAATACTCATAGCGAGCTGAGGTCTTTTCGGTCCGACAACTCGAAGAACCACCTCTGCCATACGAAGGGCGGCTCCGGATTTCTCAAGAATGGTACCGATGATCGTTCCAAAAACGATAACGAGCCCGATTCCACCCATTAGACCGCCAAAACCAGTGTTAATGTTTTCAACAATCTTCATCAAAGGCATGCCGGAAACGATTCCGACAAAGAAGGTTCCTAGAATCAAAGATAAAAATGGATGAAGCTTAAATTTCGTGGTAGCGATTACAACTAACAGTACACCGATTAATAAAATGAAAAATAACATGATGTGCCCTCCAATTCTATTTTTGTTAGAGTTCCTAAAAGTAAGGAGAGATTCTTAAACTTTCTACAAGTGTAGTACAAAGTCCAGCAATGTCAATTCATCTTTTGCAGTAGTTTAATAATCATCATTTGGATTACATATGTTTCCATTATGGATAAACTAATCTAAACTAGACTGAAAGATAGGAGGATGAAAAATGGACAGTGTTATTCTTTGGTCTTATTTCATCGTTATTCTACTGCTGAATTATGCGGCTGTAAAAGTCAATAAAAGCGGGAGATTAAAGTTGTTTTATTCAGGACTCATCTTAATGATTTTAGCTCCAGTAATGGCTTTTATTACAGGTGCCCTATTGCTTAATTTAGTAGCCGATATTGGAGAAGGTGCTGGATACGGCGGGTTCTTCTTTGGATTTGTAACACTAGTGAATGGATTTGTGATGCTTGCGGCAAGTTTATTCATCGGCCTTAAGAAATACTTTAAGAGTAACAAGCAAAATGATTTGCAGGAAAAGCCATAAAAATATATGCAGAGGAACACAAATAAATGCTTTGGGTAAGTGCGAGAGGATTTTTGTTATTATAGGAGTATATGTATAAATAATAGGAGTCTTCCATCATGAAAGAACAATATTATGATCAATTGCTCAACATTCATACACACGGTAATCAAAAAGGATTCCATCCTTCGATGCATTATAACCGTTACGAACCTACTCCTTATGAAGCTCTGGAAACATTGTTTGAACACTATGTATTAAAGAGCAGTGACCAAATAGTGGATTTCGGATGCGGAAAAGGACGGCTAAATTTCTTCGTTCACCACTTATTTCAGGCATCCGCTGCAGGAATTGAAATGGATGAAACATTTTATGAAGAGGCACTCGAAAACAAAAAGAATTATATAAAGAAACACAGAAAAGGAATGGAAAGCATTCATTTTCAATGCTGCTTAGCAGAAGAATACAAAATCGATTCTAAAGATAATCGGTTTTATTTTTTTAACCCATTTTCTCTGCAGATCTTCATGAGAACAATCAAAAATATCCTGCGTTCTGTTGAGAAAAAACCGAGGGAAATTGAATTGATTTTATATTATGCACCAGAAGAATATATCTACTTTTTAGAGAATCAAACAGCATTTGAGTTGAAAGAGGAGATCGTATTGCCAGAACTGTACGAGAAAAATCCATATGAAAAGTTTTTAATTTATCGTTTGGTGTAGGAAAGGAGTGAGCTGCATGACTCAAGAGAACCCTTTGTTAAAGGCTTTTAAGGAAACAGAATATCAAATTCCCGGCCATGGTAAACGGGATAATTCTGTGTTAAAAGAAGCTCTGGAAACAATAGATGGACAGCTTGAAAGTGATGTTTACGGGAATGGAAAGGTCATTGAAGACTTTCAGGAAAAAATAGCAAAGTTCTTAGGAAAAGAATCATCTGTCTTTTTTCCGAGCGGTACAATGGCACAGCAGATCGCATTAAGAATCTGGTGTGATCAAAAGAGTTTAAAAAAGGTAGCTTATCATCCACTATCCCATCTGGAGATTCATGAAGAAGACGGTTTGAAAAAATTGCACGGTATAGAGCCTATTCTTCTAGCGGACAAGGAAAGAGTAATTACTCTTAAGGATGTTGTAAATATGAAAGAGGAAATTTCCTGTTTGCTGCTGGAATTGCCACAGCGTGAAATCGGCGGGCAGCTTCCGGAATATGAGGAACTTGTCGCTATTTCAAACTATTGCCGGGATAAAGGGATTAAACTTCATCTGGATGGCGCGAGATTGTTTGAAATTCTTCCTTTCTACCAGAAGACCGCGGAGGAAGTTTGTTCTCTTTTTGATAGTGTTTATGTTTCTTTCTATAAAGGAATCGGAGGTGTTGCAGGCGCAATTCTTGCGGGTCCTAAAGATTTTACAGAGGAATCAAAGGTATGGAAAAGGCGCCATGGCGGTGACCTGATTTCTCTTTATCCGTACATTATCAGTGCAAATTATTACTTTGACCAGAGAGTTAATAAGATGGAGCAATATTATGAAGAAGCGAAAGAACTCGCTGTGCTTTATAATCAGTGCTATTGTGTTAAGACTGTTCCGCTTGAACCTGTCTCAAATATGTTTCATGTTTATTTTACAGTACCAAAAAATAAGCTTGAGCCTATCCTCTTAGAACTGTATAACGAAACAGATATTGGTTTAACGGGATCCTTAAGAGAAGTTAGTGAATCTGAATGTTATTTTGAAGTTAACATAGGTGACCAATATACTAATATACCTAATGAGAGGCTAAAGAAAGTGTTCTTCAGCTTAGATAAAAGATTGCGAGAAAATAGAATCCGAGTATAACTAAATTCAAATTAGAATAACATAGTCTGTGAAAAAGTTCTTGATTCGCTCAAGGACTTTTTTGTTGTTTTAGCGGTTTTTTTACAATTCTTTATTCTTCTGTAACGGAGAATTTATTTTCATTTCATAGAATCTAAATTGTTATACAAGGAAAGTATCAAAGGAGTGGGTTATATTGGGTTTTGAGAAATGGTTAAAAGAGTTTAATCTTGAAAAAATGAATCGCAGGAACTTCCTTAAAACGACAGGTAAATCTGCTGCGGCAACTGCAATCGGACTATCTATTCCTGCAATTAATCAAACTGAAGAGATTGAAGCTGTTCCAGTTTTTACAGGCAATCCATTTACCCTAGGTGTTGCTTCTGGGGATCCTCTTCCTGACAGCGTAGTGCTCTGGACAAGACTCGCTCCTAATCCTCTTGCAGAGGATGGAAAAGGCGGAATGGAAAACAGGTATGTTTCCGTTCAGTGGGAAATATCCTACGATGAAGCGTTCAATAAAACTGTTCTTTCTGGAAATGAGATTGCAGCGCCTGAGCTTGGACATTCCGTTCATGCAGAAGTGTATGGGTTAAAACCAGGAAAAGAGTACTATTATCGGTTCAAGGCAGGTAATGAAATAAGTCCAGTAGGAAGAACAAAAACAGCACCTCAGCGTGATGCAGATATTAAAAGTCTAACGTTTGGCATTGCATCGTGTCAGGCTTGGACGGGTGGCCGTTTTGCTGCTTATCATAATATGGTCGAAGAGGACCTTGATTTTGTCTTCCATTTAGGAGATTACATATATGAAAAAGGAGATACAGAAACACTTACCGATTATCGCCTGCTTCATGCACAATATAAAACATCTCAGGATTTGCAGGCTGCACATGCCAAGTTCCCTTTTATTGTTACATTTGATGACCACGAAGTAGACAATGATTGGTCTGATGATATTTCTGATCCGAATTATCCGGGAGGTGAGCGTGAACGATTCCTCGCTGTTCGCGCAGCAGCTTTTCAAGCGTATTATGAACACATGCCGCTAAGACGAAGATCGAAGCCAAACGGTCCAGACATGCTTCTTTACCGTAAGTTTACGTTTGGCAGCTTAATAGAATTCAGCATTTTAGATACGAGGCAATACAGGGATAATCAAGTAGGAAGCGGCTTTCCTGGTGGACCTCTTGATCCTGAAGCGTCAAATCCTAACCGAACGCTTGTTGGATCTGAACAAGCGGATTGGCTCTTGAAAAATCTTCGGGATTCACGTTCTAGATGGAACGTAATCGCTCAGCAGACCATGATGGCACAGTACGATTACGACCCAGGTGAAGGAATTAGCGTTAATCACGACCAATGGGATGGCTATTCTGCAGATCGAGATCGTCTATTTTCTTTTATTAAAAAATATGAGCCTTCTAATCCGGTCGTTCTGAGCGGCGATTGGCACTCAAGCTGGGTAAACGATCTGAAGGAAGATTTTAACGACTCAAGCTCTAAAACCTTGGCAACAGAATTTGTCGGAACGTCAATAAGTTCAGGATGTGGATGGAAAAATCAAATAGAAGCAGCACTTTCCGTTAATCAGCATGTTAAATTCTTTGATGGAGATTACCGCGGGTATGTGAAATGCCATGTCACACATAAGTCGTGGGAATCGGATTATCGAGTTGTGTCTTCTCCAAGTAATCCAGACGCTGTTGCAGTAACGCTTGCTTCTTTTACAGTGAAAAATGGAAAAGCAGGAGCAGTCAGAATTGGTGGTGTAGACATTACTCGTATTGCAGCTGACACCATGATGGCAGGTCAGCCAAGTCCTGTTAAAGTAACATTAAGTAATGGTACAGCAAAGCAAGTAGAAGTGACTGTGAAAATTCCTGTTCCAACTGGATGGAAGAGCGAGAGCTTCACAAAAGTACTTGAACCATCCGACGAGGCTGTATTTGATGTGATGGTAACTCCTCCCGCAGAAATACCTGCAACAGAAAGACTTCGTGTAGAAGTGAATGCTGGAGAAACGGCCGTATATGGTCCGCCGCGGGACATTCAAGTGGTATCAGCATTATCAGGTGAAAATGTTCAGCTTGCTTTAGACGGTGGAAGCAGCTCAACGCCAATTTTTCCGACATACAAGAGATTGGTTCCTGAAGATACATGGGAAGTTTCAAACGGATACGGATGGGTTGGTACGGCACCATTTGCTAGAGATAGAGGTAATGCTGATGCATTGCAACGTGATTTAATAGCATCACGAGAAGAGCTTACTATTTTCAGAGTAAACGTACCTGCTGGAATCCACAAAGTTTACTTCCTGACTGGTGATTCCGTTTATGGATCTGCAAACACCATCATACGATCAGACAACAAACTATTAGCCGAGGCTGGCTATGCTTTGGATCCTGGTCAATTTAAATGGCTCAGCTTTGAACTGGATGGAGGAAGTACAGGAAAGGAAATTGATCTTGAAATTTCTAGCGAACTAGGTGATGGGGCATGGCGCCTAGTAGCGTTTGTAATGAAGGGACTGAAATAATAGGAACGCAGAAAAAACTCAAGCCGAAGCATGCTTGAGTTTTTTTGTAGGTTGCTCATGTAAATAGATGCAAAAATGAGGAGTCAGGGAAAAAGGATGAACCATCCCCGAAAGGAATTTAAAGGCAGTATGAAGGTACAAGCCCTATTTGCATAAGAATTATTAGAATTATTTCGGGTATAAATTGGCTGTAGTTGTCACTGATCTAACAGCATCTTATAATAAAGAAAGAAGTTCATAATTTCATAGATTCATTCGGTAAACATGGTGTCTGATACAGACTTAATAGGGAATCTGGTGAAAATCCGGAGCTGTACCCGCAACTGTAAGTGCTGACGAAATAAGCAAAACCACTGTCTAAAGACGGGAAGGGCTTAGAGTAGGCTGAAGCACGAGTCAGGAGACCTGCCATGTTTATAGTGTTGATCTTCTTCGGGAGTTGGGAAGATAGGACGGGGATATTTTAATAGATTGTTTCTATTGAGTATTCAAGCCTGCCCATCCTTTGTGATGGGTATTTATTTTGTCGTTCCAATTCCCGCCACTAAAACAGGAGCATGAAAGCTCCGGGAAAGAGGAATGGTATGGTACAGCAATTATCATCAAATGTCTCAAGAACGATTCAAACGAAACTTGTTTTGCCTCCGGATACAAATCATATGGGAACGATTTTTGGAGGAACGGTCTTATCGTATATCGATGAAATCGCAGCGATCTCTGCAATGAAACATAGCGGGAAGGTTGTCGTTACGGCTTCTATTGATAATGTAAACTTTCTATCTTCTGCAAAAGTTGGCGATATTTTAATTCTTGAAGGTTTTGTCATATCAACAGGCAGGACCTCAATGGAAGTGTACGTGAAAGTCGAGTGCCAAAACTTAGAGACGGGGAACAGAACATTAAACACGACATCTATTCTTACGATGGTTGCGATTGATAAGGATGGAAAACCAACTCCTGTACCTAGTGTTATTCCGGAAACAGAAGAGGAATTATCATTTTTTAAAAATGCCCAGTTGAGAAAAGAACGACGCCTGTTATATAAAAACGTGAATCAATAGCCATTCATGAATAAAGAAGGTAAGATAGTTAGAGATGAAAGGAGTGAGGGTCTCAGTGAAAATTAAGAATATAATTTATGTATCTCTGGGATTCTTATTTCTTGGATTAGGAATTATAGGTATCATTTTGCCCCTTATCCCCACAACACCTTTACTGCTTCTAGCATCTTACTTCTTTGTAAAAGGATCTAAAAAGTTTGAACTGTGGTTTAAAAGTACATCGATATACAAAAACCATTTAGAAGAATTTATAAAAGAAAAATCCATGACGAGAAAAAAGAAAATCACGATTAATCTGTTTGCTGATGCCATGATTGCGGTGGCTTTTATTATGGCGGATAGTACGGTAGTGAGGGTAGTGCTACTGCTTATTGTTGCGTACAAATACTATTATTTTATTACCAAAATCAAGACCATATAAAAAACCTGAGTGCGATAAATTTGTACTCAGGTTTTCTTATGTTTATTGAATAATTGCTGAGCTCCCTGCTAACGATTCAGGTGCTTTTCCTAGAGCAAGCTGGCTAAGTCTAGAGTAACCAGTATGTTTATATTCTAAGAAGACTTTTCTTAACTCTTCAATATCCTTGTCGCTTGTTAATCTTTGCATTTCTTTTTTATACAATCGAATAACAGACCCAATAACAAATTGAGGTTTGGCGTTTCCCGGTTCCTCATTCATGATTAGGCAGCCCATGTAATGATATTTCAGCTGCATAGCACGGGTAAGGTTTACTATATCGATTAGCTTTTCGAAAAGTTCAGGACAGGATTGCTCTAATTTATTGAGTGCAGCTTGTGCCGATTTTAATTCGTTTTGACTACATAATGTGATCATGCATATACCTCCTCTTTTGCATCCCATGGTTTATCCAGAGAGATGACAGCTGCTAGTTCTTTACTTTTCATACGTCTCAGTTTTCGGACTTCAGCTCTTTCTTTAGCTGTTTCATATAAGAATTTCTCTTCTTCTGTCTCAGGGATAACTTGCGAAACATCAACGGGCTTTTTATCTTCTCCTAAAGCTACGAACGTTAAGAAGGCTGTTGCTGCAATCCTTCGATCCCCTGTAATCATGTCTTCAGCAATCACTTTGCAAAAGATCTCCATAGAGCTTTTTCCAGTATATGAAACGAACGATTCAATACAGACAGAGTCGGTTTGGTGGATGGGATGTAAAAAGTCGATTGAATCGGTTGAAGCTGTTACACATTCTTTTACTCGAGCGTGTCTGCGTGCTGATAACGTTGCATTGTTATCGAGTTTTCTCATCAATACCCCGCCGAATAACGTATTATAATTATTTAAATCCAGGGACATAACCTGGTCAGTATTAATGATGCGGCTTTCTCGCGCTTTCTTTTTATTCATATGAATCAGTCCTTCCGGAATGGAAATTTCCATTTACAAGGCAAGTGTACGCCGGAATTAACATGGAGTAAAATGGTTATTTTTCATTTAGAACATAGCCGTTATCTATGTAAATGCTTACAACCATACCATGACTGCATAAAAAAAGATGATTCTCTGTGGAATCATCTTGAATATTTATAAAAGCTGTTCTTTCGCAAAGTGCAGCCATTCTTTTGCCGCAAAAGATAAATATTGATCTTTTCTCCAAATAAGTGCGAGTTCCCATCCGATTGAGGGATTCACTACCTTGATTGTTTTCACTTTTGTCGTAAGGTGCCGGCAAATACTTTCAGGCAATAAAGAGACACCGAGTTTGCAGGCGACCATCTCTTCGATAAACGACCATTGTGAGCTTTCCGAGATTACATGAGGATTAAACCCTGCACGGTTACAAGAGGAGATAATTCTGTCATGCAAAACAAAATCTTTATTAAACAATATGAAAGACTCACTGTTTAGATCAGATAGGTTAACTGCTTCATTTTGTGCTAAGGGATGATCTGGATGAATAATAAGCTTCAAATCTTCCTTCATAAGAGAAAAGTACTGAAAGATATCGTTGTTTGTTGGAAGTACAACAACCCCAATATCCAGATGGTGATTGGCTACTTCTTCTTCGATTTTCTTTGAGCCATCCTCCATCAACTCGAACGTTATCGCTGGATACTTCTCATGAAAACTTCCAACCAGCTTTGGAAAGAGACGGGAATCAAAAATGGGGGGCAATCCTATGCGAACATGCCCTTTGTGAAGTCCCAGCAAATTATCCATCTCAGATTCCAAGTTGTTAAACGCTTTATCAACGAGTTTGGCTTGTTCATAGATGACTCGTCCTGCATCGGTTAAAATCAGTTTCTTTCTGCTGGAGCGGTCAAATAGAACCAATCCTAGTTCATCTTCTAAATTCTTGATCATTTTACTTATCGTTGGCTGAGTGATGAACAGTTCCTCAGCAGCACGGGTAAAACTATTATATTTTGCAACCTCAATAAAATATTGCAATTGTTTAATATCCATTTCCACACCTAATTTCTTTGAGAAAGCTTCTTATAAGTTTAGTATGTAGCTTATCAAAATAATTTACCAAATACTATATTGTGAACTGCAAAAAAAGAACAGCCTTTTATCAGGCTGCTTCTACATATTATTAAGGGGCTTCGTACAAAACCACCAGTCATAGCATTGAATTTCTCCTGCTTGCGCTTGTTCTACACGTTTTTTCGCTTCTTGAACAGTGTTGGCAGGGGGAACGATGAGACGGTCGCCGATTAGATCGTTCTTCGGCCAGTTTGCAGGAGTCGCTGCTTTATTTTTGTCTGCAGTCTGTAAGGCTTTAACTGACCTTAAGATCTCGTGGATGTTCCGTCCGACAGAATCCGGATACGTTAAGATGAGACGGATTTTTCCTGTTGGATCGACAATATACACGCTTCGAACAGTTCTTGTTCCCATAGTCGGATGAATCATTCCAAGTCTAGTAGCTATTTTCCCAAGGCTATCAGCGATAATGGGGAAGGTGATCTCTACTTTCAGGTTTTGTTTGATCCATTCAATCCATTTTATATGTGCGAAAACCTGTTCAACCGATAAGCCGATCAAGTACGTGTTCAGTTTGTTGAATTCAGGCATCAGCTTTTGAAACGCAACAAATTCCGTTGTACAGACCGGCGTGAAATCACCGGGATGGCTAAATAATACAAACCAGTGACCTTGATAGCTTGTTGGCAGGACAAGTTCCCCAAGGGTGGTATGAACCGTCATCTCCGGGAACTGATCTCCAATGAATGGCTTTGTATATTCCTGTGCTTGCTCCATATCTCTCCTCCTCTATATGATTCTGGGCTGGTTTCCCAACATCTTGCTCTTCTTTAACAATTGAGATTCGCCCGTTTTCTCCCATTTTTCAACAAGTTCAATTGCTTCTTCAGGTGTAAAGCCCTGACCAACTAAAACGCCTGAAAGGATAAATTCCTGGAATAGATGAGTTAGATTAATGCCTTCCTTTGATTCTTCCAAAGCTCTTTTTACTAATGGATCAATATACATTACCCACTGGTCTGCTGTACTTAGTGGCTGAGTTTGTGATGGCAATGACGTTTCAGTCTGGACTTGCATTTCGGTATCTGGACTGCGGGATGAGCCGGGCTGGCTATTAAGCGTAAATAAGTAATTGTATTTTGCGCTGTGTTTAATTTCATCTGTAATAATGTTGAACAAAATGTCGCGATAATACCTGTTAGGAAGACCTTGCCGGATCACACGGTATTTCTCAACGGCGGCTAATTCCCCGAATAATGCTTTTACAAGACCGTCTTTATACGTTTTTGGCCGCTGAAATTCTTCACCAGCTGTTTGTGGCACCTCTTGCCCCGTAAGGTCTTTATAAATTTTTCTGAACAGCCGGTTATGTCTTTTTTCATCATCACGGATTGAGGCGATAATTAATTTTTCTTCATTTGTCGGTGCCACAGAAATTAAGTATTCATAAAACAACTGATCTTCTCGTTCTCCTGCAACCGCTTCTCTAATAAGCTTCAAAGAAAGCTGAAGTGCTTGCTGCTGTCCGCTGGTTTGCTGTTCCTGTGGATTCATATAGGTCATAAGCGTACCTCCAAAAAATAATGTCGCAATAGTCTATGCAGACGCCTAGCTTTTGCGCCTAACTTTTTCCTCTGTCCCTGCTTTTAAACACCACTTGTCCCTCTTGTGAATATGAATGAAATTAAGCTTGTTTGATAATTAAGGAAGTGTTTATATGAATGAACTATATTGGCTAGCCTTGGGTGCAGCAACCATTCTTTTCACTGAGGCAGCTGGCTGGTTTTATTGGCGTTACTTTGGAAAAGGATCAATGAAAAGTTATATGAATGAAGATCAGAAACCAGAGGGGGATTTTCGGGTTATTCGCAAAATAAATACACCCACACAAAAAATTGCATTAGTAGATGTGGATGGAGAAATGTGGATCTACAGCAATGGGGATGTGATGTTCAGTACGACACGGGATGAGGATGAATACGCTGATGTTATTGTTCACGTTCCGATGGCTCAGCAAAAAACGTCAAAAGTGTTTTGATTATCGGCGGCGGAGGCGGAATTACCACTCGTGAAGCATTTTTTTACTGTACCGTTCCACAACTTCTCGACCAAAGATGGAGAAGATTGGGGCTATATTCTGGCTACAAATCTTCCAGTCGATGCAAAGGATATTAAGTTAAAAGTGACATCTGACTTTTTGACAGAGGAGCGGCTGCAAGATATTCTGCACCTCCATACTACTTAGTAAATTGGGATAACAAAGGAAAAGTACAAACCGATCGAAATACCGTACTTCTGGATATTGTAAAAGAAGCATTCGGCTATTAAAACTGGAGCATCTGCTGAACAAGCAGGTGTTTTTATTTAAGGTTGTTTTCGTAAACACTGTTGCTATTGGAAGTGGTTGATCTCCGCTCCAGGATGCTCGCTTTCCGCGGGGTGGGCGGTGAGCCTCCCTAGCGCTTTGCGCTGGCGGGGTCTCACCTGTCCCACTGATCCCGCAGGAGTCTCGCACCCTTCCGCTCCAATCAACTTGACAATGAAGAGAATGAAAAATGATCCAAAAGCAAAAATCTTTTAGTAAAAAGCATATTTTGAAGTGGAAAAAATGCAGCTTAGGAGCTGCTTTTTGCAGGTTAGTTGTAAGTGGATTTACTGGGTGATTTTGCTGACATATACTGGTGACACAAGCTTAACAGTCCTTAAAACGAAAGGAGGACGAGAGATGAAGTTAACCATTCATGAAAGTGACGATCAGGATGAGTTAGAGATTATCGTAAAGTGCAAAGAGATGAACGAGGAAGTCATTAAAGTATTAACTTCTATAAGGTCACTGGAAAGAAAAGTGCTGGGAACACTAGATGGGAAAATTCATTTGCTGCTGCCGAACGATATATTTTATTTCGAGTCTGTTGATAAAAAAAACTTTGCTTACACGAAGCAATCCGTCTATGAAGTTTCGCTGCGCTTGTATCAGATTGAGGAGCTGTTTGGGGAGGGGAATTTCTTTCGGGCAACAAAGGCGACAATCCTGAATCTCGATAAAATAAAAACGATAACGCCTCGGCTTGGAGGAAGGATAGAAGTGACGCTTGTGAACGGTGAAAATATGACCGTTTCCCGCCAGTATGTACCTGGCTTAAAAGAAAAGCTAGGTTTTTAAAAAGGAGGATTTGAAATGTGGAATAAAATAATGGAGTTTACACTCGTTTTTAAAACGATGGCCGGGTTGTTTTTCTCAGCAGGGATCATTATTTATGTGGTGTTCGGTTTCATGCTGGGGGCTCGTGATATTTCGTTTGAAATGGTAGTTCAGATTTTCTTTTTAAGCATTTTTGTAACATGTCTTCAGTATCTGTTCTGGGATGATGAGAGTAAAGTGAAGTTATCCGTCGTGAGCAAACTGCTGATTCAATATTTATTATTAGGTTTGGTACTCTTTGGAATGTCACAGCTGTTTGACTGGTTCGCGATAGGCACAAAAACGTTCTATAACATGCTGATTTTGTATCATGTAATCTATCTAGGCGGTATTCTTGGCTTTTCAATTTACTTTAGAGTACTTGGCATGCGGTTTAATCAGAAAATGATGCATTATCGGGAGCAAAAGCAGGGTCGATAGTGCCGTGAGATGTTTTATAAGTCTTCAAGAAAATTTATAAGTCTTCAAAATGATTTATAGGTCTTCAAAAAATTTTATAAGTCCTCAAATTTTTTTATAAGTCTTCATAAATTTAAGAGTACAAAAAAAGAAGATGACCATGAAAAGTCATCCTCTTTCCAATTTAAGCGCCTTTACGCACTAAATCCACTTCCTTAGACTTTCCTCCAAACAAGTAATCTTTCACAGCGTTTGTAGAGAACTTCGCTTTTTTAACAAACAGCGGATTTAAGATTACGATTGCAGCAAAGTTAGCCATCAGCCCCCAGAACCCTTCGTAAATTCCGAGAGATGTTCCAGTTGAGTAAACAGTGAATGTTACTGCAAGTCCAACAAGCAAGCCGATAATTGTAGCTTCTCTCGTTTGATTTCTCCAAAACAGACTTACCACGATTGCCGGGAAGATCTGTACCATGCCGGAAACACCCAACAGCTGAAGTGATACAAGAGCTTGCGGGAATACAAGTCCGAACAATAAAGCCAGTCCAATTACAACAAACACCATACCACGCGTGATCATCGTCAGTTTTGCGCCTTTTACTTTTGGATTGATCAAATCACGATAAATGTTGTTCGCGAAAAGGTTCGATGCACCGATCGCCATGATTGAACATGGAATTAATGATGCAAGTGCAATGGTTGAATATGCCAACCCTTGTCCGATTCCGCCATAAGACTTTTGAATCAAAGCCAGTAATGCAAAGCGTGGATCTGTTCCATCAGGAAGAACGAGAAACGCGATAAAGCCTAAAAATACAACAAGGATTAAAACAATATTGTAAAGCGGTAGATACAAGGCATTTTTACGGATGGCATCAGCACTGTTTGCTGTGAACACGCCAGTTGCAGCGTGTGCCCACATGAACAAAGCTAGTGCAGATACGAAAGATGCTGTAATGAACCATGGGATGCCTTTTGGCCCTTCAGTAGGAATCGTCAGTAACTGAGGTGCTTCGGTTACGATCTTATCCACCATCGGGTTCCAGCCGCCAAAGTGCATGATCGGAAGAGAAACGACCATGAATAGCATAATTGCCCAAACGAGTACATCTTTAATGATTGCTGTATATGTCGGCCCTTTGATCCCGCTGAAAAAAGTATAAAGAGCAACAAGGAAGAATGATGTGATCACGACCACTTTTACATTGATAAAGCCTGTCCCTGCTACTTGCAAGGTATCTTGAATACCGCTTAGCTGCAGGCAGATATATGGAATAAGCATAAGTACGCCAACGATAGCGATTAGAGACGAAAGAAGCTTAGAATCAAATCGCTCACGTGCATAATCTGCCAGCGTCGTGAGTTTATGATGATTGGCTACTTTCCAAAGTTTCGGAAGGAAAAAGTAAGAGATAAAATACGCAAGAACAGAGTACGGAATCGCGAAGAAAGCAAGGCTTCCTGCCGTATATGCAGTACTCGTTAATCCAAGAAATGTGTAAGCTGTATAAAGGTCAGCCCCAACTAAAAACCAGACAAGAAGACCTCCGAATCGGCGTCCGCCTACAGACCATTCCTCTACAGAACTGCGGGTAGCTTTGTCTCTGCCGGCAAGAAACCCGATAAGAACAACGGTTAAAATAATACAAATTGTGATTGAAAGTGCTGTAAGATTTCCCTGCTGCATTTAATCCAAGCCTCCTTGTGATTTCTGAAGTTGATAGATGCCAAAGGTGCAAAAAGGAGTTAACACGATCCATAAAAACAGCCAGAATTGAAGAAACGGCAATCCTAAAATAATGGGGTCAATCCTGTTTACGAAAGGCAAGACGACTAGCTGAGCTCCAAATGGTAAAACAATTAATAAGACCAAAAGAATTTTTTTCATGATGCTGCGCTCCTTCTTAGATGTTTTTAGAAATATAATGTTCACAATCATAACAGCTATAAAAGTGCGTAACAAGGGTAATTTTATAAATTTTTAAAATATTTACGCTAATTTGAAAATGAAAAGGTTTTCATGTTTTTGAATGTAGTATAATCATACAAAATCAACCAAATGAGCGGGGTGTAGTTCATGAAAATGGTCGTTGCAACTTGCCAGTTTCCTGTTTCGTCTGATATAAAGAAAAACCAAAAATACATCATAAAGCAAATGAAAGAAGCGAAAGAAAAGGGAGCAGACGTTGCCCATTTTCCTGAAGCTGCACTTTCTGGTTATGCAGGGACTGACATGCCTTCACTAGATGGATTTGATTGGGAGCTGCTTAAGAAATGTACAGAGGATATCTTGGATATTGTTCGTGAACTTCGTATTTGGGTTGTCTTAGGAACCACGCACCCGTTAAGCGGAAATCATAAACCGCACAATAGTTTGTATATCATAAATGCTGACGGAAAACTGGTAGATCGCTACGATAAGATGTTTTGTGCAGGGGATGAGACAGAACAAACTGGCGATCTGGCTCACTATACTTCTGGGGATTATTTTTGCACGTTTGAAATTAATGGTGTGAAGTGCGGAACACAGATCTGTCATGATTACCGGTACCCTGAACTTTACCGTGAATATAAGAAAAAAGGCGTACAAGTAATGTTTCATTCATATCATGCGGCGAATATGGGACAAGAAAGATTAGAGGCTATTAAGTCTGCTGTGGGGAAAGAAAATTTAAAGTATAACCACGGCTTGACATATCCGGAGATTACCATGCCAGCAACGATGACAAGTTATGCCGCAAACAATTTTATCTGGATCAGCGCGAGCAACAGTTCTGCAAAAGAAAGCTGCTGGCCGGCCTTTTTTGTTAGAGCGGATGGAGTAACGGTAGGACGACTGCGCCGAAATGTAGCAGGTGTATTAATAACAGAGGTAGATACGGCTGGAGATTTTTACGATTCAACGGTTGCATGGCGTGACCGGTCCATGAATGGCGTTTATTATAGCGGGACCCTTGTGGAGGACCCGCGCTCAACTGATAGGAGGAGTCTGTGATTACCAATTGCGTGGGTCATAATGATCCCCTTCAATTCTTGCATCCCCATCTGGCACAGAAAAACCTGTTTGTTTGATGTTAGCTGCATCTTTTACCCAATATAAATACGTCCAGCCTTTCTCGCTGCTAAACTCTACTTCCAAATGATAAGGATTGTATTGTCTACCGTTTCTTCTAGTTATGTTCCAATCTTCACCGGGATACTTTTTCTTTAAATAGGCATGCAGTTGTTCTGTTTTAATGGAAACTTGGTAATTAATCCAATGGGGACGTATAAGAAAAAAGGCAAGTACGATTATAGTAATTGAACTAGCGACATACAAACCGACTTTTCTTTTGGTTTTCGGAATAAGAATTGCCACAATGAATAAAGCACTAAGAAAAATGACGGTAAAAATGATTTCAATTACTGTAATAGGGTGCAGTTGCATGACGGTTTGTCTCCAATCCTTATATAGAACTTATTGCTATATCTATTCTACAGATAGAGGGAGATTCTTTTTTCAAAAGAATACTCTTTTTCAAAAAGACACACATAACAGTTAATCCAGAAAAAACAGCTTTGAACCCAGAAAAAAGCACCCTCAATCCAAAAGTTTTTACGTTCAATCCACAAATTTAAGGCCGCAATCCACAAATTCAAAATTGTGTCCTTCTGAAACGGACGCGCCTTCAAAAACACAAAAAAAGCCGGCCATAATCGGCCAGCTTCCATTCTCTCTACCACAAATACGGCTTCACTACCATAAACCACAGCATAATCATCAGCAAAATGAGGTAAATCCACACTGCTTTTTTCAATTTGTCTGCTAAAGCATTTTGATCGCTGCCTTCTTCTTCAAACTTGCGAAGAGTCGGCGAAAAGGCACGCGCCAAAAAGAACAGCGAGCAAAATAAAATAATCAGTGTCACTAAAACCCATGGTGTACTCCACGTCCATGGTCCTAAAAGCAATAGAAGAACTCCTGATCCTACTAGGACATGACCGGCGTGTTTGGCCAGCCAGACGATAAAGCGAAATGTACCAAGATGGGCGTTCATTTCAGCACCTTCAGCGGTCCGAAGTTTTTTTACAATCGGAAACAGGATAAAAAAGGGGCCAATAGAAACAATAACGCTGAGAATATGAATATAAAGTAAACCCCTATACAACAAATCCATTCCAGTGTGTATTAACCTTTAACAGGACTGAATTCGTGCACCCATACTTTCATGTGAGGAAGCCAAGGCATTCCTGGGTGGTAAGATAAAATCGCTTCTTTATATGCCTCTACTGTTTCGAAACCTTCATCTTGTGCATGTTTGTCTGTTAATTCACCTAATGACTGTGAGTAAACATTGTCCACGATAAACTTGTGGCCTTGTAATTCCATAATTTCGCCTACATCAGCATATCTTCCGTTACGGCGAGTAGCAGTCTTTTTGCCCGCGATTACCATTTCAACATCCGATGGCATTGTTACAAGTCTTTCGATCGAACATGTTTTTGGCGGCAAATTGTTGTTTTCATGATTTGTCATATGTAAAAACTCCTTTTCTATTTTCTCCATTTTCTAATGTATCACATTTTATAAATAAGTCTGCCTCTTTTCTTAACATCTAAACGGTAAGATGTGTCTTTGCTATGTTAGGGATGTACCTATATAATCAAGAGATGACTCTACCTGAGGGGGGCAAGAAAAGTTTTGATACAAAAAGCAAAGCAAATGCTAGAGTTGCATTACGGTTATTCTTCATTCCGGAATGGACAAGAGCAAGCGATACAATCGGTTTTAGCAGGAGAAGATACTCTTTGTGTCATGCCGACAGGCGGAGGTAAATCGATCTGTTATCAGATTCCTGCTCTTGTTTTTGAAGGAACAACTATTGTTATTTCTCCTTTAATTTCATTGATGAAAGATCAGGTTGATACATTATTGCAGTTAGGAATCTCCGCAGCCTTCATTAATAGTTCGATAACAGCAGCAGAAACGAGAGAACGGATTGAAAAGGCAAAGCGCGGAGAATATAAACTTTTATATATTGCACCAGAAAGATTAGAATCCTATGACTTTATGGATCATTTAAGACAAATCGATATTCCTTTAGTAGCAGTGGATGAGGCTCATTGTATCTCGCAATGGGGTCACGATTTCCGGCCGAGCTATCAGCGTATTCAGAGAATGATAGGGAACTTGCCGAAACGGCCTGTTGTTCTTGCACTGACGGCAACCGCTACACCGAGAGTCCGCCAGGATATTTGCTGGTCGCTTGATATCGATGAAAACAAAACCGTTTTAACAGGATTTGAGCGGGAGAATCTTTCTTTCTCAGTGATTAAAGGGCAAGATCGTCTCTCTTTTCTAAAAGATTTTATTAAAAAGAACGAAAAAGAAGCGGGAATTATTTATGCGGCTACACGAAAGACTGTCGATCAGCTGTACGAGCATCTGAAAAAGAGCGGTATCCAGGTTTCGCGTTATCATGCCGGGATGAACGACAATGAAAGAATGGAACAGCAAGAGCAGTTTCTCCAAGATGAATCTTCTGTAATGGTCGCGACATCTGCATTTGGTATGGGAATCGATAAATCGAACATCCGATACGTCATTCATTTTCAGCTGCCGAAAAATATGGAAAGCTATTATCAGGAAGCGGGCCGTGCTGGCCGAGACGGATTACCGAGTGAATGTATTCTTCTTTATTCGTCTCAGGACGTTCAAGTTCAGCGGTTCTTGATCGATCAGTCAAGTGAATCTGACCGCATTTCGCAGGAACTTGAAAAACTGCAGCTTATGGTGGATTACTGTCATACAGAGAGCTGTCTGCAAAAAATGATTGTGCGCTACTTCAGTGACGAAGAAATACCGCCATGCGGACGCTGCGGCAATTGTACGGATTCACGCGAAAGCATTGAGGTGACGAGGGAAGCTCAAATCGTTCTTTCCTGTATCGTGCGAATGGGACAGAAAAGATTTGGTAAAACAATCATCGCCCAGGTGCTGACAGGATCCAAAAATAAAAAAGTGATGGAGCTGAAATTTAACAAGCTGCCAACATACGGCATGATGAAAGAAAAAAGCATAAAAGAAGTCACCGATTTTATTGAATTCTTTATCTCACAAGAACTGATTGCAGTCGAGCATGGCTCTTTTCCGACTCTTTACATAAAAGAAAAAGGAAAAGATGTTCTGTTAGGAAAAGAAACGGTGATGCGAAAAGAAGCGGTTCAGACAAAGCAGGTTTCAAACGACGATCCATTGTTTGAAGAGCTTCGAATGGTCCGAAAGGCGATCGCAGAAAAAGAAAATGTACCGCCTTTTGTTATTTTTGCTGATACGGCGCTGAAAGACATGTGCGTGAAACTTCCTGAAACAAAAGAAGAGTTTTTAACAGTCACAGGAGTTGGCCAAAATAAACTAGAGAAGTATGGTGAACAGTTTATCGAGGCTATTCTGGAATTTTTAGTACAAAACCCGGAGCGCAAAGAGAATGCAGTGAAGGGGTCTGTCCCGGGGACAGACCCCAATAAGAAAAAAGCGACACCAAATTCTCACCTTGAAACATACACGTTTTATAAAGAGGAAATGTCTGTTGAAGAAATAGCAGAACATCGGGATCTGTCAGTGAGTACAGTGGAAAGCCACCTTATTCAATGCATGCAAGAAGGGATGGACGTTCATATGGAAGACCTTATCCCAGATGAATACATCGCTAAGATCGAAAACGCCATCCAGCAGGCTGGCGGAGAAAAGTTAAAACCGATCAAAGAATTACTTCCTGATGAAGTAAGCTATTTTATGATTAAAGTGTTTTTGCTTCAAAATGAGAATGGGAAACGGGTGACATTATGAAAAAGAACGTACGTTTAAAAGTGAAATCTTCATATGTGAAGGGCTTAAAAGCAGGCTATCCTCTCATTACAGAGGATGCTGTTCAAAATATCAGCAATGTAAAAGAAGAAGGTACAATTATCGAGCTGTTTGACGACAAGAATGCGTTCCTTGGAAAAGGATACTACGGCAAGCAGAACAAAGGCCGAGGCTGGGTTTTGACTCAAAATTCCCAAGAAGTAATTAATCAAAGCTTTTTTGAAAAGAAAATAAAGAAAGCGATCGATTACCGTGAAGCACTGTACAATGATTATGAAACGACGGCGTTCCGTGTGTTTAATGGTGAAGGAGACGGAATTGGCGGACTGACAATTGATCATTATAACGGCTATTACGTCCTTACTTGGTACAGTGAAGGAATCTATGCGTTTAAAGATGAAGTGATCGAGTCTCTTAAAAACATCGTTAAAGTAAAAGGGCTGTACGAGAAAAAGCGTTTTGCCGTTAAAGGTAAATACATCGATGATGATGATTTTGTGGAAGGTGAACAAGCTCCAAGTCCTTTAATCGTTCGGGAAAATGGCATCCACTTTGCGGTTTACTTAAATGATGGCGCAATGGTCGGCATTTTCTTAGATCAGCGAGACGTTCGAAAAACAATTCGCGACCGTTATGCAAAAGGAAAAACAGTACTCAATACATTTTCATACACAGGGGCGTTTTCAGTAGCAGCCGCACTAGGCGGAGCAACGAAAACAACGAGTGTTGACTTGGCTAACAGAAGCCGAAGCAAAACACAGGAACAGTTCAGTGTAAACGGTCTGGATTACGAAGATCACGACATCATTGTAGAAGATGTGTTCAACTACTTTAAGTATGCGGTTCGAAAAGAGCTTTCGTTTGATCTCGTCATTCTGGATCCGCCTAGCTTTGCCCGCTCGAAAAAACATACATTCAGCGCTGGGAAGGATTACCCTGAATTGCTGGCACAAGCGATTCAGATTACAGAAGAAAATGGAGTCATTGTAGCCTCTTCCAACTGCAGTACGTTCGGTATGAGAAAGTTTAAAGACTTTATTGCATCAGCTTTTAAACAAACGGGCGGAACGTATGAAATCTTGGAAGAATTCAAGCTCCCTACAGATTTCAAGACACATAAAGAGTTCAAAGAAGGAAACTACCTGAAAGTTGTTTTCATTCAAAAGTTAAGCTAAAAACGCGGAGGGATCTCTATGAATAAATATCGCCGCATTTTAATCATGACCTCAGTAGAAGCAGAACGGGATGCGATTTTAAGAGGAATAGGGTCTGACTCGCGGATCGACGTAAAGCTAGCAGGCGTCGGTCCTATTTCTGCAGGGATCCAAACGGCAAAAGCTTTGGCATCGGACACATATGATCTTGTGATTAATATGGGGATTGCTGGGGGATTTGCTGGTAAGGCAGAGGTTGGTTCGCTTGTTATCGCCAACGAAATTGTCTCTGCTGATTTAGGTGCCGAATCGCCTGAAGGTTTTATCACATTGGACGAGCTAGGGTTTGGAGCTTCCACCCGTGTAGAAACAGATGGTGATTTGGCTGAAATTTTATTGGGATCAATTAAAGCAACAAATATATCTGTGCAAGCCGGAAACATTTTAACGTTATCAACAGTAACAGGGACTACGGAAACAACCTCTAAACTGCAACATCGTGAATCTGGTGCATTAGCTGAAGCGATGGAAGGGTACGGAGTTGCGATGGCGGCAAAAGAGTTCGGTTTGCCAGTTTTAGAGATTCGATCTATTTCTAACCCAATCGGTCCTCGGGATCGTTCTGCTTGGCGGATTAAAGATGCATTAGTTACACTGGAATCAGCCAGTAAAGTTATCGCGGAGGTTTTGTAATGAGTAAAATGAGTATTGCTTTTTCTCCTTGTCCGAATGATACGTTTGTTTTTCACGCGTTGGTTCATGGCCTTGTGCCGGGAGCACCGGAATTTGATGTTACATATGCAGATATCGATATTACGAATGGATTAGCAGCTCGATCAGATGAACTTGATATTTTAAAAATTTCTTATGCAGCACTGCCGTGGGTGTTAGATCAATATGCACTTATTCCATGCGGCGGTGCATTAGGACGCGGCTGTGGTCCGCTCGTTCTCGTTAATCAGCCAGGTGATGTAAGTCCTGAAATGCTGTCTGGTGCCAAGGTCGCTGTTCCGAGTGAACGTTCGACTGCTTATATGCTGTTCCGTTTGTGGGCTGCTCAAAATGTCCCTGGCGGAGTGGGTGAGATCATCGTTATGCCGTTTAATGAGATTATGCCAGCAGTTAAGGACGGCCGTATCGATGCAGGTCTCGTTATTCATGAAGCGCGTTTTACGTATCAAAACTATGGATTGACCATGTTGGCGGATATGGGGAACTGGTGGGAAGAAGATACAGGACTTCCGATTCCGTTAGGTGCTATTATTGCACGCCGTTCACTAGATTTAGAATCTATTACGAAGTGGATTAAAGAATCAGTAGAATATGCGTGGCAGAATCCTGAAGCTTCAAAAGATTATGTGATGCAGCATGCGAGCGAGCTGTCTCCAGAAGTAGCGCAGTCTCACATCAATCTTTATGTAAATGATTTTACCGCTGATCTTGGAGATAAAGGCTTTGAAGCTATTACAACACTGTTAAATCGTGCCGGGGAAGAGGGCATTGTACCGAAGAAGGATTATACGAGACTATTAAAATAGTTAATAAAAGGGTGTCCATAATACTGGGACACCCTGTTTAAATTAAAATGGAGCGTTTTTAATTTTTAATTTGACCACGAATTTCTCCATCTGGAAAGTCTTCTGTATGTGCATTAATATAGGCGTTGCCTGCATTTATATGTTTGGCAAGTTCAGACAAAGGCAAACCAGATAAAGGACCAACAAGATCTAACCTGGTTAGTGTACCTTTTATTACTTTCTTTTCAACATCAATACCCGGCATAACTGGTCCGAATAGAAAGGCGACAACCGGTCCGTTTTCTCCCTTTATCCCTAAATGTATATGCGCTTGGGTAAATCCTTGTAAATCATTCACCACAAGTTTGAAATGCAGCTCTTTAAAGTTTCTACTAAATTCTAATTCCGCTGAACCGAAGGCATCTGTCACCACAGGTGGTACTTCCTGCTGGCCTGATAGTTTAGCAGTAAAACATAAGGACATCTTTATCAACTCCCAAAAAAGATTGATAACATTATATTCAGGCTTGTACAAAATGCTTGTATATTTGACTATCTTAGAGATTTTAAACTAAGATAGCGATTATTTAGTCAAACGGAAGTAAATGTCCAGTATCTCAAAAATATAATAAAAGAGAAATCGAAATACTTAATAAATACAAATAAAAACCATGACATTTATTAGACATTTCCCGACATGTATTGCAATTTCATAGATTAAGAAATTAACATTTTTTTAAGATATGCATACCTTATAGCAAGCAGAAAAATCTGTTATAAGGAGGCGCAATATGTCTAATACAAACGTGTTAACATTGATTGGTGCTTTACTAGCTGGTTATTTTCTACTTGGATTGCCGTTAGGCGGAACGTTTTTAGCTGCATTCGGTCCAGCGATCAAGATTATCGCTATCCTAACCGTTTTAGTGTTCGCAGCTGTATTGATCTACAAAGGTATATTGGACTTATTAGGTAAACATTAGTTATAAAGAAGAACCCGCTGGCGTCAGCGGGTTCTTCTTACTTACTTTGCAATTCTTTTAGCTCTTCCGTCATCTTTTCTAAAAGTTCAGGGCGGCCATGAAATTGTGCTGGTGTGTTTTGAAAAAGCTTAATGAGCCAGCTTTCCCCTTCTTTTACAGCAACAACCGTATGATGTGTATTCAATTCAGGAGAAAGGTCTGTTTTTCCGATAGGCACCATTCCTGCAATGGCTCGGAGGATTACAGCATTATCGCTTAAAAAAGAAACACTTTTCACTTTCCCGAAATAAGGCGGGGTTGGAAAGTTTTCAAAGATGGGATTCAGATGTGAATAAATTTCATCGCGGCCGATTGCCTGGCTTCCATCATATCCAATCATCTCGGCATCACCTGTAAAATGATCAGCCATGCTTCGTGCATTTCTTTCATTCCAGGCATTCAAAAAGCGATGATAAAGTTCTTGAACCGATTTGCCTTCCACAGAATTCATTGCCAGTCCTCCATATGTATGATTTGTTGTGTATTCATCATAACAAAAAAAGTCACCATCCAAAAATGGTGACTAAAAGAATCTTATTTCTGTCTTGCAGCAGCCCTTTTTTCAATTTCCGCATTAAGCGACTGCTGAATTTCATCAATCTTTTTAAAGTCCATGGCTCCAACATAATATTTCTCTAACTCATCATGCTTTCTTTTTGCTTCTGCTAAAAAGCTGATGGCTTCCTTCATTTTTTCTGAATATCGCCAGCTTATGATTTTTAACTCAGCAGCATATTTTTCATCTGTCCCTGGCGTGATTGTTTTTGCGTACATATCTACAATGGAGTCGCCAGACCGCTCAGGGAAATACTCATGCGGTGCAGTACTGTCAAAGATCGCAAAACCGAGCTCTCTCACAATGACCATATCAAGGCTGTTCGGATCGAAACCGCAGTGATAAATTTCAACATCATAACCAGACGCTTCCGCATTGGCTGCCAGCTTTTTTAACATAGTGGACTTACCAGAACCAGGACGTCCTTTAATAAAGTATCTTTCCTTTAAACCCTCAGTTAAATTTGGAACAAAGTCTTTAGCCCCAAGTGGAGTGGCTGCTCCTAAGAAACGGTGATAGACTACTCCTTGTTTGTTCTGCTTTTTCGAAAAGAATTTGTGCATCAGTTCATCTGTAAGTTCATTCGCCTTGTTATAATCCATATTCTCGATATAAATCTTTTCCCATTCGTCGTGAACCAGCAATGCTTCATGGAAGATGGAATAAGCCGTTTGGAAATCAGCAGAAATTTTTTCGGATAGCTTAAGAATATCATTCTTATTTTTAGCGAGCTTATTGGAATCCCACGCAACACCTAAGTTCACGTATTCCTCAATGGCACCTGGAGCTTTTGGTTCGATAACATGCGGAGCCGTTCCATCTACAATTCCTACCTTCAAATCACGCAGTATGACACCATCGATTGAGCCGTTATCAGAAGCACAATGAATGTATTCAACATCATACCCCTCGTCGTTCCACTTCTTCCCGATGGCTTTCATTAAAGTAGACTTGCCCGTTCCAGGTCCGCCTTTAAGTATAAAAAGACGTTCAAGCCCATTAAGATTCGATTCAAATAAGTTATGAAAACCCCTTGCTGTATTGCCGCCAGCATAGTAATTTAGAATTTTTCCAGTCAATGTTAAAAACACTCCTCTTATTAGTTAGTTGTGTTTCCTACATGCATAGTATGAGAGGGGGAACGAATAGGTGAAAGCCTAAGAAAAGAGTTTAATAATTAAATTGTTGAAATATGATGAAATAAAAAGAAATTTTACGAAAAAAGAAGTATGACAAACAAAAGTGGAATAAAATCAGCCCAAACAACATAATATTGATTATTCTGAATATTTAAAATAAATTCAGAATAGGTTAATATGTAGTTAACAAATGAAACACAACCTTTACAAGGAAGGCGTGATTCCAATGACGCAAGTAAGCGAAGCATATTAAATCACATCCAGGTAGAGATCAGCCCGTGAAAACTGATTTCGAGATGTGTGGATATGCGGGAACGCGCAAATACACATTACGGAAAGAGGATGATTCCAATGACGTATGTGAGCGAAGCATGCTAAGATCATGTTGCAGACGGAAATAGCCGGTGAAAACTATTTTCGCAGCGTGTGGGCATGTGGGAAATTACCAGAGTGAAGGAAAAATATTGATCTAATGCAAGGCAATTGATTGAACGGACAATTAATTGAAGTCTAGTTATGGGATGAATAACTAGCATTGTGTATTAGTAAGAAAGGAAAGAAAGTTTAAGTGAATATTGTGATCGAAAGCTAAAGGCGCTGTTTATGTGATATATACATATTCAGCGTCTTTGTTTTGTTGTTCAATACATAAAAGTTTCCATATAACTAAATGGCCTAACTTCTATATAATAAAAGGCAAACATATAGCAGAAGAGGTGAGGCTAATGAAATCTGAAAAACAGCTTATGAGTTTGATCAATGCAGCACAAGTACTAACATCAACACTCGATCTGGACAAAGTGCTCGATAAATTGATCAAAGAAGTTCTCAATGTAATAGACGGAGCACATGCTGTTATTCTATTTATTTATGATGCTAAACGAAAAAAATTAGTTATAAGAAAATGCGAAGGTTTCGATGAAAAATTTATGCAGCATATTGAACTGAATCCTGATGAGGGTATGACAGGAAGGACGTTTATGACTCAAAAAGCACAGATCTTTAGCCACATAAACGATACCACAAAAGGAATGGAAAACATTCAGCCAGAAAATCAAAAGAACTTTCATAAGGCATTAGGTGCATTGCATCAATATCCCAAAAGTACGATTTGCGCACCTTTGCTGTCCAAGGAAGGCTGTTTAGGTGTACTGACGATTGATAGTTTTTCAGAAGATATGCTATTCAGTTCTCAGGACCTTCGTATATTAGAAACATTTGCAAGCCAGGCTTCGATCGCGATTGAGAATGCAACCCTGTTTGCTCAGCAAGAACGTTCAAAACGAATTCATTCAGAATTGGCAAAAGTTTCTGTGTCTCAACAAGGATTAGACAGTGTAGCGGTAACTTTAGGAGATATGCTGAATAGGAAGGTATGTCTGTTTAATGAATTTATGGATTTTATAGCGGCATCATCAATAGAAGCAGAAAAGATGGGTAAGAGTGCTGTAGAGAAATACGCTGATATCTTTCATAAAATTATCCAAGGAACTTCACTGGTCCATAAAGATCTAGAGGATAAAAGACTTCTTCTTTTTCCGATAAAAACGGATAAGGTAGCAATAGGAATATTGGCAGTCTTTGGTGAAAAAAATGATGAGCTGGATACACTCGATGAGCTGGCAATCGATCTCGCAAACAACATTTTTGCACTTGAACTAATGGGTCAGGAAAGAATGTTGTCTGATCTCTATAAATATGAAGGATATTTGTTAGAGCAGCTCCTTAATCATAAATTAGATTCGTTTACGCAGCCTCAGCGTAACATAGTAGGTATTCTTGATCAAAATAGGTATTTATGTGTAAATATCAAGATTTCCAATCAACTGCTTCCCTTTCAGGAGCTGAATACTAAGAAGCAAATATTTAACCGTTTTCTATACAGAGAGCTTCAAAAACTAGATTATAAGGTATTAGTGCGGGATCGCAACATGGAGTATGACATTCTCGTTATAATCCATAATCAAAAACATGAAGAAAACGTGTTGCAGATGCTTACTGAGTTTTTTTCGAATCTTGAACGTACGCTAGTCCATAAGACTGCTTTTAAGTTTCATGTTGGATTGGGGAGGGTTTTTCGAAAGCTGAGTGAGATTGATACTTCATACAGAGATGCGATAAGGTGTGCAGAATATTTACAAATTCATGGATCAGTAGAGATTGTTATCTCTTATCAGGAGCTTGGTATTTACCGGCTTTTCTTAAAACACGATCGGGATGAACTTAAAGATTATATTTCTGATCTACTTGGTTTACTTATTCAATACGATGAAGAAAACTGTACCGAGCTAGTAGAGACATTACAAACCTATTTGGAATGTCAGCAAAATATGACAAAAACAGCTTCCAAGAGTTTTGTTCATTTGAATACTATAAAATACAGGTTACAAAAAATAAAAGAAATTCTTCAAATGGATAAGCTTCAGGGAAGAGAGTTATTTGAACTGCAGTTAGCGATCTATCTAAATAAATTTTTAAAAATAAGCCAATAGGCTGTTTAGGACAAACGTACAATGTACTGTTTGTCCATTTTTTATATTTTCAAAATATACAGACTATTCTATACTTTTCTTTAACCTATTAGATAGTTACATCATGAAGGGGGCAATACATGCTGACTACGGATAAATACTCCATCGAAGAAACGCTGCTGAAGAGTTACGATCGAAAGCTAAACCACTCAGGTGTATCAGGTGAAAGGTTAGCTAGACGCTTAGGTCAACTCTCCAAAATCGGATCGACTAAAGAGAGAGGTTCCCTGCGTATTGGATTCTCTAAAGAGGAAAGGCAAGCAAAAGAACTTGTGAAGAGCTGGATGTTAGAGGCTGGACTCAAAGTTAGGGAAGACGGGGCAGGTAATATCTTTGGAAAATTAGATGGGAGAGAAGAGAAAAATTTCTCAGTATTGTCGGGATCACACGTCGATAGTGTTCCAAACGGCGGCCATTTTGACGGTCCACTCGGTGTGCTTGCTTCTCTGGAAGTTGTTGAAGCATGGAAAAATACAAATTACATACCAAAGTGTTCGTATGAAGTGGTTATTTTCTCTGATGAAGAAGGGTCAAGGTTCAACGGAGGACTAAGAGGAAGCAGGGCGGTTTGCGGTGAGCTCGACATGGAAGAAGAGAAACAAAAGAAGGATCTGTATGGTGCATCCTTTCAAGAAGTTATTGAGAGTGACGGACTTACATTAGAGGGTTTTCACGATGCTCGAAGAGACGTGAATGAAATTAAAGCATTCGTGGAAGTGCACATTGAACAAGGGACAACCCTTGAAAAAGAGAATGTTCCTGTTGGAATCGTTACAGGGATTGCAGGACCATCCTGGCTAAAAATTAATTTCATAGGGAAAGCCGGACATGCAGGCAATACACCAATGAATGCAAGGGCAGATGCTTTGGCAGCAGCTAGTGAGTTTGTTGGAGAAGTGAGCCGCATGCCTGAACGTGTGAGCCGAACGGCAGTAGCAACCGTAGGCAAACTCCATGTTTATCCCAACGGCGTTAACGTGATTCCAGGAAAAGTTGAGTTATATGTCGATATTCGAGACATTCAACAGAAAACACTTGATTTACTAACGGAAGAAGTTTCGAAAAAGGCAATGGAAATTGGCAAGAAACATAATGTCAGTGTGGAGTATCAGCAGACACTTAATGTCGCACCGGTTCCCATTGAAAAAGACATGCAAATGAAATTAATCGAGGCTGTTGAAGCAAATGGAATTAAACCCATACTCCTGCCAAGCGGTGCAGGTCATGATGCAATGGTATTAGGCCGCCATGTTCCTTCAGCCATGATTTTTGTAAGAAGCAAAGACGGCATAAGCCATAATCCAAACGAATGGACGACATTAGATGATTGTATCCAATCCGTCCACGTATTGAAGAATATGGTTGAAACCTTAGTATCAAAATAAAGGATTTAAAAACAAGGAGAGGTTAAAGATGACGGTAAAAACAAAATCATTTGATCATTTAGTCGATGAGGTGTCAGAACAAGTAACCAAATGGCGCCGTTACTTACATGAAAATCCAGAGCTATCCTTTCAAGAAGAAAACACCTCCCAATTTATTTACGAAACACTAGAATCATTTGGTAGTATCGAACTGTCACGGCCAACAAAAACCAGTGTTGTTGGAAGAATTGTCGGTAAGCATCCGGGAAAAGTTTTAGCAATTCGAGCGGATATGGATGCGCTGCCGATCCATGAAGAGAATACAACCGAGTATGTCTCCAAAAATCCTGGTGTTATGCATGCATGTGGGCATGATGGTCATACGGCTATGCTTTTAGGAGCTGCAAAGATTTTATCCGGTTTAAAAGAAGACATTCAAGGTGAGATCAGACTATTTTTTCAGCATGCAGAAGAACTGTATCCTGGCGGAGCGGAAGAAATGGTACAAGCAGGGGTTATGGATGGAGTGGATGCGGTCATCGGAGCGCATTTATGGGCACCCCTTGAGATCGGGAAAATTGGTGTTGTCTATGGAGCGATGATGGCATCACCAGATACCTTTTATATAACCGTTAAAGGAAAAGGAGGACATGCAGCACTTCCTCATCAGACTATAGATTCGATCGCTATTGCCTCACAGATTGTAACGAACCTGCAGCATATTGTTTCTAGAAACACAGACCCGCTTGAACAGCTGGTCGTTTCCGTTACGAAATTTACAGGTGGAACTACTCATAACGTTATTCCTGGATCAGTTGAAATTTTGGGTACTGTTCGTAGCTTTGATGCAGAGATTCGCAAAAGCGTCCCAAAAACAATCGAACGGATTGTAAAAGGTATTACAGAGGCACATGGGGCAGATTATGATTTTGACTATGAATTCGGTTACCGTCCTGTGATTAATGATCACAAAGTGACACAAGTAATTGAAGATACAATAGTAGAGGTTTATGGAGAAAAGACTCTGGATCGAATGAAACCAAATATGGGTGGAGAAGACTTTTCCGCTTTCCAACAAAAAGCTGGGGGGACATTCTTTTATATAGGTGCAGGCAACCCAGAAAAAGAAGCGGTCTATCCGCATCATCACGCACGTTTTGAAATTGATGAAGATGCTTTAGAAAAAGGAGTACGTGTTTTCGTTCACGCAGCTTTCAAGCTGTTGGATAAATAGATGAATAGGGAGGGTTTAAAGTTGGATACGTTGATAAAATTAATAGCTTTAATACCGTTTGCAGGACTATTAGGTGGAACTTATTTTGCTAACAAAGTCACTCCTTATCTTTTCGGAATGCCATTCTTACTTGGTTATTGTGTAATCTGGGTTGTTCTCACTGCCATCATTATGACGATCATCTATATGATCGATCCTAAAAACAAGGAGGGTGAAGTGAAATGAACGCAGCACTTGTCATTATTTTTGCTGTTATGATCATGTCGATCTATCTTGGAATACGGGCTAAAAAAGGGAAAGACATGGATTTAGAGCAATGGACCGTTGGTGGAAGAGGGTTTGGAACTATATTTGTCTTTTTATTGATGGCTGGTGAAATCTATACGACGTTTACTTTCCTTGGAGGAAGCGGTTGGGCTTATGGAAAGGGAGGTCCAACGTTTTACATCATCGGTTATGGATGCCTCGCTTACATTATGTCTTACTTCTTACTTCCAAAAATTTGGCGTTATGCTAAAGATCATAATCTATTATCACAGTCTGATTTCTTCGTAAGTAAATATAAAAGTCCATATCTTGGAATTTTCGTATCTTTAGTTGGTGTAGTAGCAATGATTCCATATTTTGTTCTTCAACTAAAGGGACTTGGGATTATTGTTTCAGAAGCTTCATATGGAACGATCTCCCCAACCATTGCGATTTGGATTGGTTTAACTGTTGTCACTGTTTATGTAATGGTGTCCGGAATTCATGGTTCAGCCTGGACTGCAGTTGCAAAAGATATACTAATTCTTGTGGTTGTTCTATTTCTAGGTATCTATTTACCGATTCATTATTATGGGGGCATACAGCCGATGTTTGAGGCAGTTGAAGCCGTAAAACCAGGGTTTCTTGCCCTTCCTGATGCTGGCATGAGTACATCTTGGTTTGTAACAACAGTGCTTCTTACGGCACTTGGATTCTATATGTGGCCTCATACCTTTGGTTCTGTCTATTCAGCGCAAAATGAAAAGGTATTTCGTAAAAATGCGATTTTTATGCCGATCTATCAATTGATCTTATTGTTTGTTTTCTTTGTAGGATTTGCAGCTATTCTGAAGGTACCAGGGTTAGAAGGCCCTGAAGCGGATTTGGCACTATTAAAGATCTCCATCGAAACATTTGATCCGTGGGTGGTTGGCATTATCGGGGCAGCCGGAATCTTGACTGCACTTGTACCCGGATCAATGATTTTAATGGCTGCTGCAACCCTATTAGCAAAAAATGTTTACCAAGTGGTGAATCCAAAAGTAACGGATAATCAAGTTTCAAAAACCGCCCGTTACCTTGTTCCCGTTGTAGCGTTGATCGCTGTATTCTTTACTTTTAAAGGCGGAAATACCCTTGTAACATTATTGCTGATGGGATACAGTCTTGTGACCCAGCTTTTCCCAACTTTGATTTTTAGCTTAATGAAAAACAATTTTGTTACGAAGCAGGGAGCTTTTGCTGGAATAGGTTCAGGTGTAGCAACAGTTGCTTATATTACGATCACAGGATCAACTGTCGGATCACTATTTCCTTTCCTGCCACAGGCTATTCAAGATTTCAATGTGGGTATTATCGCGATGATTATTAATATTGTTATTCTTGTCGTAGTAAGTCTAGCAACAAAACCTTTAGCCGTTACAAGCGGCAAGACAAAAACGGCATAAAGATAGATATTTCAAAATAAGACTGTACCTAGCAGTCTTATTTTTTTTGTGAAAATACGCCTCAAGTCTTAGAACACATTACTTCCTGAAGCCATGGTTATTTTAGGAAGGTTTCGATAAGGTAATACTAGAAACATATTATCAAGTAAACTTTTTTATTGGAAAACGAAACTCTGAAACTTGTACATTCGTATGAATAAGAAAGAGTTTATGTCAGGAGTCGATTACAATGAACGGATTTTTAGCCTTTTTTATCCGAATGTTTGTTGCTATCCCATCCTCCATTGGAGTGTGGCTGGCGAGTATTATTGCGTATGACCAGACGTATCTCATTTCATCTGGAATCGCCGTTGCAGGTGGTGCTGCTGCATATACTGCAACCGGGCTTCTTCAAAAACAGCGATTTCTTAGTAACCACCAGCTATCGAGACGAGAATATAAATACATCAGAAGAAATTTAGATGAAGCAAAACCGAAAATCCACCGCCTGCAAAAGGCACTGCTTTCTGTTCGAGATTTGCCGACATTAAAGCAAAGAGCTGATTTGGTGCGAGTGGTGAGGAAGATTCAGAGCTTAACTCAAAAAGAGCCAAGACGTTTTTACCAGGCTGAACAATTTTACTTTTCCCATTTGGATTCAGCTGTCGAACTAACGGAGAAATATATGTTTTTAACAGCACAACCTAGAAAAACAAAGGAACTTACACAATCATTAGTGGAAACAAAACGAACACTTGATGAGCTAAAAGAATACATCGAAAAGGATTTATACCAAGTTTTGTCAAATGATATAGAAGACCTTCATTATGAGATCGATGTGGCGAAGTATTCGATCAAATCTTTGAAAGAATCACAATCTATTAAAAAGGCAGGAGATATACATGAAAGAAAATAAAGCACCCCTGTTTAACAATACAGATGAGCCGGCAAATCTGATGGATGACTTGCTGGCTAATCCCTTTGGTGAGGAGAAAGGGTCTCATCTGCAGCAGGAGGCAAATAAGCAGATCAGATTGATAGATGTACTTCCAGAAGAAAACAAAGAAAAAGCGTATCAGCTGGCAAAGCAGATTGATCCGACAAATCACCAAACGATGATTACGTACGGAGCACCCGCACAAGCGAAGCTTCATTCTTTTTCTAACACGATGCTCGAACATGTGAAAAAGAAAGACACCGGTCAGATCGGTGAGATCATTGGTGACTTAATGAGGAAGCTTCAAGATGTGAATCCTGAAGAACTGAAGTCTAATAAGCCTACTTTAATCGGTCGCATGTTTGGTAAGATCTCGGGTACTGTTCAAGAAGTGCTTTCCAAGTATCAGAAGACGGGTGCGCAGATTGACCGCATCTCCGTAAAACTAGACGGGAGCAAGAATGTCCTCATGTCTGATATCGTGATGCTTGAGAAATTGTATGAGAACAATAAGGAATACTTTCAAGCGCTGAATGTGTATATTGCAGCAGGCGAGTTGAAACTTGATGAGCTGAATCAAGTAACGATTCCTGAGATGAGAAAAGTGGCAGAACAAACAAATGATCAGATGAAGTTCCAGGAAGTAAACGATATGGTTCAGTTTGCTGACCGATTAGATAAACGTGTGCATGATCTGAAGTTGAGCCGAGAAATCACGATTCAAAGCGCACCTCAAATTCGTCTCATTCAAAATACGAACCAGGCACTTGTTGAAAAAATTCAGTCGTCCATTATGACGGCTATTCCTCTTTGGAAAAACCAAGTGGCGATCGCGCTGACACTGATCAGACAGCGTAATGCAGTAGAGGCTCAAAAGCAGGTTTCTAAAACGACGAATGAACTTTTATTAAAAAATGCAGAGATGCTTAAAACAAATACGATTGAAACAGCGAAAGAAAATGAGCGCGGGTTAATCGATATTGAGACTCTGAAGAAAACACAGGAAAATTTATTATCAACACTTGAAGAAACGCTTCGCATTCAAGAAGAAGGCCGCATGAAGCGCCGTCTGGCAGAAGAAGAACTTGCAACGATGGAGATCGGGTTGAGACAGAAGCTGCTGGAGATTAAAGGGGAATAATGAGTAGTTAATGGGAGGTGTTTTTATTGAAATGGAAACTTAGAATCCCTATGATGCTTTTTGTATTTGGGTTAATTTCAGGAATACACCAATACTTCCCATACATCATTATTTTTCAAGAAAGTGATATTCTGCGAAGTATTCAATATTTAGGAACACTTGGTATCATCTTTTTTGTACTTGAAAAATCAGGAATCCATGAAAAGAAAGTTAATATTACATTTGGTTTAGCCCTTATTGCTACAGGATTTTTGGCTGATTACCTAACTTCTTATTAAATTTAAGCGCTCAAAGATGAAAAACTTTGAGCGCTTATTTTATAGGTTATATTAGCATCCCCATCACAACAGTGTTGCTATAACTTCCTCTAATAAAGTTATCTTGTTTCAGCAAACCTTCCACTTCAAATCCTAACTTCTTGTAAAGCTCAATGGCAACTGTATTAGTTTCATTTGTAACAAGGCTGATCTTTTTGGTCACTCCGTTTTGTTTAGCTCCTTCTATAAGATCATTCATTAGTATCTTTCCTAACCCCAAGCCAGTGTACTTTTTAGAGATGACGATTCCAAGTGTCCCAACATGTTTTGTCCGTTCTTTTTGTGAGGAATTAATGGTTGCGATACTGATAATCTCTGAATCAATCAATGCCAACAGCATGATGGAATTTTGCTCATTTGAGGTTGCAGTGATGTATTCTTCGTATTCTCGAACATCACGCTTAAATTCGTTCGCTCCAAAGGAAAGAAAATCTGTTTCACCGCCAACCACATTGTAAAAGTCGATCATATTTTGAGCATCTTCTTTAGTTGCTTCTCTAATCGTCACTTCTATATTGTTTTTTAGGATAATGTTCCGCATCTATAATCATTCCTTCAGATAATAATTACTAAGTTAAATATAACCTACTAGTCTATTCATGGTACAATCCTAATATTCATGATTTTTTTATTAAAATTTTAACAAAAAGGTAATGCGTATCCTGTTCCTTCGCATAGAATATGAGGATTTTACATTTCAGAAGGAATGGAGAGAAGGAATGAAAACGAAAAAAATAGTCATCGGGTTACTCATGTTTTGTTTTATGTTCTTTTTTGTGCAGCCAGCAAAAGCAGCAGCTTCTTCTTTTATCATAATAAATAAATCAACTAACCAGCTGGCGTATTTCGAGAATAATAAATTATCAAAAGTTTTCAAAGTGGCAACGGGAAAGCTGCCGTCCTACACACCAGAAGGCAAATTTAAAATTGTAAACAAGATCACAAACAGGCCTTATTATACCGGAAATATACCTGGTGGAGATCCTCGAAATCCCCTAGGCAACAGATGGCTCGGCTTAAATGCAAGAGGAACTTGGGGAACAACATATGCAATTCACGGAAACAATAACGCAAATGCCATAGGGAAATATGTAAGTGCAGGATGCATCCGCATGTACAATAACGATGTGCAATGGCTGTATGCTAGAATTCCTGTGAACACACCTGTAGTAATCACCACTTCAAGTAAGACTTTTCCAGCCTTAGCAGCAGCTAATGGTTATAAAATCACAAACGGCTCAACAGTACCAGTATTCTCAATCGTGAACCTGAAAAAAGGCAGCCGCGGTGCTGAAGTCATGGAGCTTCAGCGCAGACTGACAAACTTAGGATACAGCACAAAAGGAATAGACGGGGTCTTTGGGAACAATACAGACGCAGCCGTACGGAAGTTCCAGAAAGCTAAGAAACTAAAAGTGGATGGAATTGTAGGACCAGCGACTAAGAAGGCGCTTGGGATGTTTTAATTAAACAACTGTTTAAAAAAGAGCTCATTTTTGTGAGCTCTTTTTTATTAGGAAATCCATGTTAATTACCAAAAATGATCTTTTTATTAATATCTACTTATAGTAGTATTTCTAAGTAATAGAAAGAAAATTTTGGTATTAGGGGCTTATTATGGACTTTGAGAAGAAGTTAATCGTTAATTCAGATAAAGAAAATTTACTGGGAGAACTCGTTAGATCAATGAACGAGTGTGTCTCGTTTTATTTTAGTGTGGCTTTTGTGAATTTTAGCGGACTTCAGCTTTTGCTTGATCCATTAAAAGAGGCACAAGAAAAGGGCGTAAAAGGAAAGATTATTACTTCAACTTATCTAAACTTTACAGATGCTAAGGCATTAGAAAAAATTAAAGAATTTGATAACGTGGAATTAAAAGTTTTTGTCACAGATAAAGAAGTTGGATTTCATACTAAAGCCTATATCTTTGAATACCAGAATAGCTACAAAGTTATTATCGGATCATCAAATATCACTCAAAGTGCGCTTAAAAGTAATATTGAATGGAATGTTGAGGTTATTGCTAAAGAGGATGCTGATTTTATAAAAAAGGTATTAAAAGAATACAATTCGTTATGGGAGTTTAGTGCTGAAGCTAACGCTGATTTTATTCAAGATTATGAAGCATTTTTAAAGAGTATTAAGAAAACACCTTCACAACAAGTTATATATGAGAATAAAGGCTATATTGTACCCAATCGGATGCAGAAACGAGCAATAGAGAATTTAGAGAGACTCCGACATTTTGATGAGAAAAAAGCTCTCGTAATTGCTGCTACAGGAACGGGGAAAACGTACATGTCAGCTTTTGATGTAAAACGTTATAAACCTAGAAAATTACTATTCATCGTACATAGAGAAGAAATACTTAAAAAAGCGAAAGAAACATTCGAGATACTTTTACCTAATGAAGGTCTAAAATTTGGATTGTTAACGGGTAATTACAAACAGAAAGATGCTGATTATGTTTTCGCCACAATCCAAACCCTATCTAAATGTTACCAAGGATTTGATAGAAGTGAATTTGAATATCTGATTATTGATGAAGCCCACCATGCTACAAGTCCATCCTATCAAGAAGTCTTAAGTTATTTTGACCCTAATTTCACCTTGGGAATGACTGCAACACCTGAAAGAAGTGATAGTGGTAATGTATTTGATCTTTTTGATAATAACGTAGCATTAGAAGTGCGATTGCATGAGGCTTTAGAGGATGAACTTGTAATTCCTTTTCATTACTTTGGGATCACTGATATTGAAAGTGTTGATCTTAGTGATGTTCATATTGATGATATAGCTGAAATCACTAAAAGATTAAAAGTAAACGAACGTGTAGATTTCATAATAGAAAAAATGGACTTTTATGGTCATGATGGCGATAAAAGAAAGTGTTTAGGATTTTGTGCAAGTATAGAACATGCGCAATATATGGCGGCTGAGTTTAATAAAAGAGGATACAACAGTGTTTGTTTATTTGGGGATCATTCTCCTTATCAACGAGAAATGTATATTAATAGATTAGAAGATGACACAGATGAATTAGAATTTATCTTCACCGTTGATATCTTCAATGAGGGTGTAGATATTCCTTCTGTTAACTCTGTTCTAATGTTAAGACCTACTAACTCTCCTATTGTTTTTATTCAACAATTAGGAAGGGGACTTAGAAAACATGCTAACAAAAGCTTTCTTACCGTGTTAGATTTCATAGGGAACCATAACAAAACTTTCTTAATAGCTTTGGCTCTAAACGGTAGTCGTTATTACGATAAGGAGAGTTTAAAGATTGCTATAGTAACTGGTTTTGCTAATATTCCAGGCTGCACCCATATCCAAATGGATAAAATATCGCAAGAAAGAATACTAGAGCAAATCGACAAAGAAAATTTTAACTCTATGAAGTATCTAAAAGAAGAATACTACGAATTTAAGAAGTTAAATCAAGGACATATCCCTTATTTATTGGTCGATTATCTTAAATACGATGGAGCACCTGATCCTATCAAATTTATAAATAGAGAAAAATCCTATTTGCAATTTGTAGCTAAAGTAGAGAAAGATGAAAAAATAAAAAGACTTCTGTTAGATGATAATTTTGATGCTACTTTAAAAGAGTTATCTAGCCACCTTCCACTTAAGAGAGTTTATGAGTTTGTCATAATAAAATATTTATTAGATCATGAGGATATTGGTGTTCAGAGGGCAAAGAATGAAATTTTAAAGTTGATTAAAAATGTAGATGAAGATAGTATTCTACATGCTTTTGAATGTCTTAATCAAAATTACTTTGACAGTGGTCAAAAGAAAAGTAAGCCTCGGTTATTTGTTTTACAAGACGAGAGGCTCTCTAAAACAGAATTGTTTAAGAGAGTATTAGAAAATGACGAATACAAAAAGTTCTTAGAAGATATTGTGGCTTATGGGATTTTTAGATACGAAAAAGAATATAAAGAAGAATACTATGGTGTTCCGCATTTTAAACTATATGAGCAATATCAGATGATGGATGCTGCTTTTCTTTCCAACTACAGAAAAACTCATAGCTCCTTTAGAGGATCGGGCTTGCTGGCAAATGGTAAAGAATACTTTTTGTTTATTGATTTACACAAAGAAGAAGATATTAAAGAGAGTATAAATTATCAGGACAAGTTCCTGAGTGAAAGATACTTTCAGTGGCAATCTGTTAATAGCACTACTCAGCAATCTGAAAGAGGACAAAATATTATTCATAATAAGCAAAGAGGTGTTAATTTACATCTGTTTGTGCGGAAGTTTGGAAAACTTGATGGAAAAACGGAGCCTTTTATTTATATTGGTAAAGGAAATTCAGTTGCTTTTGAAGGAGAAAAGCCGATAACCGTAAAAATTGAACTTGAGAACGAAGTGCCAGCTAGTTTATATAACGAATTTATAATAAAAGTGTAGACTCCTCATTTTGAAGAGTCTACACTTTTTTATTCGTTTATTAATTGCTCTACAGCAGGAATGTCTGCAGGAGCCCATTTTAATGCGGAAAGATTCTCTCTTTTTAACCAGATTAATTTAGAATGTTCACTGGCTTCAGGAATACCTTCAGTTATTTTGCACTTAATAGCGATCAAATTGATGATAAAAGTCTCATATTCATGAGTATGCTCATTAAAGAGCTCAATGGTTTCAATTGAACAACCTAACTCTTCTTTAATTTCTCTTTTGAGGGCAGTAAATAAATCTTCACCTTGCTCTACTTTTCCGCCTGGAAACTCCCACATATTTGGGATTAACATGTCAGGAGATCTTAGAGCACATAATATTTCGTTGTTTTCATTTTCAATAATAGCAGCAACTACTTTAACTAACTTCTTCAATTTAATCCTCCATTGTTTTAATTCTCTTAATTATCATATCATTTTTTGAATGGTCTTTTTTGCTAAAAGCACTCCAACAATCTATAATTCTACTCAACAAGAGAAGAGGTGACTGTAATGCGACTGGATCATACTGGCATTGCCGTAAGAAGAATAGATGAGGCGATTGAATTTTATACAAATGTATTGGGTGGTAAGCTCACTGAACGTTATACAAGCGAGAAGCCTGGAGTTGAAACGCATATCGCTGTGATAGAAATGGAAAATCAGGTCATTGAGTTGCTGGAACCAACGAGCAGGACCTCGCCTATTGAGCGTTTTATCAGGCAGAACGGTAAAGGTGTACATCATTTGGCGTACGAAGTAGATAACCTGCTTGAGACCATAAAAGATTTTGAAAGCAGAGGCTATACTTTTTTAAAAGACACATACCGGATCAACCCTTATGGACGCAGACTAATCTATATGAATCCTGTTCATTCGCAAGGGCAGATTATAGAACTGTGTGATTATGTATCTTTAGATGAATAAATGGTAATTTTACTTAAAATAAGAAAAGGCCCAGGAAAATTATTCCTAGGCCTCTTTCTTTGAAAAAATGCTGTTCTAATCAAATCAAGCCTATTTAAAAGTCCCTGTCGGAACATTAAAGATCCATCTGGTTTTGTCTTCTGCCTCTAAAGTGAGATCAAATGCATCATAATCTATAACTCTAACTTCTCCATGTTTTGATGGAGTCTTATATTCTTTTGAATCGACAAACTTTCTTTTTTCACCATCTGTTAGTACAACGACAATACCTTGAGCGGGATCTGACTTAAGAGCTCCAGTCTCAACGGTTACCCCGCGGGCATTCATTTCCTGATGGTTAACCGGACTGACCCAGCCATTCGTGAACCGAATACGTTGATCATTTACTTGGTCTTCTATTTTCTTGATGATTTGAGGTGTTACGGTACGGTCTTTTTGGATAACAAGTGGACCATCCTTCGTGTTATTTTTTGTAATACTGTCGTTTTTTGCTTTAATTTTATTTTTGTCTTTTCGTTCCTGGATCTCCTGTTTTTCTTTTGGCAAAGTCCCATATTCTGTATTAGAGGCAGAAACATGATAATAGCTAATTCCCGCACAAGATAGTACTCCTACAGTTAGTAATGCGAACCAAATTTTATTCATTTCCTTCACTCCTTTACCTATATATTAGTGCCACTGAATATCCGTTGATAGAATAGGAAATTTAGTTGATTCGGCTGTAATGGCATCACTGTTGAGCTCATTGATTAACTGTGTCCAGCCCTGGCTGGGTGTATTGTCAAGTTCCCAATGACAGCCAACGTCTTGGCAGGCTCCGGCTTGGGTTAAGGAAGCTCCAAATTTCATCTGGTTGTTTTGTGAAACAGCGGAGTACTTGTTGATGTTTTGCCACTGCTCTGCCATATCTCCGCTATTATCATAAATTTGTGGAAGTGGCCATGCTGGAGATGCTCCCCATGAAATGTAATAAATATCGTTATAGGTCCATCCGTTATTACAAGAATAATTAGTTGTTCCGGTGTTCGTGTTTGTATGGTAGCATCCGTCAGCACTTCCATAATTGTAAAGAGAATAGCTATTAACTGCATCATAACCTTTTACCCAGTCTCTCGTGCTGACCGTATCATCATAGCCAGGCTCCATATCATTCCCGCCATCCACTTCTACTTGGTCAGAATAGGAGTTTGCTGTGTTATGGGCATTGATGGCATCTATCATATTTGCAAAGTTCCGGCCGCCTTCATTTGTTACGGTATACGAATTATTTGTTCCAACGATCACTTGAACTGTCGAATAGTTATCAGATCCCGTTCCTTTCCAATAACCTCGGGAATAGGCTTGTACCGCATTTTTTACTTGATCGAGAGTGGCATCAGGCATTCCTCTAAGTGAAACAGTAGTGGGTGAAGGCTGGCCGCCAAAGTCAAGAATGACGATGCTTTGCTGTGTCCCAGCTTTACTAAAATCTGCACGTCCTTTTTGGTAGCCCATTTCATAAAGAGTGACGGTATCAATCGTGTCCATGTAATAGCTTGAGCTTGAAGTCGGAGGCGAGGCGGCTTCAATGCTCATAGCTGGAAAGAACAGTGATATCAATCCAAACCATAAGAATATTTTCGGTGTGTAATGACGTAAACCTAATTTTTTCATTTTTGTCTCCTTTTTATTTTAAGATGACAGACAGTTTTTTCTAAAATTCAGATAATTTTATAAAAGTGTTCGTAGTAGAATATTTATTTCATGGGCATAAAATGGTTTATTAATCTTTTTTTACAAATAATTAATATTAATAACATAAATTATATGGTGATAAATGAATTGTGTTTTTCATAATTTCCTAGTCTTTCATATATAAAATCTATACAATTAAAATTATAAGAATATTCTGTAAAGGGTGAAGACATGAAGTGGATTGATAATCTAGAGAGCTTTCCTTATCCGTTTAGAGGTTCAACCTACCGCTACTCCAATAACTCTATACCTATGAAGTCGCCACTTTGTGTTGAAGTCACCCCAGATTATAAAGAAGAGATGCAATTAAAGCGTACTCTTTTGAATCATCATGCTGAACGCTGCTATCAATCACTACCACACACCATTACTGGACAGTGGGAGATTGTTGAGCTGGTGATTGATCATCTTGCTGCTCAGTATCCAGATCAGTTTTCAGTAGAAAAAAAGGGTTCAAAATGGACATTTAACAACAAAATTTTAGAAGAAAAGCAGGAGTTCACGTTTGGCGGTGAATCAACATTGCCTGAGGAGCCTTTAGCTTTTATAAGCAGGCACGTGCAAGAGGATTTAATACTTATGATGCAGCGGGACGGTGATCTGTATCTCGATGCAGGGCAGCTTTGTTTTCCTGCTAACTGGTCGCTTGCGTTTAACTTAGGCATGAAGTTTAAGAGCATTCACCACCCAATTCCCGGATTTAAAGAAGAAGGGCTGGATGATCGAATTCTGCAATTCCTTATGAGGCTTGAAGCTGGCAACCCATGGGAGAGGAAAAACTGGTCTCTGATGGCTGGAGACAGGCTGGACACTTCTCTTGAGACATTTGATCAATGGGGGAAACTTCGTAAACAGGTGACAAAAGAGAATGCAGGAGAGCTTGTTCATATTCGTGTAGAAGTGCAAAAGCTGTTCAGATTGCCTCGAACAAACGGTATTCTTTTTACGATTCACACTCATTTGCTTTCTCTTGAAAATCTAGTTTCTAACCGGGAATGGTTGAAGCAGTTTCATGACATTCTATCAGAACTTCCACCGCATATAACCGATTACAAAGGGATTTCTCTTTATAAAAATGAGGTTCTTAAATATTTAAGTGAACAGCTAGAAAGCGGGAAAGTTGTATGACCGAAGCAGTTTTTGTTCCTGGTAAAAGAAAGTATGTGTTCTGTAGCGATCAAGAGGGCATGAAGCTTTTATTCAATGTAATAGAACAGGTAAAAGAAGAAGGACGACCTTATGAAATATTTAAAATTGAAGAAAACCAAGATTGTTTGGAGCTAGGCGAATTGTTAAAGAAGCAAAAAATGGGGACGCACCTCTATGTAGCATTACCTTATGCGGGACTGGAGAAAGTTAGAAAGACTGCTGAAGAAATAGGTTTTACTGAGGAAGAAACGCAATACATCGGGTATGGGAAAAAAGTGAAGAGAATTTTTTGCTGCCGTTGTCATGGAATGAATGAAACGGCTGATGTTCAAGCTGATATTCTTTGTAGCCAATGCGGTTTAGAACTATCGATATCCGATCATTACTCAGTTTTTCATAATGCCTTCTTAGGATATGTGTCAAAACTTTAGGAGTGGGTGTTTTGTATAAAGAGAAAACGATTCCGGTTTATGTTAAAGCGATTGAGCAGGAAACTGAATTTATAAGGAGCTTTACATTGGCTTCAGTTAATGAAGAATTGCTCCCTAAGTTTTCAGGAGGGGCTCATATTTCTACATATATTGAAGATGGAGAATTGCTTGTCAGACAATACTCTTTAACTAGTAATCCCGATGATACTAAACATTATCAAATTGCTGTCAGGTTAAGTGATACTTCAAGAGGAGGCTCACGATATTGGCATGAAAAAATGAAAGTCGGCGATCAACTCCAGATCAGCTATCCAAAGAATCATTTTCCCCTTAGCTTTAAAGCGAAGCATCATGTTTTTTATGCAGCCGGAATTGGAATTACCCCATTTTTATCGATGATGAATGAAATTCATTCCAGAGGTACTTCATTCGAACTTCACTATGCTTCTAAAACGGAGGAAGCTTGTGCATTCTATGAATTTCTTAAAGAGCATTATCCAAAACAATGCCGCTTTTATTTTTCTAATAAAAAGCAGCGGGTTGATTCATCTTCCTTAGAAGAACACGCTATTGGAACTCACGTTTATTTTTGTGGTCCTGAGTCATTTATCGCTGACTTAACTGAATCAGCGTATCAATTAGGCTATCCAGCATCAGCTGTACATATGGAACGGTTTACCCCGCCGCAACCTAAAGACATGGCATCTTTTAAGGTTCAACTAAAAGATGGAACTCTTGTAGAGGTTGCGAGGGATCAGACTTTGCTTGAAGCCCTCCTGAACAAAGGAATGAAAGCACCTTATTCATGCAGAGTCGGCAGGTGCGGTACGTGTGAACTCCGGGTTTTAGAGGGAGAAATTGCACACTATGATTCTTTTTTGAGTGAAGAACAAAAACAAAGCCAATCAAGGATTTTAACTTGTGTTTCTCGTGCGAAGTCAGATATGTTGATGTTAGATGTTTAGTCATAAAGGAGTGTCACTGAGTGATTTATATCCAATGTACGAAAACTTTTAGAATAAATAAAACTTCCAGCAGAAAAAGTTGATGTTACCGATGTTGATCCTCTTTATTGCTGGCATGCGAATATATTCTATAAAATGCTAATCTTTTTTAAAAAAGATTAATCGGGTGTATAATTTAAGAGTTCAAACGTTGGTGTGAGTCTGTCTGGAGCTATTTCAGCAGACTTTTTTATTTCATACAGCAAGGAGTTTTCAGATTGAAGCACCGAACTTTATTGGTTTATCTTGTCGCTTTTGCCGCTTTCCTTGGTCCCTTTTCACAGACGATTTATGTCCCTCTCATTCCAGAGGTGACAAAAGAGCTTCATACTACTTCTTTTTTAGTTAATTTTTCGATTTCCATTTATACCATTTTCTTAGCACTCATGCAGATGGTTTATGGTCCTCTAACGGATTCTATAGGACGGCGAAAAGTAATGCTGGCTGGTATTTTTATCTATTTAGTCGCAACGATTGGCTGTTTTCTTTCGGGGTCTATTGAGTCCTTGTTAGTTTTCCGTTCTTTGCAAGCAGTTGGTATTGCAGCGGGTTCTGTTGTTGCTGTAACGGTTATAGGTGATTTGTTTGAAGGGAAAGACCGTATTCAGCCCATGGGAACCTTTCAAATGATGGTATCGCTTGGTCCGGTCCTCGGCCCAGTTGCTGGGGGTTTCTTAAGCGGTTCGTTTGATTTTCATATGATCTTTGTCGCTTTATTATGTGTTGGGTTGATCGTTCTAGCAGGTAACTTTGTTTATTTGAAAGAAACTAAGCCAAAAGCAGATAAGAAACAAGATTTTAAGTTCACAGATTTTATTAACATTCTTAAAAATCGGATAGGATTTTCAGTAATTGGAATTGGATTTATCCAATACTACGCGTTGTATAACTTTCTGGTATTTTTACCTGGGATAATGAGTGAGCGTTATGGCTTATCTGCAGAACAAAAAGGACTTGTATTTCTTCCATTATCACTGGGAATTGTTATTGGAAGCTTCATCGGCGGAAAGCTGCGAAACTTCGACGAAAGAAAAGTTGTTGTAGGCACTGCTTTTCTTAATGTCCTGTCACTATTGTTCTTCATCTTAGTATCAGATGTGTCACTAAGCATGTTAATTGTGTCTATTAGTTTATTTGGATTGTTTTTGGGGATGTCTCTGCCTGTGCAGACAGCATTGCTTACACAGGAATTCCAAACGAACCGTGCGACTGCAATTGGCGCATATAATTTCTTTCGCTATATGGGGATGTCAGTCGGACCGCTATTAGGAAGCTTTCTATTCCATATAGGAAGCTATGATTTAGCATACGGATTTGTAGATGCTGTCTTGTTATTGTTCGCCTTGATAATGAGTAATCAACTGTTAATGAAACGAAGATCATTCCAATAGATTCGGAATGGTCTTTTTTTGGGTATATTGAATGAGCTCGGTTCTTGCGGTAAGCTAAGGTTAAACAAATGTTAAACAAGGGAAGATAAAAATTATGTACATGACAATAAAAGAAACTGCAGAATATTTATCGGTGCCTGAACCGGTAGTAGAAAGTTTAGTTCAGCAAAAGAAAATCCGTACAATTTTTGACGGAACCCAGCACTTGATTAACAAGGAGCAGTTCAATACACACTTTGAACAGCTTGAAAAATATAAAAAGATGGTGGAAGAATATTTAAGTGAACCTATCCCTGAAGACTGGGATGCAAAGGATGAAGATTAACAAACCTAAAAATTGTAAAGACATCAATATCGATATATGATAGAGAGAAAATAGCAGATTGGGGAGAGTGTAAAAGAAATGCATAGAGACAAGGAATTGCATTCTTTTTTAATAGATAAGACATGGCAAATGACTGAGGAATGGTATGCTTCTATCGATAAAAGCAAAGCCACGGGAGTCTATGCTTCTACAAATCTTGAAACCATCGCTACACTAAAAAAGCAGAATCATGAATTTCACCTTCATTTTTGTGAAGTCTTTATTAAAGAGGAGACCGAATTTCTAAAGGACTTTGAACAATGGGTAGTCATGATTGCGAAGGATGATGAGCACTTAAATACACCTGTGACCGTTATCATGAAGGAATTCTTTAACGTCCAGAGACAGTATCTTGGATTCGTAAAGGAGTTTGTGAATTTTCATAAAGGTAAATATTCCCAAGATGTTGTTGATTCTTGGAACGACGTAATAATCAATACCTTTAATAAAATTGTTACTTGGTTCGTTGAAGAAAATCAAAAGTACAGTGAAGAGAAGTTGATCGCACAGCAGGAAATGATTAATGAATTGAGCTCTCCTGTTATTGCACTCAATAATCACATGGGACTCCTTCCGTTGATCGGTGTGATTGATACGGCAAGGGCAAAGCTTATCGTAGAAAATACACTAGAGCAATGTTCTGAAAAAGGAATCTCACATCTTTTAATAGACTTATCTGGTGTTCTTATTATTGATACGATGGTTGCCCAGCAGATCTTCTCTTTAATAGAAACACTCGGCTTGATCGGGGTAAAATCGACACTATCAGGAATCAGACCGGAAATTGCTTTAACCGCAACGCAGCTCGGCCTCTCTTTCGATCAAGTTTCTATTAAATCAAGTCTGGCGCAAGCACTTGCTTCAAAAGAAAAATAATATTTTTCCTAGACTGGGGTCAAACCTGGTCTTTTTTCATGCCTTCTTTTCATAGATATAGAGTAGGGTGAAACATTTCCAGTACACATACGTTAAAATAAAAATAGAATGCTAGATTCTGGGGGGATTTGCTTCGGTGAAATGGATAATAAGAGTAGTATTTGTGTCTTTGTTAGGATTTCTAGTTTTTTTAATCATAGATGAAATGAGAAAAAAGAATGTTCCCATGCCAACTGAGATCCATCCAATCGTTGCTGAAAAAAGAGATCAGCTGATCCAGATAGCTGCTCAAAAAGGTATTACTATTGTGATAACAGATGACTTCCGTTCAGCGGAAGAACAGGATGAACTTTATACGCGCGGAAGAAGTACGGAAGGAACTGTTGTGACGCATGTAGAAGGCGGGGAGTCGTATCATAATTACGGTCTAGCCATTGATTTTGCACTTCAGTTGAAAGACGGAACGGTCGTGTGGGACTTGGAGCGGGATGATAATAAGAATGGAAAGTCGGACTGGATGGAAGTTGTGAGTATTGGGAAAGAATTGGGTTTTTCATGGGGCGGAGACTGGTATGGTTTTAAAGACTATCCTCATCTAGAAATGGATTTTGGCTTAAGTATTCGTGAGCTGCAGTATGGGGAGAGACCTCCAGCAAGATAGAACAGACATTGTCGAAAAGCCTATAAATTCATTTGAAGGATCATAAAATTTTTTAAAGGACCATAAAAAAATTTGAAGGACCATAAAAAATGATGAAGGCTCATAAAAAAATTTGAAGGATCATAAATTCAATTTTGGATATGAATAAGCTATTTATATCAAATTAAAAAGCAGGTTCCCAGACGGAAACCTGCTTTTTATATGTCATTAAAGCTTAAAGGAACTCTTCAACGAAACGATTTGGTTAAATACGATTTTGTCTTCTGTTGTATGCTTTGGATCTACGTTGAAGTAGCCGTGGCGGAAGAACTGGAACTTGTCATGCGGTTGTGCGTCCTTCATGTTCGCCTCGATAAATCCTTGTTTTACGATAAGAGAATCTTTGTTCACATAATCCAAGAATGTTTTGCCTTCGCTGTCTTCTTCGTTTTCCATGTCTGCATCCAGAATTAAAGGCTCATATAGACGGAACTCCGCAGGGACTGCTTGTGTAGCTTCAACCCAGTGCAGTGTTCCTTTTACTTTACGGCCAGTAAATCCAGTGCCTGATTTTGTTTCAACATCATACGTACAATGAAGCTCAATCACGTTGCCGTCTTCATCTTTTATAAAATCTTCGCATTTAATGAAGTATGCATGCTTTAAGCGAACTTCGTTTCCAGGGAAGAGACGGAAGTACTTTTTCGGAGGATCTTCCATAAAGTCTTCACGTTCGATATAAATTTCACGAGAGAAAGGAATCTGGCGCGTTCCCATTTCTTCGTTCTCTGGGTTGATCTCAGCATCCAGCATTTCAACCTGTCCTTCTGGGTAGTTCGTGATTACCACTTTGAGCGGATCAACGATACCCATCGTACGAGGTGCTTTAACTTTCAAGTCTTCACGGATAAAGTGTTCAAGCATTGCCGTATCGGCAGCACCAGAACCTTTTGATACTCCAACAGCTTTTACAAATTCAATGATAGATTCAGGTGTGTAGCCTTTTCGGCGCAAACCAGAGATTGTCGGCATGCGAGGATCATCCCATCCATCAACATAGCTTTCATCTACAAGCTGTTTTAATTTACGCTTGCTCATAACAGTGTTGATCAGACCTAAACGGCCAAACTCGATTTGCTGAGGCTTGCTTTCCATCTCGCACTCTTCCACTACCCAGTTGTAAAGAGGGCGCTGGTCTTCAAACTCAGTCGTACAGAGCGAGTGAGTCACACCTTCAATTGCATCCTCGATCGGATGAGCGAACGCATACATCGGATAGATGCACCAAGTGTCACCAGTGTTGTGGTGAGTAGCATGAGATACGCGGTAAATTACCGGGTCTCGCAAGTTAATGTTTGGCGAGCTCATATCGATTTTGGCGCGAAGAACCTTCTGTCCGTTTTCGAACTCGCCTTTACGCATACGGTCAAAAAGATCTAAGTTTTCTTCAACTGAACGGTTTCGGTAAGGACTTTCTTTGCCAGGCTCAGTTAGTGTCCCGCGGTACTCGCGGATTTCATCAGCGTTAAGATCATCAACGTACGCTTTTCCTTTTTTAATTAGGAGTACAGCGCGCGTGTACATTTCTTCAAAGTAATCGGATGCATAACGAAGGTTTTCCCATTCGAACCCTAGCCATTCAACATCTTTCTTGATAGCATCAACGTATTCTTGATCTTCTTTCAATGGGTTTGTATCATCAAAACGCAGGTTTGTTTCCCCGCCGAACTCATCTGCGAGTCCGAAGTTAATGACGATCGATTTTGCATGTCCAATATGAAGATATCCGTTAGGTTCTGGAGGGAAGCGTGTAACTATCTTTTTGTGCTTTCCGGATTCCAGATCGCTTTGGATGATTGTTTTAATAAAATTAGAAGAACTATTCTCCATCCCGTATCAAGCCTTTCCTTATATGTAAACTAAAGTATACTTTACATTATAACAAAAATAATTTTCAACTAAACGTATTCTTTTATGAGATAGGGATTATATTTAACTGCCCTTAACCTTATAATGATTAAAAAATTATCAAATGAACGGTGGGATTACACATGAATGTCATTGACTTACATTGTGATGCATTACTAAAACTCTGGGAAACAAAAGGGGATTTGCAATATGCCGATGCTCCTGAGCTTTCAACAAATAAAGAACGTCTTCAAAAAGGGAAAGTGAAAGTTCAGTTTTTTGCTATTTTCATAGAGCCGTTCATTCCATCGGATCAAAAGTTTCAGGCTGCACTAGACCAGATTGATTACTTTTACCGTGAAGTGCTTGGCAAAAACCCAGAGATGAAGCATGTGAAGGATTGGGGCGAACTCGCCGCTATAAAAGATGGTGAGATCGGTGCGTTGTTGACGCTTGAAGGTGTTGAAGCAATCGGTGATGACTTAACAAAGCTCAACATTCTTTACCAGCTTGGCGTTCGGCTGATTGGACTGACTTGGAATCATGCAAATCTTGCGGCTGACGGGGCACAAGAACCGCGTGGCGCAGGACTGACCTTATTCGGAAAAGAAATCGTGCAGTTTAATAACAAACATAAAATCCTAACCGACGTATCCCACCTATGTGACCGGGCATTTTGGGACGTAATGGAGATCGCGAAATACCCGTTAGCGAGCCATTCAAATTCTCGTGCTTTGTGTGATCATCCACGCAACCTGACTGATGAGATGGCAAAAGAAATGTTCCAAAAAGGCGGAATTGTTCACGTTGTTTATAACCCTCCTTTTACAAAAAGTGAAGGTTCATCCAGTATTTCTGATTTAATTAAGCATATCGATCACTTCTGCGGACTTGGCGGTGTGAAGCAGATTGGACTTGGATCAGATTTTGACGGGATTGCTTCACATATCGTGGATCTAGAGGACGCTTCTAAAACACAGAACTTAATTAATGAACTTTTAAAACATTATTCAGAAGACGAAGTAAAAGGATTTGCACATCGAAACTTCTTAAACTATCTTCCAAAATAAAATACCATAAAAATTATATGGGGGGTGTAATAGATGAAGGTTCGAGACAGAGGAATAATAGTTGGAACTTTTTCTTCAGGGAAGAAAAACTGTATTACAGATGTAGAAGGTGTGAAGGTCGGTCATGTCACGCTGGATTATCCGATTAATGATACAGAGTATGCATGCACAGGTGTAACGGCAATTTTGCCTCATGATGGCAACCTTTTTCAAGAAAAGGTTACAGCTGCAAGCTATATAATCAATGGTTTTGGTAAAACGACAGGTCTTGTCCAGCTGAATGAACTAGGTGTCTTAGAGTCGCCCATCATGTTGACCAACACGTTTGGCGTGCCGGCTGTTACGCAAGGAACGTTGCAGTACATGCTGGAGCAAAACCCTGAGATTGGTGACACAACGGGAACGGTGAACGTGGTCGTAGGAGAGTGCAATGACAGCTATCTGAATTCAATCCGCCATTTTCCTGTAAAACCGGATCATGCAATCGAAGCAATATTGAAGGCGAAGGATGAAGCTGCCGAGGAAGGTGCAGTCGGTGCTGGAAAAGGAATGATCTGCTTTGGTTATAAAGGCGGAATTGGAACATCTTCGCGCGTCGTATCTGAAAAATACACGTTAGGATGTCTCGTACTCAGTAATTTTGGCAAGAGGGAAGAATTTAAATACTCTCATTCAAAAGGTGAAAAAACAGAGGGGTTATCAGAAACGAGTGATGGCTCCATTATGATTGTACTCGCGACTGATGCCCCATTAAGCGACAGACAGTTGTTAAGAGTTGCGAAACGGTGCGGAATTGGACTTGGACGAACAGGCAGCCACTTCAGCAATGGCAGCGGGGATATCGTGATTGCTTTTTCCACGGCACACAAAATCCCTCATTTTAATGAAAAAGAAACTGAAATACGCACGCAGCTGCGAGAAGATCTTCCTATAATGAACGAACTCTTCACGGCTGCTGCAGAAGCAACAGAAGAAGCCATACTTAATTCGTTATCTCAAGCCGAAACGACAACAGGCCGAAATGGGCATACTGTTTCAGCTTTTCCTTTTAGACGAGTTGAGTAGGATCACCGCGTGAAATGTAAGACAGTTGGCGTGGAACTCAAAGGATTCTGCGTGAAACGGAATACTTTTTGCGTGAAACTAGAGCGGTTTGGCGTGGAACTCACCCTCTTTTGCGTGAACGTGTAATAAAATAAAAGAACATGTACCGTAAATACTAGAATTGGCCGCCTAAAATGAATGAGGCGGTCTTTTTGCGCCTTCTTTTATTCACTGTCCTTGCATAGCTTTTATGGAATAGATAGTGAAAGGAGCTTTGCTATGTATTACAGTCTGCCGGGGTATCAAAATATGGGTTTTAGACAGCCGAATGACCAAACAAAACTAAATCGATTAACCGTTACAGGTGAAGGTACCGTTTCAGCTGTACCTGATCAGGCGATGATAACAATCGGGGTAATTACCGAGAACATGAATCTAAGTATGGCACAAAAAGAAAATGCTGCTAAGACATCGGCTGTTATTAATGCATTGATGTCATTAGGGATTTCTCAGCAGGATATTCAAACTTCTTCTTACCGGATTGAACCGCAGTATAACTACGAAAACGGTCAGCAGACATTTCGCGGATATCGGGTGGAACATCAGCTTCAAGTAACTGTAAAAGACATTAGCAAAACCGGTCAGGTGATCGATCAAACTGTCGCGAGCGGTGCAAATTCTGTTTCGTCTATTCAGTTTACTGTATCGAATCCAGATGCTTTTTATAATCAAGCGTTAACTGCAGCTATTCAAAATGCGCAGCAAAAGGCAGTGGCTATGGCGAGAGCTCTGCAAGTCACTCTCCAGCCTGTTCCGATCGTCGTTCAAGAACTTTCACAGCCTTTGCCGCCAAGCCCTGTTCCTTTTCAAGCAGCAACACTGGCACAAGGAGCTGGAACCCCGATTCAGCCTGGGGAAAATAAAATTACTGCTACTGTAAAAATCGAATACACGTATAGCTAGGACAGGTATAAATTGACAACTTCTATTGCCGCGCATTATACTTAACCAAATGGTTAAATATAATGCTGAAAATTTGAATGATGTGTTTTCTGTTTTGTCAGATCCAACAAGAAGGAGTATTATCGAGCAGCTGTCAAAGGGAGAAAGGAGTGTCCAGGAGTTAGCAGAGCCTTTTGATATGTCGCTGCCTGCGATCTCAAAGCATTTAAAAGTTTTAGAGAATGCGGGTCTTGTAACGCAGCGGAAAGAGGGGCGTTACCGGTACTACTCTATAAAACCAGATTCGATGGATGGCGCATGCGAGTGGATGGATGCTTTAAAACAGTTATGGTCAAGATTTGAAGATATGTTTGGCTGCAGTAAAAACAAAAAGCAGTGATTAATGTTTGGAGTGTGAAAAATGGAGTCTCAGCAAGAAATTATTAAAGTTCAGGGATTGGTCAAACGGTATGGAGATTTCACTGCAGTGGATGGCAGTGAGTTCTCCGTACATAAAGGAGAAGTATTCGGTCTGCTTGGACCAAATGGTGCTGGAAAAACAACGACACTTGAAATGCTGGTCGGACTTCGTAAACCAGATGAAGGTACAGCAATTGTAGGCGGGTTTGATATTACTCGTGAGCTCGATAAAGTAAAAGAAGTTATTGGGGTTCAGCTTCAATCTACAACACTTTTTGAACTCTTGACGGTTGAAGAAATCCTTCATCTGTATGGCAGTTTTTATCGTGAGCACATATCGATTCCTGATTTGATTGAGGATATGCTTTTAACAGAGAAAAAGAACAGCCGGATTAAGGGAATGTCAGGAGGTCAGAAGCAGCGTCTTGCGATTGCTCTGGCACTCGTTCATGATCCGCAGATTATCTTTTTGGATGAACCGACAACAGGGTTGGATCCCCAAGCCCGCCGGACGCTTTGGGATATTATCTTGCGTTTAAAAGACCGGGGTAAAACGGTCGTGCTGACGACTCATTACATGGATGAAGCACATGTTTTATGTGACAGAATTGCGATTATGGATCAAGGTAAGCTTATTGCTCTCGATACGCCTAGTGAGCTCGTGAAGAATCTTCAGTCCGATAGTGCAGTAGAGTTCCGTTTTGATGAAGAAGCGGATGTGGTGCTGTCTGAAATAGAAGGTGTTAAACAGGTTGGAAGTCAGAAGGATGTACATATTCTTTATACGGATAACTTGCAAAATACGCTTACGAGTTTAATTGCTATAGCTTCTGAAAAAGAGCTGAAACTGGTTGATCTGCAAACAAGAACGGCAACGCTGGAAGATGTATTCATTCATATGACAGGAAGAAGGTTAAGAGAAGGATGAGAGCATACTATCAACTGACTTTAGCCCAGCTCCGGATTTTCCTTCGAAACCGGCAAGTATTGTTCTGGACGCTCGCTTTTCCGATATTTTTAATGATTATGCTCGGGGCGTTCTTAGGAAACGGCAATGGCATCTCTTTAACGGTCGCCGTAGTTGATCAAGACAACAGTGAGCAGTCGAAGGTTTTAGTGGAGGAACTGAAGAAAAACAAAGCGATTTCACTTGAGAAAAGTTCGGATGAAAAGGATATGTTAAAACAGCTGAAAGATGGTGACTTGCAATTAGTTTTAACCATTCCTGAAGGCTATGGCAAGAGTGTGGATGCAGGCGGGAATGCTGAGCCATTCCAACTGCCAGTCTATTATAACGAGACGAATCTAACCGTTTCACAGGTTGGTCTGCAGCTCGTGAATAATGCGGTAGATACAATTAGTAAAAAACAAGTAGATTACAAGCCTGCTGTTGTGACAGATTCTAAAGGTGTAGAAGCCTTGAACCTCCGTTACATAGATTTCCTTGTGCCTGGAATCGTTGCGATGATGATCATGAGCAACAACATGAACGGTGTGGCCGGTCAGATTTCCTCATGGCGCGAGCGCGGAATTTTGCGGAGGATGCAGGGAACAACATTGAAGGCATCAACATTTATTGCAGCTCAAATAACAGCTCGATTTATGCTGAACGGTTTGCAGGCAATGATCGTGCTTGGCGTTGCCTGGGCGGCGTTCGGAATTGAAGTTCGCGGGTCTTGGCTTACGGTCATTGCGTTCGTAACACTCGGAACGTTAGCTTTCATGGCTATAGGTTTTATTATTGCAGGTATCGCGAAAACTCCTGAGAGTGCTGGACCAATCGCTGGATTCCTGTCCTTTCCGATGCTGTTCTTGGGCGGGGTGTTTTTCCCGATAAAAGATATGCCGGAGTTTCTTCAGCCGATCGTGCAGATTCTGCCGATTGCACATCTCAGTCATGCACTTCGGGAAACGATGAACGTGGGGGCATCATTCATGGACCTCGGCATGGAAGCTATTATTCTAGGCTGCTGGCTCGTTGGAGCGTTTATTGCGGCAAGCTTTACGTTTAAGTGGGAGTAATTTAATAGAGAAAGAGGAGAAAAGATGGAGACACAAAACTATAAAAATCATGCACGCATGCATCCGATCTATCATTATGTATTGAGTTTACTAGTAGTTGGGGGACTAATTGCAAGTATCGTTTATCTGTTTAAAGCGGAGGATACTTTTTTAGGGGTACTTTTAATGGTGATGTCACTGAGCTTGGCGGTTACTTTTGCCTTATTGCGCTTGTACCCGTTAAAAGCACAAGACCGTGCGATTCGTGCTGAAGAGAACCTGCGTTATTATGTGTTAACAGGCAAGCTTTTGGATGCGAAGCTAACACCAGGACAGATTGTGGCATTGCGTTTCGCACCAGATAACGAGTTTCCAGGATTAGCAGAAAGAGCTGCTGCAGAAAACATGAAACCAAAAGAAATTAAACAAGCGATTAATAACTGGAAAGCAGATCATTACAGAATCTAAGGAAAAAAGGCAAATTTCAAGTCTTTTTGTTGATCTTAAATAAGAAAAACGTGGCTCAAGAGGGTGATTGTTCCCTTCTGAGCCTTTTTATTGTGTTTATAAATCCAATAATCTAGCAACTTGAGCGAAAATCAGCAGGTTAAGGGTGGTTCGACAAGCATCTTGAGCGAAAAACAGCATGTTAGGGGTGGTTCGACAAGCATTTGAAGCGAAACTCGGGCAAGTTTGAGCGAACGTGTAATAAATAAAAGAACACGTACCGTAACTTGCAATTTACAATATGGAGGATTAACCGATTCTTATAAGGAATAACCGCATTAGAGTAAATTTGAAACTTTTCCCGTGATCAGTTCCTCTAATAGGTGAAAGGAGGCTAGGACTTGTTAGATATCAGGTTAATTAAGAAAGCTATAAAAGGAAACGATGAAGCCTTTGAACAGCTGATAAAACAGGAAAGCGACAAGTTATACAAAACGGCTTATCTCTATGTCCGGAACAAGGAAGATGCGCTCGATGTGCTGCAGGAAACAGTATGCAGAGCATTTGTAGGAATTCATAAATTAAAAGAACCAAAGTTTTTCAGTACGTGGCTTGTGAAAATATTAATTCGTACAGCTTATGAAGTGCTTCAAAAGAAAAGGAAAACGGTGTTAACCGGTGAAGCGTTTATCGAGAGTCTTACAGAGAGTACTAGCCACAGCCCTGAAGAGGATCTGGATTTGGCTTATGCTATTTCAAGCTTAGATCAAAACTATCAAACGGTGATTATCTTATTCTATTTCCATGATCTATCGATAAAAACGATTGCCGAAAAGATGCAGAAACCAGAGGGGACAATAAAAACTTATCTTCATAGAGCCAAGGCGGAACTAAGAGGTTTACTGGAAGGAGCGGGATCATATGGGCAAAGAATGGTTTGATAGAAAGCATGATGATGAATTACCAAGAGATGAAATTATGAATGCCATTCAAAATGGCATGAATGCAGGCCGAAAGATGAAACGCAGAAATAAAGTGAAATCCGGAATAAAGATGTCTGCGTGGGTTACAGGAACTGCAGCGTCTGTAGTATTAGCTTCAGGATTTGTTTTTTCGCCAGTTAATACAGTATTAGCTGACGTACCATTGATCGGAAAGCTCTATGAACAGCTAAATCTTGAAATCGGAAAAGAGCTAGCCGGGAGTAATCTCGTAACAGAATTAAATGAAAAAGCTACAAGTAACGGGGTCGATGTTACTGTAACGAGTGCTTTTTATGATGGGAATGTTATTGGAGTGACGATTAAAGCTGAAGGAGAAGACCTCTCGTTGGATGCGATGGATAAAGAACACAGCCCGGAAGCGGGTTATTCATTCAGCGGAATTGATCAAGAACAGCTTCCAGGCACGAGAACCGGACTTGAAAAAGTGAAAGACGGCAGTTATGTTGCTGCAATGGAATTTGAATTGCCAGGTGAAGAATTGCCAAAGAATTATACGTTGCCATTAACGTTTAATCTTATAGCAAACAAAAAAGGAACCTGGAAGTTTGAAATTCCGGTAACACAGCTTCCGGTTGAAAAAATAAAATTGGATGCATCAGGAACATCAAAAGATGGTGCACATAAAATTGAATTAACTTCGCTATCGATCGGAAAGGCAACGGCGACGCTGGAGTATCTTTCTATACATTCAGTCGATGGTATTGAAGAACATGTAAATATGAAAGTGCTCGACAATAAAGGCAGAAGAGTACAGCTTAGAAGTAATGGAGATATAAAAGTAACTAAAAACAATAGTTTAATCACTAAACAGAGTAAGACAGAGATGGGTAATATTAAAGAAGACGTTAAATACTTAATGGTTTATCCAGAGGTTGTAAGTAAGAATGACAGGATTAATATTGAACCAATAAAAGTACAAATAAATTAAAATAAAAGATTGACCCAAAAGTAATTTTTGTACTTTTGGGTCTCTTTATTTGATAACGGCCTCTCAATATAGTGCTCTAAGTAGGCTATGGAAATGAAAATGGCAGGCTGCAGAGTGAAACGGCAAGCAGTTTGAGCGTAACTCAGCCTGTTTGAGCGTAACTCAGCTAATCTGAGCGTAACTCGCCATGTTTGAGCGTAAGTGACCTTTTTTGAGCGAACGTGTAATAAATAAAAGAACACGTACCGTAAAACTCATAAAAAAGAACTAACTCAATTAATTTGAGTTAGCCCTCCTCTAAACCGTCTCCCGCTCAATCAATTGAACGGGAATTTCTTCATGTGTAACATTCTCTCCACCCATTGCCTGATGAAACAGCTTCTTCCCAACTTCAACAAGCGGTATTTCCAGAGTCGTAATATGCATGACTTTAGAGATCGGCTGGTTATCAAAACCCATTATTGCTAAGTCTTCTGGGATAAAAATACCGTGCTCCTTGCAGCACGTTAGAATCCCGGCAGCAACCTGATCACTCGTAACAAGGAGAGCGGTAGGCCGATCTTTCAGCTGCTTTAATTTTGATACGACTCTCTCACCATCTTCAAAATTAAAACACCCTGAAAATATGAAATCGGGATTGCAGGATAAGGAGTTTTCCTTTAAAAAGTCTTTGTAAGCTGTATCTCTTTGTTCGCTGTTCGTTCCGGATTGTCTTCCAATACAATACCCGATCCTGGAATGTCCTTTTTGATAAAGATAATGTAAGGCAGCAGAAAAACTTTTATAATGATCAACGAAAGTGGATGAAACATTTTTTCCTCGTGCATCCTCACAAAGCACAATCGGCCCGTACTGTGTAAAATCCTCGATAACACTCCATTCGCATATCCTCGAACAGATGATAAGTGCATCAATCTGCTTATCCTTTAACATAGTCAAAGCTTCGATCTCTTTTACTTCCTCATAATTCGTTTGGATTAAAACAAGTTTGTAGTTATTATTTAATGCTGCATTCGCTATTCCTTCAATAAGCAATCCGAAATAAGGATGGTTTGAGAAGGGAACCACAACCCCGACCAGAAAAGTTTTTCCTTTGCTCAAATGCACCGCATTAATATTCCGCTGATAGTTGCATTTCTCCATAGCTTGTCTCACAGCTTCGGCTTTTTCAGCACTGACATATGGATAGTTGTTAATGACCCGTGAAACGGTTGTTACCGATACTCCGGCCATTTTTGCTATATCTTTTATATTTGCCATACACAGACCTTCTTTTTTAAAAAAGTTTTTCTTGCTTTGAAACGCGTTTCATAAATTATGCTCGGCATATAAAGAAAAAGGAGGAAAAAAACATGGTGATTTTATCAGGTATCATATGTTTGATTTTCTTGTGCGGCTCCATATTGATTTTGTCATTATTACCGATTTCACTGCATGAAAAAAGCGCTTTTTTTATAGGAAAGAAATCTGAACGAGAAGATGCCTTCAGCTATCTATTTGATGTTTATGGTAAGTCACACTTCTAGATTTATTCTAGTAACATTTGCAAACTTGTTCAACTCCATTGCCCTCTAAACTCCAATCAGTTAAACTGTAAAAATATTAAAGGTTCGATTTTGGGCAGAATGAATGTAAGTACGAAATTGGAGAGTATGCTTAATGGAGATGGAAAGACAAGAAACATACGACATAATGGCGGTTTGTTTGCTGGCGGGAAAAATTATGCTGCAAAGCGGAGCGGAAACGTATCGTGTCGAGGATACGATGATGCGCATTGCAGCTTCTTTTGGTGCCCATCAATCACACCCATATGTAACACCGACAGGTATACTTTTTTCAGTTGAAGGGACGGAACCTACTAAAACTAAGCTGATTCGGATCATTGAGCGTACAACCGACTTAGAAAAAGTAGCGAGTGTTAACGGAATATCGCGTAAAATAAGTGCTGGTGAGTACACCATCGAGGAAGCGTATAAAGAATTAAAGAAAATCAGTGAGTCTGGTTCTCCGTATTCGCTCTGGATCCATGTTCTTGCCGCAGCCATTTCGTCTGGCTGTTTTTTAATCATGTTCCAAGGGAGCTGGGGGGACTTTTTTCCGGCATTCGTAACTGGCGGTCTAGGATTCCTTTCACTTCTTTATTTTCATCAGCTCGTACCGATTAAATTTTTCTCGGAGTTTTCGGCTTCCCTGTTAATTGGATTGCAAGCTCTCTTTTTTGTTTCAACGGGTATTGGCGGAGAGCTGGATAAGATCATAATAGGTTCGGTGATGCCGCTCGTTCCGGGATTATTGATTACAAATGCAGTGCGTGACTTGATGGCTGGGCACCTGATATCTGGGCTCGCAAAAGGTGCAGACGCTTTCCTTACTGCGTTTGCCATTGGAGCTGGGATTGCTGTTACATTTTCATTCTTTTAGAAAGGAGCGTTCACGATGACGATTGTTGAACAGCTTATAACAAGTTTTATCGCGTCGGCGGCTTTTGTTATTATTTTTAATGGGCCGAAACGCTCTTTATGTCATTGCGGTCTTGTCGGAATGATCGGCTGGATTTTATATTTTCTTTTAGAGGCTAATGGGGTTGATATGGTGCTGGCGACAGTGATCGCGGCATTTTCCATAGCGATTGCCTCACAATATTTTGCAAAAAAATATAAAACACCTGTCATTATTTACAGTGTTGCAGGTATTATTCCGCTTGTTCCAGGCGGTATTGCCTACAATGCGATGCGAAACTTCGTGCAGAATGATTACAACCTCGCTATTAATTTAGCAGCAAAAGCTTTTATGATATCAGGATCGATTGCTATAGGACTTGTATTTTCTGAGGTAATTAACCAGATTATCAGAAAATCAAAGTTGAAGACGATAGTGAACAAGTCGCAGTAAAACATAATGTAATAAATTGAAACCAGCTGAACAGAACAGCTGGTTTTTTGTATGTGAACATTTTCAATCATATTTTACTATGAAAATGGCTGTTATTGGGATTCAACTAGTAACTTGTACGCTACTAAAGATACAAATGTCCATACTGGAAAGAATTTTAACTTGTATTCTCTTTTCTTTTCATCTCATAATAGGAAATACCTAAGTGGTGATTCTTGTCACAATTTGTAATCATATATGATTTATCTTATGATTACGAATAGAATAAATTTTCTGTTAAATATTCAAGGGGGTAAACATGAAGGAGTTCTTAGCAACAATTCAGACCAACTTTGAAACATTTGTAGGAGATGCTGTAGCGATACTTTGGAGTCAGCCGATGATTTATTTTTGTTTAGGCGTCGGGCTATTATTTTCTATTCTAACGAGATTTTTGCAAGTAAGGCACTTCAAAGAAATGATTAAATTAATGATGGAAGGTAAAAGCTCTAAAGCAGGGGTATCTTCATTCCAAGCATTGGCTATTGCATTATCAGGGCGAGTAGGGACAGGTAATATTGCCGGTACTGCAACAGCGATCGGTTTTGGGGGTCCAGGGGCAGTGTTTTGGATGTGGATGATCGCGTTTATCGGTGCATCCAGTGCTTTTATTGAATCAGCGCTTGCACAAGTTTATAAAGTAAAACAGGACGGCGAGTATCGCGGTGGTCCTGCGTATTATATTGAAAAAGGGATTGGCTGGAAGTGGTATGGGATAATTTTTGCTGTTTCAGCTTTAGCAGCGATGGCTCTATTAATGCCTGGGATTCAGTCAAACTCAATTGCAGCTGGACTTGAAAATGCATTTAATGTTAGTCCTGCTGTTACTGGAATCTTCTTAGTAATCATTTTAGCTGCCATTATTTTTGGCGGTGTAAAACGAATAGCGAATGTTGCCCAATATGTTGTGCCATTCATGGCGATTGGATACGTACTAGTTTCATTAATCATTGTAGCTTTCCATGTTCCACAGATACCTGAAGTACTTTCCCTTATTTTCAGAAGTGCATTTTCTTTTGATTCTGCATTTGGCGGAATTGTAGGTTCTGCAATAATGTGGGGCGTAAAGCGCGGGATCTATTCAAATGAAGCTGGACAAGGTACGGGAGCGCACCCTGCAGCAGCAGCAGAAGTATCGCATCCTGCTAAGCAAGGTTTAGTACAAGCATTCTCAGTTTACATCGATACTTGGCTTGTATGTACAGCAACAGCATTTATGATTCTTTTTACAGGAATGTATAATGTTCAGAACGAAGCGGATGGGAAGTTTATTGTTGAAAACGTTCCTGGGGTTGAAGCCGGTACTGCATTTACACAAGAAGCCATAGAATCTGTACTTCCTGGTTTTGGTTCTGGATTTGTCGCTGTATCACTATTTTTCTTTGCATTTACAACAATTATGGCTTATTACTATATTGCAGAGACGAATATTGCGTACCTTATGCGGGGGCGTAATAATAGAATTCCGATGTTCCTGCTAAAAATTGTATTGCTTGGAACTACGTATTACGGAGCTGTAAAAACAGCTGATCTTGCTTGGGCACTTGGAGATTTAGGTCTTGGTGTCATGGTTTGGCTGAACTTAATTGCAATCTTGATTTTGGCTAAGCCAGCTCTGGCAGTGCTGAAAGATTATGAAGAGCAAAAGAAAGCTGGACTTGATCCGGTATTCGATTCAACCAAGCTGGGCATCAAGAATGCTGAGTATTGGGAAGGCGGATATAAGGAATCAAAAGGAGATCAAGTAGAAAAAGTTTCATAATATTCAAATCTAAGGCGGACCGTATTTTTTACGGTCTGTTTTTTATGTGGTTTAAATTCATGTGTTTTCAGGAATTCTTATAAAAAGACATATAACTGGAGTGGAGGCAGACCTTTGATTAATCTACTTAAAAAGGGAAATAAATCGTCCGGAATCGCTGCATTAGGAAACACGGTACTCGCTATAGCTAAAGGTATTGCAGCCGCAGTCAGTGGAAGTGGTGCGATGTTTGCGACAACACTTCACTCGGCAGCAGATGCTTTGAATCAGGCGTTTGTTTTTTTTGGGAGTGCCCTTTCGGAAAAAGAACCAACTGATAAATATCCAGCGGGGTTTGGCCGTGTCGTTAATTTATTCGTTTTAGTGGCAGTCATAGTTGTTTCAATTATGGCCTACGAAACCATTTTAAAAGGGTGGAAACTGATTCAAGACCCGCATCCATCAACGAATTTACTGCTGAACATCGGAATTATGATTTTAGCGATCTTAGTTGACGGATTTATTTTGATCAAGGCGATGAAAGAGATCGTCCATGAGACTAGAAGCAAAGCTACAGGTTTTGGTATCGTAAAAGAGTCGTTTAAGAATGTAAGTTTAGCAGCACCGCCAACCCGTCTTGTTTTTTATGAAGATCTGATTGCGACTTCAGGTGCTATATTGGCACTTGTTTCAATTGTACTTGCCGATCTGACGGGTGCTTATATTCTGGATGGAATCGGAACATTGCTGATTGGTATCCTTCTTGTGTTTGTCGCGTTTAAACTCGGTATTGAAAACACAAGAGGTCTGATTGGTGTAGCTGCACCAAAGGTTGTAGAAGACAGAATTGCTGAAACCATCCTATCTGATAAGGATGTAGTGGATATAAAAGAACTTAGAATTCTTCAAGAAGGAAGAAGATATCATGTTGAGAGCTATATTGAACTAAAAGAAGGGTTCACATTGGCAGATGCAGATGATATCAAATTCCGCGTCCGTGATACACTCTTAGAAGATCCTGATATTGGGGACGTCACGATGGGGATCTTGGAAACAGATCATGTCAAAACATGGCCTAAAGAAGCGGAAATTGAAGTGAACGGACATGAAGATAATACTGAAAAAACTCGCTAAGCTTTATTAGCGGGTTTTTCTTTTGCAAAAAAATAGGATAAGAAGTCGAAATAGTTAAATATTTTCAAGAAAAAGGATAGAATAATAGTAGATTGTTAAGTTCATTAAACATCTAGGGAGTACGGGGGATATATCTATGTGGAAAGTATTTTCTTACTTAAAGACTTACCGGGTGGCTATAGCGGCTGCTCTATTCCTGACGCTTTCTGAACTGGCAGTGGAGCTGATGCAGCCGTTAATTATGGCTAAGATCATTGATGATGGAATTTTAAAAGGTGATTTAGAAGTGGTTAAGTTCTGGGGGGCAGTCATGTTCGGGCTTGCTCTTGCTGCTTTTATTGCTGGGATCGCCAATTCCTTTTTCTCCGCGCATGTCAGTCAGAGCTACGGGTTCAATATTAGGCGGCGTGTGTTTGAAAAGGTTCAGGCTTTTTCTTTCGTTAATTTTAATAAATTTCCTGCATCGTCATTGATTACAAGAATGACTCATGATGTAACACAGCTTCAAAATACGGTGTTTATGAGCTTGAGGATTATGTTAAGAGCACCACTGCTTTTAGCTGGCGGGGTAATCATGTCGCTCATCGTCAATTGGAAGCTTGCAATGGTATTGGTAGTAGCACTTCCTTTTCTTTTGTTTTTCTTAAGATGGGTGCTTCAGACTGCAGGGACGATGTTTCGTGATGTCCAAGATAGACTTGATGGTGTGAACCGTGTAATGCGTGAAAACCTGATGGGGATGAGGCTGATTAAAGCATTTTTACGAAGAGATCATGAATCCTCACGATTTGAAAAAGCAAGTGATGATCTGAAAGTTCAGACGGTATCATCACTCCGCCTTATTGAAGTTTCCATTCCTGTGTTGCTTTTGGTTATGAATATCGGAATTCTAGCCATTCTTTGGTTCGGAAGCAGACAAGTGAACTTTGGTGCGATCGAAGTAGGTGAAGTGGTTGCGATTGTGAACTATTCTTTTCGAATCTCTTCCGTTTTAACAATCATCTCATTTATCATCATGGCATTTTCACGTGCGAAAGCATCTGCTCAGCGTATTGGAGAGGTGCTCGATACAGAGATTGATCTCATTGAATCAGAAGATACGGATCAATCGGTAACCCTTCAAAAAGGTCATGTTGAGTTTAAGAATGTTTCTTTTAAGTATCCTGAAAGCGATGCATTCGTATTGCAGAATCTTTCTTTTTCAGTGAAGGCTGGTGAGACGTTAGCCATCCTTGGCTCGACAGGATCAGGTAAAACTTCACTGTTTCAGCTCGTCCCGCGATTATATGATGTAACTGAGGGGGAAGTGCTTGTCGATGGCAGAAACGTAAAGGCGTATCCTATTGACACACTTCGAAAAGGAATAGGTGTTGTTCCGCAGGAAGCTATTCTTTTTACTGGCTCAGTACTTGAGAATATCGGCTGGGGGAAAGAAGAGGCGACGGAAGAGGAGATTGTTCAGGCGGCAAAAGATGCACAAATACATGAGACGGTAGAGAAATTGCCGGATCAATATAAAACACGAGTTGGACAGCGGGGCGTGAACCTTTCTGGAGGTCAAAAACAGCGTTTGTCCATAGCACGTGCGTTAGTTAGAAAACCGAAAATATTAATGCTCGATGACAGTACGAGTGCACTGGATCTGAAAACGGAAGCAAAGCTATTAGCTGCTTTAAGAAAATATTCCTGCACAACGTTTATCATTACACAAAAAATCAGTACAGCGATGGAAGCCGACCACATTTTGCTTTTAGATGATGGCCGTGTAGAAGCTTGGGGTACGCACGCCGAGCTGCTTGAAACTTCGCCGCTTTATGTGAAGATCGTGCAATCACAGTTTGGGGAGGAGGGTTTCCAGTATGTCAAAGGGTTCAAACAGACCTCATCCACATAATCATTTGTTTGGAGAAAAAGTAAAACCGAAAAATTGGGCAAGTACGGTAAAACGTATTGGAGGCTATTTTTCTAGGCAAAAATGGCTATTAAGCTTGGTTTTGCTCATGGTAATCATCAGCTCCGCGTTAAGTTTGCTAGGGCCATTTTTAATCGGGGTCGCAATTGATTCATATATCGTTAAAGAAAATGCAGAAGGTTTGACGAAGCTATTAATCGGTCTGATCTTTGTCTTTATCGGACAGTCTTTATCGATTTGGCTTCAGAACTATTGGATGATCGGAATCGCTCAGCAGACGGTGTATCGCATGCGCAACGATTTGTTTAAGCAGTTTCACAGACTTTCGATCTCCTTTTTTGATAAAAGACAGCATGGAGAGCTGATGAGCCGTGTGACCAACGACATTGAGAATGTCAGTTCCACCCTGAACAGTTCTTTTATCCAGGTGTTTTCAAGTATTTTGACGCTTGTTGGTACAATTGCTGTCATGATTTATTTAAGTCCGCTGCTGACTATTATTTCTCTTTCTATCGTTCCTCTTATGGTCTTTGGACTAAAATGGATTACGAAAAGGACAGGTGCTAGGTTTAAAGAACAGCAAAGAAACCTTGGTGAAATCAACGGGTATGTAGAAGAAATTACTTCTGGACAGCGTATAGTTAAATCTTTTTCACAGGAAAAGAGAGTTATTGAAGAATTCATGGTGAAAAATGAACGTTTGAAGGAATCGGGCTATTGGGCTCAAACCTTCTCGGGGTTTATTCCAAAGCTCATGAACGTACTCAATAACGGCAGTTTCGCATTAATAGCAGGTGTTGGCGGTGTGCTGGCATTGAACGGAAAAGTTTCGATCGGGGTAATCGTAATCTTTGTAGAGTATTCAAGACAATTTACGAGACCATTAAATGATTTGGCAAATCAGTTTAATACACTTCTTTCTGCTGTAGCCGGTGCAGAGAGAGTATTTGAGATTTTAGACGAGTCGAGAGAAGAAAGAGATGAAGATGATGCTATCGAACTTTCATCCGTTAAAGGGAAAGTGGAATTCAGAGATGTTTCTTTTTCTTATGAAGGTGACGACCAAACAGTATCAGGTCTTAGTTTTTCGGTAAAAGAAGGTGAAACGGTAGCTCTAGTGGGACCTACCGGAGCTGGGAAGACAACAGTTGTGAATTTGCTTTCACGCTTTTATGATGCAGATAATGGACAGATCTTAATTGATGGTCATGATATTAAGAACGTAAAAAGAAGCAGTCTAAGAAGTCATATGGCTTTTGTGCTGCAAGACTCCTTTTTATTTGAAGGTTCTATATTCGAAAACATTCGTTATGGAAGGCTTGTCGCTTCTGATGAAGAAGTCATTGAAGCTGCAAAACTTGCAAATGCCCATTCATTTATTCAAAAGCTTCCAAAAGGTTATAATACGATATTAAATCAAGAGGGAAGCGGGATCAGCCAAGGGCAGAAACAGCTCTTATCCATAGCGAGGGCAATTCTGGCAGACCCGTCATTGTTGATATTAGATGAGGCAACAAGCAGTATCGACACGATTACGGAGATGAAGATTCAAGAGGCTTTGCAGAGATTGATGACCGGCAGAACAAGCTTTGTAATTGCGCATCGATTAAACACGATACAGCAAGCTGATCAGATTCTAGTTCTTCATGATGGCGGTCTCTTGGAAAAAGGAACTCATGAGGAACTGTTAAACCATAAAGGATTTTACCATTCTTTATATAACAGTCAGTTGAAACAAGAAGCTTAGTACTATCGGAATTACAACTTTTGTCTTATGGAAACGATGCTTTTGTCACATTTTCAGGGCGATTCTTGCAGGAATCTCCCTTTTTTTGTCGTAATTATAGTACACAAGCCATTTTGACCAGGGAGTAGAAAATGATCATTGAAAAGCTGCTTTTGCATGTATTGATTGTTATTGCACCAGTACTTAGCTATAGCTTTTTGTTCGAAAGCAGAAAGATAGGAAAATCCCCCTATTTTTTAGGCATTCTTTATGGTGTATCTGCTTCACTTTGCATGAATTTTGCCTATTTTGATTCGGGATTGTTATGGGATTTGCGGTATGTTCCTTTAGTGCTCTCTATTTTTTACGGCGGACCTATCTCTGGGATTATTACGCTCACTGCTCTTTTAGCGACCAGAACAGCAATAGGCGGAGACACGCTTTACTTAGGATACATAAGTGCATCAGTAGCTTGTATTGTTCCTTTTATTCTTTATAAGTATTTCTGGAGATTTCCTCCGCGAAAAAGAATTTACATGTCGATCATAGCCGGGTTATGGCCTGCTATTGTCCAGTTATTAATTCTTCTAAGCTACCTGTACATGAATGGTGAAGGTTTGCAGGTAGACCAAGATATCTTTTTATACATAGCTGTTTTTGGTATTATTCAAATTTTAGCAGTTGTTTTTGGCTCAATCTTAAATGAAGCTGTCATAGAGAGAAACTTAATGAAAGATGAGATCCGGCGTTCTGAGAAACAGCACACGCTTGGGGAACTGGCGGCTTCTATTGCTCATGAAGTCCGCAATCCATTGACTGTAGTTAAAGGTTTTCTTCAGCTGATGGAAGGTGAAGATGAACGGCATAAGCATTACTATCCGTTAATTTTAAGTGAATTAAGCAGAGCAGAAAGTATTATAAGTGATTACTTGAACTTCGCAAAACCGGAGTTTAAAAAGATCGAAACTTTTTCAATAGCTGAATTAGTAACGGAACTAAGTATTTTATTGAATCCGTATGCTTTAAAAGACGGTATCGCGCTTACGCATTTGATTGAATCGGATGCGAAGATTACTACAGACCGAAATCAGCTAAAACAGGCGCTGATTAATATCTTAAAGAATGCTGTTGAGGCAACTCCGAAAGAGGGACGTGTATCCATTAAGCTTATTCCTGAAGGGGAACAGGTTAAGATTATCGTGAGGGATACAGGAAAAGGGATGACTAAAGAACAGCTGTCCCGCATCGGCTCTCTGTTTTTTTCAACAAAACAGCAAGGAACAGGGTTAGGAACGATGGTATCCATTCGTATCATTGAATCTATGGGCGGCAAGGTGGAGTATACGAGCAAGATTGGAAAAGGTACGAAGGTAAGTGTCTTGCTTCCTTTAATCAGCTCGTTTGAAGAAGATTCTGTTTAAAATCCGCTTTAAAGGGGAAAATGCTGAAAAGAGGTGAAGCAGCATGGATAACTTTATGGCAGATATTTTTCGTTTTTTAGGCGGCTTCTTAAACGTCAGCTTATTGTTAGTAATCATTATTGTTATACTAATCGTGCGTCAGACAAAAAAGAAAAAGCCGAAAAACCAAGAAGAAGACTATCTCGAACATAATAATGATCATTCAAATGATAATAATAAGTAAAGAAAGCCTGCATATTGATTGCAGGCTTTTTTGGTGCGTTTAAGATTATTTAAGGAAGAGGACCATTAGTTCTTCATCATAATATGTCTCATCTACTCTAAGTGCTTTTTCTTCTTTTCCATATGTTGTGAAACCTAGTGAGCTGTAAAGTCCTTTTGCTTTTTCATTGCTGGAGACCACAGTCAGATTTATTTTAATAATATCAGGAATCTCTTTTGCATGGCTGATTGCAGCTGTTACAAGTGCTTTTCCGGCTCCTGAGCGGCGGCTTTCGGGCTTTACATACATAGCAAAAATGTTTGCCCGGTGCTTCATTTTTTCGATTTTGTCTTGGACTAATGTAACGGCACCAATCAGTGCATTTTCCTGAAATGCTCCAAAAGTAAAATCACCATCACCTTTAAGCCTGCTGGCCACTTGTTCAATTGGATTTTTACGCTCTAGAGCTTCTTCATAACTTGTAGCAAAAGCTTCAGGATGATTTTTTAATGCCTCCAGGCGCATTTCCCAGTACGCTTCGGCATCATCTGGTGTGAGCAAGCGGATCTCCATGCAAATAACCCCCAATAATTGTTTTAATTGGTAGTTTAACACAAATGGTATAGAGGGTGCTATTTGAAATTTAGATTTTTGAGGCCGGAAAATGAAATGAGTATCAATGAAGGCGTGAAATGGAGCATTCCTAACGGGTGTTTGCTCGTTTTTGGAGCGGGAAATAAATTGTTGGGGGTCAGTCCCCCTAGCGTGAGCTGTTTAGAAGATGTAAAGTGTAATGGTATGGTTTTTGCGGGAAGATAGGAATAACAGCAAGAAGGGAGGAAATGAACTTGGATCATCCTAAAGATCTCACAGAGAAACGGAAAACGGAGCATATTAGGATCAGTCTTCATGAAGATGTTGAGGGGAAGAACATTACAACGGGATTAGAGAACTATCGATTTATACCCAATGCTTTGCCCGAGATATCTTTTGAGGATGTGTCTCTTTCTGCTTCTTTTTTAGGAAAATCGATGAAGACTCCCTTTTTGATCAGTTCGATGACTGGCGGTACGGAGACTGCGCTTAGGATAAATCAGAACTTGGCTATTGCGGCACAGGAAAGAGGCTGGGCGATTGGCCTTGGATCTATGAGAGCGGCGGTTGAGAAAGAGGAGCTTGCTTACACTTTTCAGATTAGAAAATGGGCTCCTGACATCCCTGTTATTGCAAACATCGGTGCTGTGCAGCTCAATTATGGTTTTGGGCTGCAGGAGTGTAAACGAGCAGTCGAGATTGCTGAAGCAGACGCTCTCGTTCTTCACTTGAATACGCTGCAGGAGGTGTTCCAGCCAGAAGGTGATACGGACTTTTCTCATTTATTAAGTAAAATCGAAAAGCTTATTTCCGGGTTATCCGTTCCTGTTGGTGTAAAAGAAGTTGGCATGGGAATTGATAAAGAAACGGCTGAAAAGCTGATATCAGCAGGTGCTCAGTTTATTGATATTGCAGGGGCTGGCGGAACATCTTGGGTTCAGGTAGAGAGTTACCGTTCAGAAGATGCTGCAAGGAAAAAAGCTGCTGAAGCATTCCTGGATTGGGGTCTTCCGACTTCTGAGAGTATATCAGGTGTCAGGGAAGTATCAAAGGAGATACCCGTTATCGCGAGCGGAGGGCTGAAACATGGTGTTGATGCTGCGAAATCACTTGCGTTAGGTGCCGACCTAGCTGGATTTGGCCGAGGCCTGCTTCAGTCGGCTGTGGAGAAAGATGCTGAAGCTTTGATTTTACAAATGGACCGGATAGAATTTGAATGTCGAGCAGCAATGTTTGGGATAGGTGCTGTGAACATTGAGGACCTAAAAGCTACGAAACGATTGCTGAAAAAGTGATAAAATAGCCATAAGAAAAAGCGCTCCTGAAAAACCAGGAACGCTTTTTTCATGCATTATTATTTTACTTCATCTAATGTTTCTTCCATATTCTCAAATTGGTTCTGTACTTTCTGTGAAGGATCCTTCGTAACTAAGCTTACTAAGATGATAGCTATTAAGCTTAAGAAGAATCCAGGTATCATTTCGTATACTTGTTCTTTTAAATCAGGGAATTGTACCCAAGTAAGGACTGTAACAGCACCAACAACGATACCAGCTAAAGCTCCCCACATTGTCATACGTTTCCAGAATAGAGATAGTAGAACGAGTGGTCCGAATGCAGAACCGAAACCTGCCCATGCGTATCCAACAAGGCTAAGAATTGTATCATTCGGATTAAGTGATAACAACGTTGCTATTATTGCAACAGTTAAAACTGAAATTCTTCCGATTAGTACTAGTTGTTTTTGAGATGCATCTTTTTTGAAAAACTGCTTATAAAAGTCTTCAGTTACAGATGAAGAAGTAACGAGAAGCTGTGATGAGATCGTACTCATGATCGCAGCTAAGATGGCAGCTAATAAGAAACCTGTAATTAGCGGGTGGAACAATAGATTAGCAAACTCGATGAAAACTGTTTCTGGGTCAGCAAGTTTTCTGCCCTCTCTAGCGAACCAAGCTACTCCAATGAAACCAGTTAATGCTGCACCGATAAGTGAGATAATCATCCAGCTCATACCGATTCTTCGTGCTTTTTTAATATCTTTTACAGACGTTATTGCCATAAAACGAACAATAATATGAGGTTGACCAAAGTAACCTAATCCCCAAGCTAATAACGAAATTAGCCCTAGTGCAGTAAGTCCTTTAGTCAGACTAAGCAGTGATGGATCAACCCCGCGTACAGTGTCTATTACTGTTTGAGTGTCACCTATGTCGGTAAATGCGACAATTGGTACAATGATAAGAGCTATAAACATAATAATGCCTTGAACAAAGTCAGTCCAGCTTACTGCAAGGAACCCGCCGAAAAGAGTATAAGCTACAACTACTGCTCCTGTTAAAAGCATTCCTGTCAAATAATCCATTCCGAACGCACTTTCAAAAAGCTTTCCACCTGAAACTAGACCTGCAGAACAATATAGTGTAAAGAAAATAATAATTACGAGACCTGAAACAATACGTAAGATTTTTTTCTTATCATTAAAGCGGTTTTCAAGATAGTCAGGAATAGTGATTGAATCATCTGCAACTTCTGTATACGTTCGAAGTCGAGGTGCAACAAGGATATAGTTCAGATATGCTCCAATGGTTAATCCGACAGTAATCCAAAGACTGCTTATACCATCTGTAAACATTGCACCCGGTATACCCATCATCATCCATCCACTCATGTCAGATGCACCAGCAGACAATGCTGTTACAGCTGGCCCAAGACCTCTTCCCCCGAGCATGTAATCAGATAGATCATTTGTTTTCTTGTAAGCCCAGTACCCAATATACAGCATACCGGCCATGTAAATGACTAAAGAAATAATAACTCCTGTTTGCATGTAAAAAAATCTCTCCTTTTCTTTTTCATGAAATGGGTCACGTTAGTTTGCTCAACGGATAACAAGTTTATGAAAAAATAGACAGGTTGTATAAAACTAGAGCTTTTTGTTTGCAAAAAGAGTTTGCGAGGAGTGACAAAAAAACTTGAAGTTAAAAGCGCGGTGGAAAAACGCATAACAAACATTGCCGGAAAAAATGTTATCCGGCATCAACAACAAGATAAAAGCCAAGCCGAAAAAAATCGAAAATAGCGGCATCCGTTTTGAGCAAAAAACGTGCCCACTCCTTCTCAGAACATGTTTATCACTATAACAAAAACTAAGAAAAAACCCAAATCATAACCTAAAGATGCTATTCTGACGCTGTTAAGCTACAATAGAAAATAAGAATTTTACCTTAAGGAATGATTTCGTTTTGAGTATTTTACTAGTAGAAAATTTGTATAAAACTTATGGAGAGAAGACTCTCTTTGATAAAATTTCTTTTTCAATAAGTGAAAAACAAAGAATCGGGTTGATCGGTCCAAACGGTACGGGAAAGTCTTCTTTGTTAAAAGCTCTGTCAGGATTGGACCCCGCTGAACAGGGCAGCATCACTCACGCAAACCAGTTTCAGATTGAATACGTCGCCCAAGAACCGGAGCTGGACGAAGAACTTTCTGTTTTGGAGCAGATCTATTATGGCGATTCAGCCATCATGCGAACGATGCGTGACTATGAGCAAGCATTGCTGGATTTGGAAGCGGATCCTGCAAATGAGAAAAAGCTGCAGCGCTTAATGAATTGTCAGCAAAAAATGGACGAGCAAGAAGCATGGGAAGCGAACACCGTTGCGAAAACTGTTCTAACGAAACTTGGACTGCGCGATTTTTCAAGACAATTGAAATTCTTGAGCGGCGGACAGAAAAAGCGTGTTGCCATCGCAAAAGCTTTGATTCAGCCAGCTGACCTTTTGATTCTGGATGAGCCGACAAACCATCTTGATAATGAAACGGTTGAATGGCTGGAAACATTCCTCGCTGGGTACAAAGGCTCGCTTTTAATGGTTACACATGATCGTTATTTCCTAAACCGTGTTACGAATCATATTTTTGAGCTTGATAACGGAAAACTCTATGTTTACGAAGGAAATTACGAAACCTATTTAGAGAAAAAGGCAGAGCGGGAAGAGATCGCCCTGCAGAATGAAGATAAACGCCAAAACACGCTGAGACGTGAATTAGCATGGCTGCGCCGCGGGGCAAAAGCACGTACGACTAAGCAAAAAGCGCGTATTCAGAGGGTGGAGAGTCTGCAGGAGGAAACAGGTCCTGCTGCAAAAGGTTCTGTTGAATTTGCAATCGGATCACAGCGTCTTGGCAAAAAGGTAATTGAGGTAGAAGGATTGTCGAAAAGTCTTGATGGCAAGAAGTTGGTTGACGGATTGGATTATTTGATCGTTCCTGGTGAACGTCTTGGAATCATCGGACCAAACGGAAGCGGAAAAACAACTTTGTTGAACATGCTTGCAGGCAGAATGAAGCCAGACTCGGGTTCTGTTGAAGTCGGCGAAACAGTTAAAATCGGTTATTATACGCAGGATCATGATGAACTCGATGGCAACCTTCGTATGGTCGATTATGTAAAAGAGACGGCACAAGTAATCAGTACAGTTGATGGCCAGACGATTACAGCTGAACAGATGCTGGAACGGTTCCTCTTCCCGCGTTATATGCAATATACGTATATTCGCAAACTTTCAGGCGGAGAGAAGCGCAGACTTTATATGCTGAAGGTGCTGATGGAAGAGCCAAACGTTCTGTTTTTGGATGAGCCGACAAATGACTTGGATATTCAGACTCTCGGTATTTTAGAAGAGTATCTGGAAAACTTCCCGGGTGTCGTTTTAACCGTTTCGCATGATCGTTATTTCTTAGATCGGGTAGTGGATCACTTGCTGGCATTTGAAGGTGAGGGCAGGGTCGTCAGGTTCCAAGGCAGTTATTCCGATTATATGGAGGAGAAAAAAGAGCGTGATGAGGTCGCGGCTTCTGTTAAAAAGGAAGCTCAGGCTGTCGCAGCTGAGGCGGATGGTGGCGGCCAGCCGCGAAAAGAAAAGCGGAAAAAGCTATCATATAAAGAGCAGCAGGAATGGGACACGATTGAAGACCGCATTATGGCGCTTGAGGAGAAGAAGGAGCAGATCGAAGCTGAAATCGTTGCAGCGGGCAGTGATTTCGGACGAATCAGTGAGCTGTATGCGGAACAGAAAAAAGTAGAGACAGAGCTCGAAGCGACGATGGAACGCTGGGAAGAGCTGTCGTTGCTTGTGGAGGAACTGGATAGTTAAGCGTGAAACACCTCTTGCGGTTGGCAAGAGGTGTTTTTTCTTTAATAAGGAACTCGGCTTTGGCCGAGGAACAATCTTATCCATCCATATTTGTCGAAAAGTCTATAATATTATCTGTAGGCCCATAAAAAATTTTGAAGGATCATAAAAATTTTTGAAGGCTCATAAATAAATTTGAAGGCCCATAAATCTCATTTTAGGCCCAAAAACTTTAAAATCACCAAAATAAAAGCCCTCACTTTTAAAAGTGAGGGCTTAAAAATTCGATTAAAACACCTTCGTCGTCCAGCTTTCGCAGTTCCAGACTTCGTTTGCTACTTCTTTATAGAATTCTGGTTCATGGGAGATCAAGAGGACGCTTCCTTTAAAGGCTCTCAACGCACGCATTAACTCGTCTTTTGCCTCAACATCCAAGTGGTTTGTAGGCTCATCAAGTACCAATACGTTATTTTCATGGTTGATCAGTTTACATAAGCGAACTTTTGCTTTTTCGCCCCCACTAAGAACTTCTACTTTACTCTCGATATGTTTTGTTGTTAATCCGCACTTCGCCAGAGCTGCACGAACTTCATGATGAGAGAAACCAGGGAACTCGTTCCAGATTTCTTCGATACATGTGTTGTAGTTTGCAGATTTTACTTCTTGTTCGAAATAGCCGATTTCCAGGTTTTCACCCCGTTCAACCGAGCCAGAAACAGGCTTGATTTCACCTAAGATGCTGCGGAGCAATGTTGTTTTTCCGATACCATTCGCACCGACTAAAGCAATTTTTTGTCCGCGTTCCATGCGCAGGTTCAGCGGTCTCGACAATGGCTCATCATATCCGATTACGAGATCTTTCGTTTCAAAGATCAGCTTACTCGGCGTGCGGGCTTCTTTAAAGTTAAACTCTGGCTTTGGCTTTTCTTTTGCCAGCTCAATTACATCCATCTTATCTAGCTTCTTCTGACGGGACATCGCCATGTTACGAGTTGAAACTCTCGCTTTGTTCCGGGCTACGAAATCTTTTAAGCCGGCAATTTCTTGCTGCTGGCGCTTGAATGCCGCCTCCAGCTGGGATTTTTTCATCTCATGAACCGATTTAAAGTGATCGTAGTCGCCAACATAGCGGTTCAGCTCTTGATTTTCCATGTGATAGATCAAGTTGATAACGCTGTTCAGGAACGGGATGTCATGCGAAATCAGGATAAACGCGTTTTCGTACTCCTGCAAGTAGCGCTTCAGCCATTCGATATGCTGTTCGTCCAGATAGTTTGTCGGCTCATCCAGCAATAGAATTTCTGGTTTTTCTAATAAAAGTTTTGCAAGTAATACCTTTGTACGCTGACCGCCGCTCAAGTCATGAACATCACGGTCTAAACCGATATCATCAAGTCCAAGACCCCGCGCGATTTCTTCAACTTTTGCATCGATTACATAAAAGTCGTTATTCGTTAGCGTATCCTGGATTACTCCTACATCTTCAAGCAATTTCTCTAGCTCTTCAGGAGTGACTTCACCCATCTTTTCGTACATGCTGTTCATTTCTGTTTCCATGTCGAGCAAATATTGAAACGCACTCTTCAGCACGTCGCGGATCGTCATTCCTTTTTGAAGAACGGTATGCTGATCCAGATAACCAACGCGGACTTTTTTCGCCCACTCCACTTTTCCTTCATCTGGCTTTAATTTGCCAGTGATAATATTCATAAAGGTAGACTTACCTTCACCGTTTGCACCGATTAAACCGATGTGCTCTCCTTTTAGAAGACGGAAAGAAACATCGTTAAAAATAGCACGGTCGCCAAAACCATGGCTCAATCCTTGTACTGTTAAAATACTCATCTATATAACACCTTTTCTGTCAGTAATTTGTACCCTCTTGATTATAGTATTGAATGGGGAAGGAACTCAATAGGTGTATGACGAATCGTGACAATGAAAAAGCACCCAAGGAGAAAAATTCCATGAGTGCCTTTGTGTATTATTCTTGTTCTCCAGTACGATTTTTAAAAGCTTCTTTTGTAGCCAGGTTTGCTGAATCAGTCTCGTCACTTTTTTGAACGAGTCTGTTTTGCAGTGTATTATCTGGAAAGCGACCTGGATGGCCCTTTTTCTTATGTTCGAATTCTTTTCCGCGTGCCATGTGTTTTTCACTCCTCGTCTCTTTACACCGTATTGTGTCCAAGAGAGAGGGAATTTATGAACACCTAAAAAGGTTTTACAACCATTAAAATGATTAGTACTACAGCTAAACCGTGTAAAAGATAAACATAAGGGTCAAGCTGTTTATCAACGGTCCGATAAGAATCGGGCAGTTCGTCGCCTTCATGTGATGCAAGAATTTCGCTCATTTGTTTTTGTTTCTTAGGAATGATGCCTATAACAAGTATTTGTGCAAGAACATAAATAACCAGCGATGAGAGGTACCAAACTTCACTAAAAAGTGCAGAATTTAAATAACCTAATAAAAGTCCAGTTGCAAGAAGTGTTAAGCTTCCGATCTTCGGTAAAGTTTCTATCTTTGCGTTCACTTCAAGTGCATATCGTGCCTGTGCGGCTGTTTTTGCGAATTTTGTAACGACTGGCATCGCAAAGCTTGCGCCAAGACCGACAATGGCTGCAATAATGTGAATCAAGACAAGTGTTCCGTATAGCGTCATATAAATAATCCCCCATTTCAATAAAAAATTTTTCTTTCCCCCACACAATTTATTACACTAAACAGGAGAATAGTCCTCTTTTTAATAATGACTTTTATCCTAAGAGAACAAAAAGGAGATGCAATAATGAACCAAAAGGATGAAATCAGACATAAAGTTTGGAACAAGCTCACTGAAGAAAAGCTGGGCAGATTTCCTTTTCCTTTAAAAAATCGAATCCCTAATTTTAAAGGAGCAGAGGCTGCTGCTAAATACATAACGGATATGAAAGAATACAAAGAAGCTAAAGTCATCAAAGTTAATCCTGATTCGCCTCAGCTGCCTCTTAGGACTCAAATTTTAAAGGACGGAAAAATGCTGCTCGTGCCGACGCCGAGACTTAAGGATGGTTTCATTCAAGTGAAGCCGGAGTGGGTTCCGAAGGGTGAGGAAAGAAAAGCGGCAAGTCTTTCAAGCATTATGAACTATGGGAAAGTGCTTCCTTTATCTAAGATGCCTTCGATCGACTTGATTGTAGTGGGATCGGTTGCCATTCACCGTGACGGCAGAAGACTTGGAAAAGGCGAAGGATATGCGGACAGGGAATATGCGATTATACGCGAGCTTGGGAATAAAGAAGTACCCGTGATCACTTCCATTCAAAGTGCTCAGCTGGTTGATGATAATATTCCTGTTGATGTGTTTGACTTAACGGTGGATTGGATTGCGACTGAAAAAGGATTGATCGAAACAAAATCGCCTTATCCAAAACCGACAGGGATTGTTTGGGCAGAGGTAAGTGAAGAGGACATGGAAACCATGCCCGTTTTAAAAGAAATTAAAGAGTTGATTTCTAACAAATAATTAAGACATAGAAGGTTCTTTAAAGTATTGCAAAGGACTTTTTTCATCTGCAGGTACAATTTTCAGCTGACGCAATACTTCTTCAGCGAAACTGATGTAGTTTGAGCCTGTAGAAGTGACTACATTTTGATCTGTAACAAGATGTTCTTCTTTTTTGTTGTCCCAGTTCATTACGGGCAGATATTGTGTGTCATTTTGAGTGAGGGAAGCGGTATATCTTACGTGGTTCAGAATTCCGGCAGCTCCCAGTAATGCTGGTCCTCCGCATATAGCACCAATCAGTTTATTGCTATCGAAAAAAGTGCGAATTATGTTTGTCACACCAGTGTCTTCAAGCAAGTGATAGGGATTTCCGCCTGGAATGATAAGTGCTGAGTGATCATCCGGATCAACTTCATTAATTGTTATATCAGGCATGATCTTCAATTTGCCGGCTGATGTAACCGTTCTGCCAGATGAATATGGTGAACATGTAACTAATTCATAGTCAGAACCATTTAAACAAGTGATTAAAATTGAAATTTCAAATTCAGCGAAAGAATCATACACAAACAGTAATACTTTTTTCATATCTTGACCTCCTTTTGTATATCCAAATTTTAGCACCTGCTCATATGAATTTGCTACAAAAACAAGCATAATTTATTTCTCGAAGGAATATATCTGAAACACAAGTAAATAAACTCACAAAAAACGAAGACACAATCACACTAAAGGCTCGTTCTTTCTATTGGGGAAGGCTTGCCTTTTTATTGTGCAAAAGAGGAGGTGACTGCTAAAAATATTCCCTCAGTAATTCCTACTTGACAGATAGGTTTTATTGTATTAATTTATTTTAGTTAACTAAAGGGGGGACTTGTAGGTGACTACTTACTTAGTTTTATCAAATATTGCAATTATGCTTATACTTTTAGGTGTTTTGTTTTACATGCAAAAGAAACACGTTTCCTTTTCTAAACGTGTATTCACAGGCCTTGGATTAGGGATTCTCTCCGGTCTTGTTCTTCAGTACGGTTATGGTGCTGATTCTGAAGTTGCAGCAAAATCTACTGATTGGTTCAATTTAGTAGGCGGCGGTTATGTAACATTCTTAAAAATGATCGTTATGCCGCTTGTGTTCATTTCCATCCTATCCGCGTTTACTCGATTAAACCTTAAAGGAAACATCGGGAAATTAAGCGGATTAATTATCGGAATCTTAGTAGGAACAACTGCAATAGCAGCGGTTGTTGGGATTGGAACGTCTGTTGCTTTCGATCTTGAAGCTGTTCAAATTGAACAGGGTGAAGCAGAAACTGCGCGTGGTGAGCAGATGGAAGGTACTTTTGCAGAAGTGAAAGACTTAACATTGCCGCAGCAGATTCTATCATTGCTGCCAGCTAATCCGTTTTTAGATTTTACAGGTGCTAGACCAACTTCAACGATTGCAGTTGTTATCTTTGCGGCATTCCTTGGGATTGCATATCTGGGGGTGAAGCGCAAGCAGGAAGAACATGCTGAGTTGTTTGCAAAGATTGTTGACGCTTTTTACTCTGTGATTATGCGTGTTGTAACGCTGATTCTCCGTTTAACACCATACGGAGTACTTGCCTTAATGACAAAAACGGTAGCACTTAGTGATATGGGTGCGATTGCGAAGCTTGGTAAGTTTGTTATTGCTTCTTATGTAGCACTTTTGATCATGTTTGGAATTCACTTGTTACTGTTGACGTTTGCTGGGTTAAACCCAATCACATATATGAAAAAATCATTCCCGGTACTATCTTTTGCCTTTACATCCCGTACAAGTGCAGGAGCGCTTCCTCTAAACATCCGAACACAAAAGAGCATGGGTGTACCTGATGGAATTGCGAACTTCTCAGGTTCATTCGGACTTTCAATCGGTCAAAATGGCTGTGCTGGCATTTATCCAGCGATGCTTGCCGTGATGATCGCTCCGACTGTCGGAATCGATCCGCTGTCACCATCGTTCTTGTTGACTCTCGTTGTAGTTGTAGCCCTTAGCTCGTTTGGTGTAGCAGGTGTAGGTGGCGGAGCGACATTTGCAGCGATTCTTGTATTGTCTGCGATGGATCTTCCGATTGCATTAGCTGGTCTATTGATCTCAGTTGAACCATTGATCGATATGGGCCGTACAGCTGTAAACGTGAGCGGCGCGATGACATCGGGACTGTTAACGAGTAAAGTTCAGAAACAATTAGATACAGATGCTTACAATGACAGTGAAAATCAAGTTGAGGTAAGTGCGTAACCATCTCAATGAACGATCTTGCCTTCGGGCAGGGTCGTTTTTTGTTTGCCTGAACGGTTGTCCTAGTACTTGCATGGAATACATAAAGTCATTCGATAAAACTGAATAAATATTAGGCGCAGGATAATAAGATCCTGCGTTTTATTTATGTTTGTAAAAATCCACTAAAAAGGTGTGAAGCCTTTCCAATTAGGGTAAAAATTATAAACTGAACTTTCTAAAAGAGGGTATCCCATTACCAGCAGATGAAGGCTCTTCCAAATTCGTGAACATTGTATGTCAAAACTGTGATAAAGTTGTGAGCTTTATTTGAAGTTCTGGTGACATTTATTTACGGATAAGCCACATTTCAAGGGATTCTGATACTATGAAGGCAAAGGTTTTTTGTCATTTGGTTTTGCCTTTGATATCCATTGTGATTTGTTTCACAATGTACTATAATCACTTGTGGTTCGATTTATATAAGGCAAAAAGAAATGCTTTTAAATAGAGAAAGGAAGGTGGACCTGGTGATGCAACGGTTAAAGCCGTTTTTAACATTCGGGTTATTGATGGCCGTGTTCATGCTAAGCGGCTGCAGCGATATGGTGGTTTTAGATCCTAAAGGACCTGTTGGTGAACAGCAGAAGGATCTTATTATGTATTCGATCTGGTTTATGTTATTTATCTTGCTGGTCGTATATGCACTTACAGCTTTTATTGTTTATAAATATCGTGACCGCAAAAATCATAAGGGCTATGATCCTGATAATGAAGGAAGTCATTTGCTTGAGACGATTTGGTGGATCATTCCTATTATAATTGTTGTTGCTCTATCGATTCCGACGGTTAAAACAATCTATTCTCTTGAAGGACCTCCTGAAGAGACAAAAGATCAAAAGCCATTGGTGATTCATGCAACATCTGTGGATTGGAAATGGGTTTTCACTTACCCTGAGCAAGACATTGAAACGGTAAACTATCTTCATATCCCTGAAGATCGACCTGTTCTATTTAAATTGACTTCAGCCGATTCTATGGCATCATTTTGGGTTCCTCAACTAGGCGGCCAAAAATATGCGATGGCTGGCATGGAGACTGAGCTTTACTTGCAAGCTGATGAGCAAGGAACGTATGAGGGACGCAACTCCAACTTTACAGGAGAAGGTTTTACAGATCATACGTTTGATGTAATGGCTATGTCTGATGAAGAGTTTGAAAAGTGGGCGAGCGAAACGAATGCTGAAGCTCCTGAACTGACAAAGGAACAGTACGACAAGCTGATGCTTCCTGGCCACGTGAAAGAAATGACGTTCTCTTCTACTCACTTAGGTTTTGTTAATCATGCTGATGAAGCAGATTATGCGATTAAAGTACGTGAGCGATTAGGCTATGAGCCACTAATTCCTCACTCAAAAGAAGCAAAGAAAAAGCGTGAAGAAGAAAAGAAAAAGAAACAAGAACAAGAAGAATCAGAGTCTCATGGGGATTCACATGCCCATTAACAGAGGAGGCAACGTAATATGAAATGGGATGAATTTTTCGTAACAGGCGACCCGCTGATCTATGGGGCTGACGTTTCCATTGTTTTAACAATGGTGGGGATCCTGTTTTACTTGACTAGATATAAAAAGTGGAAATGGCTATGGACAGAATGGCTAACAACAGTTGACCATAAAAAACTCGGTATCATGTATATCGTTTCTGCAGTTCTTATGCTTTTCCGCGGTGGTGTCGATGCGCTTTTAATGCGTACGCAGCTCGCTGTTCCTGAGGCGAAATTCCTCGATTCACAGCACTATAACGAGATTTTTACAACTCATGGTACGATCATGATTATTTTCATGGCGATGCCGTTTTTGATTGGTTTAATAAACGTTGTTGTTCCGCTTCAAATCGGAGCTCGTGACGTTGCTTATCCTTATTTAAACGCAGTAAGTTTCTGGACGTTCTTTATCGGAGCGATGCTGTTTAACATCTCGTTCGTTATCGGTGGTTCGCCATCAGCAGGCTGGACGAGTTACATGCCGCTTGCGAGTAACGAACTGAGTCCCGGACCAGGGCAGAACTACTATTTATGGGGTCTGCAAATTGCGGGTATCGGTACACTTCTAACAGGGATCAACTTCCTTGTTACGATTTTAAAGATGCGTGCACCGGGAATGACATTGTTCCGTATGCCGATGTTCACTTGGTCATCACTTGTAACAATGGTTATCATTATTTTCGCTTTCCCGATTTTAACAGTAGCACTTGCACTTATGTCATTTGACCGTTTGTTCGGAAGCCACTTCTTCACTCTTCAAGGTGAGGGGATGGATATGCTTTGGGCTAACCTTTTCTGGCTATGGGGTCACCCAGAGGTATATATCGTAATCTTGCCGGCATTCGGTATGTTCTCAGAAATTATTTCTACGTTCTCTAGAAAAACATTGTTTGGTTATAAAGCCATGATCTGGTCTATGCTTCTTATCGCAGGATACAGTTTCTTGGTTTGGGTCCACCATTTCTTTACGATGGGCTCAGGTGCAGCCGTTAACTCTGTATTCTCCATCACAACGATGGCGATCGGTATTCCGACAGGGGTTAAGATTTTCAACTGGCTGTTCACGATGTACAGAGGTAAGATTCAATTTGCGACGCCGATGCTTTGGTCACTAGGCTTTATCGTGAACTTCGTAGTCGGCGGGGTTACAGGTGTCATGCTTGCGATGGCAGCTGCTGACTATCAGTACCACAACACATATTTCCTAGTATCTCACTTCCATTATGTGTTGATCGCAGGTACAGTATTTGCATGTTTCGCTGGTTTAATCTACTGGTACCCTAAGATGTTTGGCTACAAGCTGAACGAACGTATCGGTAAATGGGTATTCTGGCTGTTTACAATCGGATTTAACGTATGTTTCATGCCGCAATACTTCCTAGGTCTTGATGGTATGCCTAGACGTGTTTACACTTACAGCGAAGAGTCTGGCTGGGGTCCACTGAACATGGTTTCTACACTCGGCGGATTCATGATGGGTATCGCGTTCTTAGTACTCGTTTACAACATGTACTACAGCTTCCGTTTCGCGAAGCGTGAAACAACTGGTGACGCTTGGGATGGCCGTACGCTTGAATGGTCTACTCCATCAGCAATGCCGCCATTTTATAACTTTGCTAAAATTCCAGAGGTTACTGGTCTTGACCATTTCTGGAGACAGAAACAAGCAGGTAAAGTTGAGAAACTGACAGCTAAAGATATTAAAAAGATTCATATGCCTAGCAACTCTGGTGTACCGTTCATTATGGGATCGTTCTTCTTTGTTCTCGGATTCGGTTTTGTATTTGACTGGATGTGGATGGCGATTCTCGGTGGAATTGGTGTTATCGGAACATTGATTTATCGTTCATTTGAATATGATGACGGGTATTATGTAAGTGTTGAAGAAGTACTTGAAACAGAAAAGATTTCTAAATAAGGAGGCGTGAAAAAATGGCACATGCAGAAACACACGACCCCAACACGCCTTTAGAGTATCGTTCGGAGGTCGGGCGTTTAAATATTCTCGGTTTCTGGATTTTTCTAGGGGCAGAAATTGCGTTGTTCGCAACGTTATTCGCAACATATATGGTATTAACACATCGTATTGCTGACGGTCCGGCTCTTGGTGAACTGTTTGAAATAAAGAGTTTGTTGATTCAAACCTTCTTGCTTCTAACAAGTAGTTTCACTTGCGGACTCGCTGTTCACGAAATGCGCCGTCATAATGTAAAAGGCTTGATCACGTGGATGGTCGTTACGCTTGGACTTGGACTTGGATTCCTTTATTTCGAGATTCAGGAGTTCTTGCACTTTATTCATGAGGGTGCAAACATTGGTACGAGTGCAGCATGGTCAGGATTCTTCGTTCTCGTAGGTACTCACGGTGCCCACGTAACGTTCGGTATCTTCTGGGTAACGATGGTCTTGATCCAAGTGGCTAAACGCGGTTTGACGCCTGCCACTTCTGCAAAAGTTTTCATCACCAGTCTATACTGGCACTTCTTAGACGTTGTGTGGATTTTCATCTTCACTGCCGTTTATCTGATGGGGATGGTGATGCATCATGGCTAATAAAACAGCAGCTAATGGACATGGCGGATTCCCTTGGAAACACTTGATTGGATTCGTGCTCTCCATCGTGTTGACGCTGTTCGCACTATGGATTGCATTGGAAACTGATTTGTCACTGACTTGGATATTAATTATTATTTTCGGATTTGCGTTCTTGCAGGCTGCCTTGCAGCTCTTGATGTTCATGCACGTGACAGAGAACTCGACAAGCACGAAGCTTACGGGCCGCGTACAGGTAGGTAACATCCTGTTTGCAGCATTCGTAGCGATTGTTATCGTAATCGGTTCTGTCTGGGTTATGACAGCAGGCCACGCAAAACACGACAAACATGACGAACCGAAGACTGAGAACCATGGCGAACATGGAGGAGAAGAGAAGTCTGAGGAGCATGGGAGTCATTAATATTGTTGAAAAAGCCTCTTGCTTGGTTGCAGGAGGCTTTTTTGTGTGGGAAATGGATGATGTGGGCTCTCGTTTGGCGAGAGCCTTCGATATTTATAATAAATTTGAAGGCTCTAATCGATTAGAGCCCTCCATTTATACTTTGCCTGAGGGGATATGCGCGCTCAGGTAGCATTATGCGCGCTAAGAGAGCTTTTATGCGCGTTCAGGGAGTTTTATGCGCGTTCAGGGAGAATTATGCGCGGTCAGGGAGCTCTTATGCGCGCTCAGGAAGATTTATGCGCGTTCAGGGAGCTTTATGCGCGCTCAGCGAGCTTTATTGCATGTTCATTTACTTGGGCAAGGTAGATGATAGTATCTTCCCTTGCCAGAACCACTTAGATCTAGATTCATTGATCGTAAGAGGCGATTAGCTACATGTCTGGATTGCAATTGTAAAAAGTCACAAAACTGTTTATTTGTAATCCTTGTTCCATATAGTAGAACATAATCCTCTAAAGTAGGTATGTGCAGATTTCGATCCTCATTAGAACATTTTGCACAAACCCAAGTTCTATTTTTCCTCACAACAGGCATATAAAAGCACTCAGTACAATAAACACCTTTGATAATGTCCTTTTCTTCAATTTGATACCTTTTTAATAAGTCGGGATTATCGGGAGTGTGGTGTCGGACAAGCATCTTGGATAATTTCGTGATTTCTTTTTTCGTCAGCTTCTCAACTGAATTCATCTTATCGAAAACTTGAATTCGTTCTTGTAGATAAGGACTATGGGTGACATATTGAAGTACGTCTTTATGAGAGGGAAGGGATTTGATGATGGTTCTGGGGTTGCTCATTACAACCAGAGAATGGATAGGGATATTAGGAACACGATTTTTAGACAGCCAATCAGTTAAATGCGAACGCTGGCGCTTTACTTGAAAAATAGGATTTTGAAAGGCTTCTTCCGTACCGTCGTCTCGGATTCTGATGACCTGATTGAGATGATCAAAATGTAAAGTTCCAGTGATGTATTTTACTTCGAGGATTAAAATATAACGTGTGGATAAAAGAAGCGTATCAAGCTGAAAAAAACTGTCGTTGGCAGCAAGCCTTAAATCATGAAGAACAGAATAGCCCTTACTCAAGAAAGGTTTTAAAAAATAATCGTTCGATTGTTCACCATGATGTCCTGCGAGTCTTCCGCCTAATTCATCTGAAATGGTTAATAGTTTTGGATGATTTTGAATCAAACGCCGCTGAAAAACCTCTAACTTTTTGATTCTAAGCGACTTTGAGCGATCTTTAACTAACATTGACGACCTCCTTTGCTACATAACTATTCTCCTTAACCGAAGTTTTACCTGCCGGAAAACAATAAAAAAAGCAGCCCCGCCTAAGCGAGACTGCTTTCAATAGCAGTTGTAATACTAAAATTTATTACCTAACCTGCCCATCACCAGTCATACGATATTTAATCGTAGTCAGTGCAGGTAACCCCATCGGCCCGCGTGCATGGAGCTTCTGTGTTGAGATTCCAATCTCAGCTCCAAATCCAAGGGCTGAGCCGTCTGTGAAGCGTGTTGAAGCATTTTGGTATACAGCCGCTGCATCAACAGCATTCAAGAAATATACCGCCTTTTCAGCATCTTCCGTTACCACTGCTTCAGAGTGCTTCGTGCCATAACGCTCAATGTGAGACACGGCTTCTTCAACTGATCCAACGACTTTTACAGCTACAGCCAAACTTAAATATTCTTCAGCCCAGTCTTTTTCAGTAGCTGGGATAACGTCTGGCAGTATCTCACCAGCCTTTTCGTCACCATGAACTTCGATCCCATGCTTATCAAGTAAAGCTGCAACTCGATCTTTGTTTTGCTCTAACCATGCTTCATGGAAGATAAACGTTTCGGCTGCATTACACACGGCAGGGCGGTCTGTTTTTGCATTCTCTAAAATAGCCAGTGCTTTTTCAACGTCTGCATACTGATCGACATAGATGTGGCAGTTACCGACACCTGTTTCGAGAACAGGTACTGTGGCATTCTCAACCACTGTCTGGATCAGTTTTCCTCCGCCGCGAGGAATCAGAACGTCAATGTGCTCTTTCATCGTAAACAACTGTCCGGCAGCTTCGCGGTCTGTTGAAGCGATGAACTGTACAGCATCCTCAGGGATCTTTGTATCAGCTAATGCTTTATGAATGACAGATACAATCGCAGAGTTGGAGTGGATTGCGTTCGATCCGCCTTTCAACACGATAGCATTCCCTGATTTCAGTGCTAATCCAGTAGCATCAACGGTTACATTCGGACGTGCTTCATAAATCATTCCGATTACACCTAATGGAACGCGGACTTGTTCTACTTTTAAACCGTTGTCTAACGTCCATCCTGATAAAATTTCTCCTACAGGATCCTGAAGTTCAACAACTTTACGAAGGCCATCAGCAAATTCTTTTACACGGTCAGAAGTTAGGCGCAGACGGTCCATAAGGGCGTCTGAAAAACCTTTTTCTTCACCATTAACTAAATCTTTTTTGTTCTCTATTAAAATAAAATCCGATTCTTTTTCTAAAACATCTGCGATTACTAATAAAGCTTCGTTTTTCTCTTTTTCAGTCAGTAAGGCAAGCTTTTTAGAAGCCTTTTGTGCAAGCTTTGCCTGATCTTTTACATTTAATGGTTTGGTTGTACTATTAAAAGTACTCATCCAACGCCTCCTTGTAATTTTTAAACGTTTGTTTAATTTTCATCAAAAAATCCTAGTGAATCGGTACTGCTAAACGTGTGTGACACACTAAATCATCATTGTTGATTGCTTCTTCTGGACCAACGTCTTCAAGTTCGTCTGTTGAGAAGCCTTTGATCTTAATGAGTTGTTTTGATGAATAATTAGAAACACCTAATCCAACTTCATTGCCATCAAGGTCTTTAATACGGACGACAGAACCTTTTTTAAAGTGTCCACTTACATAGTGGATTCCAGTAGGGTATAGGCTTTTTAGGTCATCGATTCCTTCTTTTGCTTTATTGGTTACGACAATTTCACCTTCAGGACCTGAATGGAACGCAATCCATTGCAATTTTGTATCCAGATTGAATTCGTTCTTTTTAGGAACAAAATAAGTTCCTCGTGCGTCTCCTGTCACTGCTTTATGAATGATGTCATTTGCAGTTGCATTACCAAGGAATGATGAGATGCCTGAAGCCATTGCAATCTTGACTGCATCAATTTTAGAACGCATTCCGCCTGTGCCGACCGCACTGCCGGGTTCGCCAGCCGAATCCTCAATTTCTGGTGTAATTTCGCTTACTTTCGTTAATAGTTTAGCTTCTGGATTTTTTCTTGGGTCTTCTGTATATAGACCGTCAATGTCTGAAAGGATGATCAGTTGATCCGCATCTACAAGTCCTGCCACTTTTGCAGAAAGTGTATCGTTATCTCCAAACTTTAAACGTTCGACTGTTACCGTATCATTTTCATTCACGATTGGAATGATGCCGCGGTCTAAGAGAACATTTATTGTATTTCGTGCATTGTGATAACGATTGCGGTCAGAAAAGTCACTTCTAGTGATCAAGATTTGTGAAGCAGTATAGCCATGTGACACAAATCTTTCGGAATAAGCTTCCATTAGAAGACCTTGTCCGATTGAAGCAGCTGCTTGTTTTTCAGATAAGGTAGTTGGACGGTTTAAGCATCCTAATCTTCTGTACCCTGCTGCAACTGCGCCGGATGAGACTAGCAATACCTCGTGTCCTTCATCTTTTAATTTTACAACTTCATCTACAAGACGTTCTAATTTACGTCTGCTAATATCACCAAGTCCGCTCGTCAATGAGCTGGAACCAATCTTTATTACAATACGTTTATTTTTTGTTTCATTAAAAGCCATATCCGGTGTTAATCACTCCTGTTTTGTTAGTTAGTTTTTTGTGTTTTTTATTTACTTGTCCGGTCAAAAATTCAACGTTACTGAGTATAACATGGTCAGATTTTATGACAATAGGGTTTGGTGAGATAGTGTAGAAAACGGGCAAAAAGTGAAGAAAATCGAAGTAAGGAAGGATATATACGCTATAGAGGATGAGGGGAGATGAGAGGATGATGAGCCGAGGTATACCGCGGAATTTCTCAGGTTTAATTTACCAATAAATGCAAAAACCCCTCTAAATGAATAGAGGGGAGCAATGTCTTATCTTAATATTCTTTTTCCATTTTGCGTTTCGCCAAGTATGGACGGCCCCAAACAACGTATGCTGCATAATGAGCAAAAACGACGTTTGCAATAAATACCGTTATAAAGAAACTATGAACAAACAGGCTTAAACTGTCATATGCCATAAATAATCCAACGTAAGTCCATAACAGGGCGATAAACGGTATCTGTGCAAGTGCGAGCTTACGGCTATCATGCCACAAGAATAGCGGTGTCGCAGTTGCTACAAACAAATAAACCATAAAAACATCCATTACATATCAACCCCTTGATGTAGTGTACACGCTTACAATTTTGACAAATTAGCGTCTAAAATGTGAACGATTTGTTACATTTAGTATACCACAATAGGAGGGAAATGCCACATGGATTTGTACATTTTTTTGAAAATTCAAGTTATTAATCATAAAAAAAGAATCCGAAAGCCCATCAAGGCAACGAATTCTAAGACTTAAAAGTTATAACGGATACCGCCAAAATCTTTCTTTTTGAACCCATTCCAGCATTGCAGGATCTTTTTCTACGCTATTAACGAGCCATTGCGTCTGGGAGCGATGCGCTTTGATGCAGTTCATTTTATCTTCAAAAACATCAGAAACATCTGTAACAATGTGAGGAGCACCAAGGTCCTCTTCAGAATTCCTGGCAAAAGCTACACATAAAAGCTCTGGTCGCGCCGACTCATCCATGCTTTTAACCGCACGCACTACGGCTCTTCCCGTTGCTTCATGATCGGGGTGCACACTGTATCCTGGATAAAAAGTAATAATAGTTGCTGGCTTCACTTCATCAATGACAGATAAAAATTGTTCAGCGAGAAGCTGTTCGTCTTCAAATTCAATCGTCTTATCGCGAAGTCCAAATTGACGAAGATCTTCAATGCCAACTGCCGCACAAGCATTTTCCAATTCTTTTTGACGGATAAGAGGGAGGGATTCACGAGTTGCGAAAGGCGGATTTCCCATGTTTCTCCCCATCTGACCTAAAGTAAGGCAAATATAAGTAACGGGTGAACCCTTTTTCGTGTGTTTGGCAATTGTCCCTGATACTCCAAAAGCTTCATCATCCGGATGAGGAAAGATGACTAATAAGTGATCGTTCATGAATGATAACCTCCTTTATACATCAAATGGGGAAGAACTGAGCTGAAGAGCGACAGCCAGACGGCCTTCTTGATCATGACCCGCAAGAAGAAGCCTTCCTTCTGAGTCGATTTCCCAATGTGTTAATCCTTCTGCATAGATCCAGCCAAGTTCAATCTTTAAACCGACACGAAAAGGACCGATTCCCATGATCTTTCCAGACAAAGGTGTTACTTTTCCGTTTCGGATATATGCATTAACAGTAAGTACTGATTCATTATTGTGATTGGCATAAGCGCCGTTTGTGGTTTCCAAATGCAAATAAAGTTCTTTACCGATAAGTTGATCCAGTGCGTTCTGGACGTCATTAGCTTGAATAGGCTGCATACTTCACACTCCTGCTTATGATAGATGTACTTATTATAATTCAAAACAGCAGAAATCGTGTATGGATATGCCTGTCATAAAAAAGAGAGCCGATTCTATCAAACCGGCTCATCCATAAAAGTATTACTTATTTAGTTTATCGCGGTATGCTCCGTGCCATGTTGGTCCTACATATTGATTAAGTTCAAAACCTGATGCGATTGCTTCTGTAATAAAATCTTTTGCCGTAAGAATCGCTTCACGTGCAGGCTTTCCTTTTGCAAGTTCAGCTGTAATTGCAGCTGAGAATGTGCATCCCGCTCCATGCGTCCACGTTGTTTCGATTCTCTCTGATTCTAATACTTCGAACTCGTTTCCATCATATAAAACATCTACTGCACTTTCGTGATCCAGCTTGCCGCCGCCTTTTACGATAACGTATTTTGCACCGTTAGCTTGAATCTTATGAGCTGCTTCCATCATCTGTTCAACTGTTGTGATTGGTTCCATGCCAGCAAGTTGTGCTGCTTCAAAAAGGTTAGGTGTAACAACTGTTGCTTTTGGTACAAGAACATTTTGCAGTGTGCTTGCCAGTTCAGGGTGCAGTGGTTCTGCTCCTTTACAAACCATTACTGGATCGATTACTACGTTTTGAAGGTTATGTTTTTCAATTAGATCAGCTGTTATTTGGATTGCTTCCACAGATGCAAGCATACCTGTTTTTAATGCATCCACTCCAATTCCTGATACGACCGTTTCCAGCTGCTTTTTAAACATATCAGCAGGCAATAAAAATACTTCATGGAACCAGTCGCGATGCGGATCTTGAGCGACTACAACGTTAAGTGCTGTCATGCCGTAAACGCCAAGCTCTTGGAACGTTTTTAAATCAGCTTGAATACCTGCTCCGCCGCTAGTATCTGAGCCTGCAATAGTAAGTGCTTTTTTAGGTGACATTCTATGATCTCCTTTTCAGTTCGTTTCTGCTTCTGTAACAGATTATATCAAAAGAAAATAGGAAAAGGAAAAGTTGCGTTTATTAGTAAATAACACCAATCAAACGAAAGAGTTGACTTATTTGTATATACAGGTTAAATTGTTTTTGTGATATGTATATACAAGTTTTTAGATTCTTTGCAAACGCTTAATACAGCAGTTTGATTAAAGTACTAGTTTTCATCACATGATAATCAAGGGTATAGAAACGATAAGACCTTTTTTTATCAGCAGTAATGGAAACGGTTTCTAGGAGGGAACATTAATGAGCAAAATCCGCGAAACAGCTGAACAAATCGTCGTGGCTCTCGGCGGTAAAGATAATATATCTGCGGCTACACACTGTGTCACACGGCTTCGCCTTGCATTGAAGGACGAAGGGAAAGTAGATGAGAAAGCACTTGAGGATATTGATTTAGTTAAAGGATCGTTCTCAGCAAACGGCCAATATCAAGTTGTAATCGGACAAGGAACCGTTGATAAAGTGTACAACGAATTTATCGACATCACTGGTACAGGTCGGGCTTCAAAGGAAGACATTAAAGACGAAGCAAGCAAGAAATTGAATCCGCTTCAAAGAGCGATTAAAGCTTTAGCTGACATCTTTATTCCGATCCTTCCAGCCATCGTTACAGCAGGTCTATTAATGGGTATCAACAACATTCTGACAGGACCGGGCATTTTTTATGATGAAAAATCATTTATTGATGTTCACAAAAACTGGGCAGATCTCGCTGGCATCATTAACCTGATCGCCAATACCGCTTTCGTGTTCTTGCCTGCTTTAATCGGATGGTCAGCCGTTAAGAAGTTTGGCGGAAGTCCTTTGCTTGGTATCGTCCTTGGACTGATGCTCGTTCATCCAGATCTTTTAAATGCTTGGGACTACGGTAAAACAAAGGATATTCCGACATGGAATTTGTTTGGTCTGCCGATTGAAAAAGTTGGTTATCAAGGTCAAGTATTGCCAGTACTAATTGCATCTTATGTGTTAGCTAAAATTGAACTCTTTTTGAAAAAGCGTATTCCCGATTCACTGCAGCTATTGTTAGTTGCACCAATCACATTGTTAGTAACAGGATTCTTAGCATTTATCGTTATCGGTCCAATTACGTTCTCGATCGGTAATGCTGTGACAGACTTCTTCGTATCTATTTTTGATAACTTTGCTTGGTTAGGCGGATTGATTTACGGAGGATTTTACGCACTTCTCGTTGTGACTGGAATGCACCATACGTTCTTAGCTGTCGATCTGCAGCTTATCTCAAATACTGGCGGAACATTCTTATGGCCGATGCTTGCATTATCAAACATCGCTCAAGGTTCAGCTGCACTTGCCATGTTCGTTGCAGCACGTGATGAGAAGTTAAAAGGACTTGCAGGAACATCAGCTTTATCTGCTTATCTTGGTATTACTGAACCTGCTATGTTCGGGGTTAACTTACGCTTTAAATATCCATTTATCTTTGCGATGATCGGTTCTGCAATTGCAGGTATCGTGATTACGATTGCTGGCGTAAAAGCATCTTCCATTGGTGTAGGCGGAATTCCTGGATTCCTTTCAATTCTTCCTGGAAGCTGGGGTTCATTCTTTATCGGAATGGGAATCGTAATCGTCGTGCCATTTGTATTGACGTATTTCTATGCAAAATTGAAAAAAGATAAGTAAACGCTAAAAACATTTAAAACAAAACAACCGGATGATTCGTGATTTCCGGTTGTTTTCATTGATAATGAAAAAAATATGGCGGTGAAAATAATGAAGAACGAACCATGGTGGAAACGATCAGTTGTCTATCAGATATATCCGAAAAGCTTTAATGATACAACAGGAAACGGAACTGGAGATATTCAAGGGATCATTGATAAACTGGATTATCTGAAGAACTTAGGGGTCGATGTGTTATGGCTGACTCCTATATATGATTCTCCGCAGCGTGATAACGGATATGACATCCGTGATTATTATAAAATTTTTGATGAATATGGAACGATGGAAGACTTCGACCGCTTATTGGCTGAAGCGCACAAACGTAATCTGAAAATCATCATGGATATTGTCGTAAACCACACGAGCACTGAACATAATTGGTTTCAGCAGTCACGTTCTTCTAAAGACAATCCATATCGTGATTTTTACATTTGGAAGGATCCTGTTGATGGCGGCGAACCGACGAACTGGATTTCCAAATTCGGAGGTTCTGCGTGGAAATTAGATGAAGCAACAGGACAATATTATCTTCATCTCTTCGACGTGACACAGGCTGATTTAAACTGGGAGAACGAAGAGGTCCGCCAGAAGGTTTATGAGATGATGAACTTCTGGTTTGAAAAGGGTGTTGATGGCTTCCGTCTGGATGTTATTAATCTAATCTCAAAAAATCAGGAGTTTCCTGATGATGATGGATCAGTGGCACCTGGTGATGGCCGTAAATTTTACACAGATGGACCGCGTGTTCACGAATATATGCAGGAGATGAACAGAGAAGTTTTCTCAAAGTATGATGTATTGACCGTAGGTGAAATGTCTTCCACAACGATCGATAATTGCGTAAAGTATACGAATCCAGACCGTAAAGAGTTAAGCATGACTTTCAATTTTCATCATCTAAAAGTGGATTATCCGAACGGTGAAAAGTGGAGTGTTGCTGATTTTGATTTCTTGAAGCTTAAAGAGATCTTATCCACATGGCAGGTCGAGATGCATAAAGGCGGAGGGTGGAATGCGCTCTTTTGGTGCAACCATGATCAGCCAAGAATCGTATCGCGTTATGGGGATGATGGAAAGTATCGTGTAGAATCAGCAAAAATGCTTGCCACAACGATCCATATGATGCAAGGTACACCTTACATTTATCAAGGTGAAGAGTTCGGCATGACAAATCCGAAGTTCGATTCGATCGAGGAGTATCGAGATGTCGAGTCCTTGAACATGTTCAAGCTATTAAAAGAAGAAGGACGAAGTGAAGATGAGATTTTAGAAATTCTGAAGCATAAATCCCGTGATAATTCTCGAACGCCTGTTCAGTGGAACGATGAAGAAAATGCCGGATTTACATCAGGTGAGCCTTGGATTCCGGTTGCGAATAACTATAAAGAAATTAATGCAGAAGCGGCTGTTAAGGATGATAATTCCGTCTTTTATCATTATCAAAAACTGAATCAGCTCAGAAAAGATCTGGACATTATGACATATGGTGATTATGAGCTTATTTTAGAGGATCACCCTGAAATTTTTGCTTATTTCCGTAACGGAGATAATGATGAAAAACTGCTGGTCGTTAATAATTTTTACGGCACGGAGACAAAGTTCACTATTCCTGAGGAAAATATGGCTGATGGCTATAAAGCAGATGTGCTGATAAGCAATTATGATTCTGCGCCGGATGATTTTTCTTCATTTACGATGAGACCGTATGAATCTGTCGTTTTTCACTTGAAAAAATAATGCTACAATAAGCATGGTGAAAAATGATGCGAAAAAATAAATTTCAAGAAATCTATCAAGAACTTTCTTCACAAATAGCAGAAGGAATTATTGCGGCGAACACCCAGCTTCCATCTGAACACGAACTTGCAGACCGCTACGAAACATCAAGAGAGACGGTTAGAAAGGCGCTGAACCTTTTATCACAAAACGGATTTATTCAAAAAATCCGGGGGAAAGGCTCGATCGTCCTTGAGACGAACAAGTTCAGTTTTCCTGTTTCAGGGTTAGTCAGCTTTCAAGAGCTGTCAGAAACAATGGGGAAAAGCAGCGTAACGACCGTTCATGAGTTTGGATTGATTGAACCAGACAGCTTTTTACAGCAGCAGCTTCAGGCTGATTCAAATGAACTTGTTTGGAAAGTGATCCGTTCCAGACAGATTGATGGGGAAACCATCATTTTGGACAAGGATTTTTTCTTGAAAAAGTATATTCCGAAGCTGTCAAAAGAAATCGGTGAAAAATCAATTTATGCTTATTTAGAAAAAGAGCTGGGATTAACCATAAGCTTTGCGAAAAAAGAAATCGTAGTCGTTGAGTGTACAGAAGAAGATAAACAGCTGATGGATCTAAATGGATTTCAGCACATTGTCGTTGTGAAAAATTATGTGTATCTCGACGATGCTAGTCTTTTTCAATATACCGAATCCCGCCACCGATTAGATAAGTTTCGATTTGTGGACTTTGCGAGGCGGGGAAGATAGGAGAATGAAGGAGTGAGGGGAAATTGCCTCGCTCCTTTTTTTGTTGGGTTTTATGGCAGCAGGCGTGTCGGTTATTGTCGGCAAATGTAAACTCGTGGATAAACGCCTGAAATTTCTGGATTGAAGAGCAAAATTTTTGGATTCACCCCACAAACTCGTGGATTCAACAGAAAAACTTTTGGATTCATCGTTCCTGCATCTGATAATACAATTGCACACCCTCCAATACTGTCTTTACTTTAATTTACCACTCTTAAAGTGTTGACAGCATCTGTAAAGTCCGTTAGTATGTAAAACAGTTGCTCATTTACTTCAACGCATAAAAGCGTTTAAGCGTGTAAGTGAAATTATGATTCATACGAACGGAGAGATACATCATTATGAAAAAACAAATCTCATTACCGAAAGCGCTCGTTTTATTTGCAGCGATTTTTGCTGTTATGTTTACGAGTCTTGTTTATATAAAAGTAGAGCCTCACATTCCGCTGCTCGCTTGTTTAATTTTACTGTCTGCAGTTGGTGCTTTATTTGGAGCCAGCTGGAAAACCCTCGAAAAGGGAATGGTCAACGGAATCATCGCTGGTCTTCAGCCGATCATAATTCTCTTAACCGTTGGTCTTGTTATTGCTAGCTGGATGTTAAGCGGAACGGTTCCTACGCTCCTGTTTTACGGTATGGATATCATTCAGCCAGAATGGTTCGCTGTCAGCGCACTCCTTATTACAGTAATCGTTTCATCGTTTACGGGGAGTTCTTTTACAACTGTTGGTACGGTTGGAGTCGCTTTAATGGGAATCGGACACGTGTTAGGAGTGAATCCGGCCTTGGCTGCAGGAGCAGTTGTTTCCGGAGCATGCTTTGGAGATAAGATGTCGCCATTATCCGATTCCACTAACTTTGCACCAGGTGTTGTCGGTGTGAACATGTTCGAACACATTCGTCATATGATGTGGACAACAGTACCGGCATTCATACTAACGGCAATAGCATTTTTTGTTCTTGGTGGAAAAGGGACGGGAGCCGCTAATTTTGAGGAAATTCAACAGATTCGATCTGTACTTTCCAATGAATTTCCGATCCATGCAGTAACGCTTATTTCACCGATCATTGTACTTGTTTTAGCGTTTAGAAAACTTCCGATCATTCCAATTTTATTAGCAGGTGTAGTCGTTTCAATTGCGGTTTCATTTTTCCTAGTGCCAGATCTGACTGTACAAAAAGTGATGAACGTGATGCAGAATGGTTTACAGACGGAAACCGGAAACGCAACAGTAGACAGCATCGTAAACAAAGGCGGCTTATTGTCGATGATGTGGTCGATTTCACTTGTACTTATTGCATTAGGTTTAGGCGGAGTGATTCAAGCACTTGGACTGTTTGATCTATTGTTTGGTGCTGTAAAAGACACTGCGCAAAAAGCAGGTAAGCTTATTGCAACAACATTAGCTTCTTCAGTAGGAATAAACTTGCTTGCAGGCGAGATGTACTTGTCTATTCTTTTGCCGGGGCAGGCGTTAAAAGATGCATACGTAAAATCAGGTGTACCATTAAAGAACTTGTCACGAACAGTGGAAGATGGGGGAACACTCGTGAACCCGCTCGTACCTTGGAGTGTGAGTGGTGCATTCTTCGCGTCAACACTTGGTGTGTCTGTCATTGATTACATCCCATACGCATTGTTCCTATGGCTATCACCAATGTTTACACTGCTGCTCGCGTACACAGGCTGGAGCATCGGCCAGAAGAAATCACAAGCAGATAAAGATGAACATGCAGCTGCATAAAGTAAGAATAGTGAGACTCATCAGGAAAAAGCCTTTTGAGTCTTTTTTCTTCGCCATTTATGAATTTTTTGCATTTTTGACGTTCTTTTATGTGGAATTTTAAGCTGGAAAACAAGCTTGGGGTGAAGATAAAGCTTTACGGGGTGAAACTTCAAACAGATGGGCCGAAACTAACCCTAGTTGGGGCGAAACCAGTACGTGTTCGGGTGAAACTCCATCGCTATTGGGCGAACGTGTAATAAAAAAAGAACACGTACCGTAAAAGCCTCACCAAAATGAAAGAATAGTCCATCCACATAAGGAAAAGAGGGTTCCCTTCTATGGGTCACCCTCTTTTTATTCTTTATTCTTTTATTTCTTTCTTTAAGAAACCGGCTATAAAGGCAGTTACTACTGCACCGATCAAAATTGCTAATACATAAAGCAGAGGGTTGCCGTTTACGATCGGAATGACGAATGCTCCGCCATGCGGTGCTGGCAACCCGATGCCAAACACCATGGAAAGTGTCCCAGCCACAGCTGAACCTGCGATTGCTGCCGGTATGACACGTCCTGGATCGGCAGCTGCAAAGGGAATAGCTCCTTCGGTAATAAACGAAGCACCCATAATGTAGTTTGTCTTGCCGGCTTCTCTTTCAGCTTTCGTATATTTCTTTTTGAATAATGTTGTTGATAATGCAAGCCCAAGCGGCGGTACCATACCGCCAGCCATGATGGCAGCATGAGGCGCGAAGTTACCAGCATCAATCATCGCGATTCCAAATGTAAAGGCAGCTTTATTGATAGGACCGCCCATATCGATTGCCATCATTCCGCCTAAGATCAACCCAAGCAATACGAGGTTCCCAGTCCCCATTCCTTTCAGCCAAACTGTCAGTGCATCATTCAGTGCTTTTACAGGTTCGATTACAATGTACATCATAATAAGACCTGTCAGTAAAATACCGAACAATGGATAAAGAAGAACAGGCTTGATGCCTTCCAGTGAATCTGGCAATTTACTGAATGCTTTCTTTAAGCCAAGAACGAGATAGCCAGCTAAGAAACCAGCAATCAATCCGCCTAAAAATCCAGCTCCGCCTGTTGCTGCCATGAAACCTCCGACCATTCCAGGAGCAAAACCAGGTCTGTCCGCAATACTCATCGCTATGAATCCAGCAAGTACAGGAATCATTAATGCAAAAGCATTTCCGCCTCCAATCGTATTCAACGCTTCAGCGATCGGATGATAAGAAGGATCGTTGGGATCAAAGGCTTTAATTCCAAAAATGAATGAGATGGCGATCAAGATACCTCCGCCGACCACAAATGGAAGCATGTTTGATACACCGCTCATTAAATGCTTATAAAATCCTGATCTTCCGCTCTTTGATGTGTTGTTTTTTTCATCTGATCGAGAGGTTCCGGTGCTTTTATAAACAGGTGCATCTTGATCAAGTGCTTGCTGAATAAGTTCTTCAGGTTTTCTGATCGCTTGGGCAACGGGAACCTGAATCACATGCTTGCCGTTAAAACGGTCCATTTCCACCTGCTTATCGGCTGCTACAATGATCGCGTCGGCTTCTTCAATATCTTTTTTTGTAAGACCATTCTTGATTCCGCTCGAACCGTTTGTTTCAACTTTTAAATTTACGCCCATTTCCTTTGCTTTTGCTTTAAGAGAATCGGCAGCCATATATGTGTGGGCAATACCTGTCGGGCAGGCTGTAACGGCTAATATCTTTTGACGTGATGCTGACACGATTGGGTCTTCTTCTGTTTGCGTCTCTTTCTCTTTTGCGTCAATAGCCTGCAGAATTTCTTCTTTCGTTGCAGCGGTTTCGAGTTTTTTTCTGAACTCCGTGTCCATTAAAAAGCTTGAAAGTCTTGAAAGGGTGGCTAAATGATCATTGTTTGCGCCTTCATAAGCTGCAATCATGAAGAACAAATGAGCGTTCTGACCATCCAATGATTCATAATCAATACCGTCTTGAGAGCGGCCAAATGCAATTGCGGGCTGGCTGACGGCATTTGTTTTAGCATGCGGGATTGCGATGCCTTCGCCAATACCTGTTGTGCTCTGGCTTTCACGCGCTAAAATCGCTTTTTTATACTCTTCTTTATTATTTAACTTGCCCGCAGCATGCAGCTGTTCGATTAGTTCGTCGATCACTGACTCTTTCGAACGGGCGTCCAGGTCTAAGATAATGGTATCTTTCGTAAGTAAATCTGTGATTTTCATAGTGACTACCTCCCCAAAAGGTAAAGCTTTATATCTTTTTTATAGAGATTTCTTTTACTAATTTTTCAACTAGCTCTTTTGTGCAAAGATCTTCCGAAAATGCAGTAGCACTTCCAGATGCGACTCCGAACTTAAATGCGGTTAGAATATCGTCATGCTGGATAATCTGTGATAGAAAACCTGCTACTACTGAATCTCCAGCACCAACAGAGTTTTTTACGACTCCAGCTGGTACATTAGCAAGAAGAGTGTGCTGTTTATTAAGGAAAATTGCTCCCTCACCAGCCATAGAAACGATGACATTCTCCACACCTTCATTCAGCAATTTCTTCCCATAAAAAACCGCGTCTTCAACACTTTCAATCTTTGTTTGAAAAATATCGCCCAGCTCGTGATGATTAGGCTTTATTAAAAATGGCATATGAGGAAAAGTCTTTATAAGCGCTGTTCCTGCTGTATCAATAACTGCTTTTACACCTTTTTGAAGGCATTTTTTTGCAATCTCTCCGTAAAAATTTTCTGTGATAGATTGAGGTATACTGCCCGCTAAAACGAGAAAATCACCTTCATTCATACTGTTTATCTTTTCAAGCAGTTCTTGCTGCTTAGAAGAAGAGATACTTGGACCAAGTCCATTAATCTCTGTTTCTTTTTCAGATTTGAGTTTTACATTGATTCTTGTAACATCCGAAACTGTTATGAAATCGTGGGTAATCGTTTCATTTGTGAGAAATTCTTTTATGAATTCACCCGTAAAACCACCGGTATATCCTAGAGCAGTACTTTCAATTCCCAGACGCTTAAGGACTCTCGAAACATTGATTCCTTTTCCGCCAGGATACATTTGTGCTGTTTCTGTCCGGTTCAGATGGCCTTCCTTAAAGTCATTTACTCTTGCTACGTAATCAATGGATGGATTGAGTGTGCAAGTATAGATCATGATGTCACAACCCTTATTTCTGTTTTATCTTCAAAATCATAGGCAGCGTCTTCGTCCATTTCGTTTGTTAAAATGACAGCCTCATTTAAATCAGCAACTTTTGAGAATGAAGCTTCGTTAAACTTGCTGTGATCAGCTAGAATAAAAGCTTCTTGTGAAAGAGAGATTGCCAGCCGTTTTACTGCTGCTTCCTCTGGGTCAGGTGTAGTGAATCCTGCCTCAAGGTGTATGCCGTTTATTCCCATGAAGCATTTATCGAACCTGTAAGAGCTTAAGCTGTTAAGTGCTCCGCTGCCGACAAGTGCTTTGGTTTTGGGTTTAACAAGACCGCCGACCAAATACGTAGTAATTTGGTGTTCAGTCAAAGCCTCTAGATGAGAAATCCCGTTCGTTACCACTGTAATCGCTTTATCCTTCAAATGAGGGATCATTAACTGGGTTGTCGTTCCGGCATCAATGTAGATACAGTCGCCATCATTCACGATAGCAGCGGCAAAGTTTGCGATTTTCTCTTTTTCTGAAGAATTTCTGGCTGACTTTTCGACCACGCTTAACTCTTCACTTTTTTGGTGCAGAAGAGAAGCGCCACCGTGTACTCGTTTAAGTTTCTTTTCTTTTTGAAGCTGGCTCAAATCTCTCCGGATTGTTGATTCGGAGGAAGATGTGGCTTCGACTAGATCTTGTATGGTAACGACTTGCTTTTCGCCTAATCGTTCAATGATTTTACGGTGCCTTTCAGGAGTTAACATTTAAAAACCTCCAACAATCTTCATTCATTGACCTCAGTTTAACGTAAGCCCTTACATTTTTCAATCAAAAACATTCAAATTCAACCAAAAACAATCAATGATAGTCATCTCCAAATTCATCCAATTGCTTGTTATAATGATAGAAAAAGAATAATAGTAGATGTTGATTTCCGCTCCAGGATGCTCGCTTTCCGCGGGGCAGGCGGTGAGCCACATTTGTACGTGTCACTCTTAAGTGTCTCACCTGCCCGCCTGTCCCGCAGGAGTCTCGCACCTTGCACTCCAATCAACTGTCAAAAAAAAAATGAGGTTTGAAAGCAACAATCTTTTAAAAAAGAGCCCTAAAAAAGATTTAAAACAATAATGATTTAGATAATGATCCCAAAGAAAAGAGTGAACAGAATGGAATTGAAAACGGATTTTCCAAAAACGAGATCGTCTTTAGCAGAGGATTTTCGTAATCTGGGTTTACAAAAAGGGATGACCGTAATGGTGCATTCCTCTTTAAAATCGCTAGGCTGGGTAGTTGGCGGACCGGTGGCAGTCGTACAAGCTTTAATGGATGTAATTACAGAAGAAGGAACACTTGTGATGCCTGCACATACTGCTCATTATTCAGATCCGGCTGGCTGGCTGAATCCTCCAGTACCTGAAGAATGGTGGCCAGTCATTCGTGATGAAATGCCGGCTTTTGATCCTAAGATTGTGCCGACCTATTTTATGGGGGCGATTGTTGAAGCATTTCGGACGTTTCCTGGAGTAATAAGAAGTAACCACCCTACTGAATCTTTTGCGGCGTGGGGGAAAAATAAAGAAACGATCATAAACGGTCAAACTCTCGATTTTGCTTTAGGAGAGGATTCACCACTTGGGAAAATGTATGAACTAGGCGGCCACGTTCTTTTAATAGGCGTGGGCTATGACTCCAATACGACAATGCATCTGGCTGAACATCGTGTTCCAAACCCAAAAACAGAAGAGAACGCAGGACCATATTATCTGGATGGTCAGCGAGTTTGGAAGACTTTTACTCAAATTTCTTATCGTGAGGAACTGTTTGAGGAGATCGGCAATGCATATGAGGAAGCAGGTCACACCGTAAAAAAAGGGAAAGCTGGACTATCCGAATGCCGTCTGATTCCGCAAATGGAACTTGTGGACTTCACGGAACAATGGCTTGCAAACTACGATAAGGTATTTAAGCCTGCAACGAATGCTTAATTTGTTGAATTTACGGGTATCTTAAGAGCAAATCCACTGAAATGAGGGAATTGTTATGAGACGTTCCGTACCCGCAACGATAATTTCATTTATTGTAGGCATCATTCAATTAATTTTAGTTTTGCGTTTCATTTTTCAAATGTTCAACGCAAATGAAGGAGCTGCCTTTGCTCAGCTAATTTACGGATTAAGTGAGCCGCTGCTGCTGCCTTTCAAAGCTATATTCCCGAACATTGAACTGGCTAATGGTTTTGTTGTAGAGCTGTCAACCATCATAGCGATCATTGTCTATGGAGTGGTGGGTATGCTGCTTAAGCGTCTTTTCACAGTTAGAAAAGATCCCGTCCACCGAGAGACTGTGATAAGAGAAGAACCGACATCGCATGAGAAGAGAATTATTGAAGAGAAGCGCAGATAAATTGAAAGGCTGTTTTCATAAACTTTGTTGTTCTTGTAAGTAGTTGATTTCCGTTCCAGGATGCTCGCTTTCCGCGGGGTGTGCGGTGAGCCTCCTAGTGCTTTGCGCTTTAGGAGTCTCACCTGTCCCACTCATCCCGCAGGAGTCTCGCACCTTGCACTCCAATCAACTTGTCAATGAAGAGAATTGAAGTACGGAAGCAACGTTATTTTAGAAAAGAGCTAATTGAAAAACGCACACTCCCGACGTTGGGGGTGTGCGTTTTTTTGTTGGTTACCATCGATCAAATTATGTATTAAGCAATCGTAATGACTTCATATTGCGCCGAAAGTTCAACGAAATGCGCCATTCCGGAGATTTCTCCAGCTGCTAGTTCATTTTCGACATTATAGTGGTCCACGCATGTTTTGCATCCGAACACTTTTACGCCCTTTTCTTCAATTTCTTTCAGGTGAAGTGAGCACAATGATTGTTCTGTCAGGCAGTACACGCCGCGATTCATGAAAAAGATAGCTGCTGGGAGATCAGACTGCTGTTTTAAAACAGTAAAATACGTTTCCATCACATTTTCACCAAGGGCAGGGTCATTGCCGGTACCAAAAGAATCTGTAGTGACTAGAATGATTTTGTTTTGCATAAAAAAATCACGCCTTTCTTTTTTATAATTTTATGTGAATTATACCATGCTTTGACTAGGTTAAGAGACTCTTTGGTATCCTAGTTAGGAGGAGGGTGATAACATGAATGATTCTCTGTTTACAGTAATAGAAAAACAAGAAGGACGCCGTGCAACGTTTGAAGTCCTTGAATATAAACAATTGCCTGTAACGAGTGCCGGGTCCAGTTCATCTTATTATGCAAAGGAAACGGGAATTAAACTGAAACAAGTTAGGATTACACTTCGCCAAGGTGCGGTACAAGCTGAGGCGGGTGCTCTTCAGTTTATGAAGGGTGATTTGCAGCTGAAAAGTAACGCAGGCGGTGTTGGCGGTTTTATGAAAAAGATGGCTTCAAATATTCTGACGGATGAGTCTTTGTTCAAGCCTCTCTATGAGGGTACGGGTGAGATTTATTTAGAGCCTTCTTATGGACATTACCTTCTAATGAACCTTAACGAAGAAGAAGTAGTTGCAGATAAAGGAATGTTTTATGCCGCGGAGCCTACAGTCCAGCTTGGTGTCTCAAGACAAAAATTAACGTCTTCTATAAAAGGTGATGATGGGCTGTTTCAGACAAGATTAAAGGGTTCGGGCTTTTGCGTCCTGCAAAGTCCTGTGCCGGTAAATCAGATTATGAAAGTTCAATTGAATGATGAAAAACTTCAAGTAGACGGTACTTTTGCTCTTCTTAGAAAAGGTGACATCGATTTTTCAGTCAAGCGCGCATCTTCTTCCATCGTTGGATCTGCAACGAGCGGGGAAGGCTATTTACATGTATTTGAAGGAACAGGTGAAGTATGGCTGGCTCCTACATTAGGCAGATAAACAAAGAAAAGGCTCCTCTATTGATAAAAGAGGGGCCTTCACATTTCACTCTTCAAATTCACTATCGTTATTCTCATTTGCAACCTCAATCGGAACAGTCGGGTTAGCAGCTTCTCCATTACTCTTATTTACGGTAATCATTAAGATGCCGTTATTGTACTGAGCTTTTATATCTTCGTTTCTAAACATAAAAGGCAATTGTACAAATCGTTCTGTTCGTTTCATGGACTTTCTCTCCTGAAAATGCCCCGTACGCTTATTCTTCATCGATTTGATTTCTTCCCTTTGAGCTTTTATCTGAAGACCCTGGTTTAGTACTACAATTTGGATATCTTCAGGATTATATGCCTTAAGACTGGCATAGACTCTATAATCTTGAGCAGTCTCTTCTGTATCAACATCAAATGATATCTGGTCAGCGTAACGCTCAAACTGAGTTAACCCTTTGTTGACGAACTGTTCAAACGATTTAAGCCAGTCATCCATAGATCGGTTATTAGAGAAAGGATTTAAAGGACCTCTTCCAAACATCCGCTATTCCCCCTACGCATTTCCGGCATTATTCGAATCAAAAACATCAGGATCCAACGTATTTGTAGCACTGACAACAGAGATCGTCTGTATAAAGTTCCCTGTATTTCCGCCGCCAGCGCCATTGTACCCTTTCCCTGTAGTTTTAGGGTTGATTACTAGCGTATCGCCGAAATTCACAACCCCTTCTGCCGCATTGATGTTGATAGGTGCAACAATCAAACAGGGCACTTTAACACCTCCTTCTTATAAAAAAGGTTTTACGAGTGTGACGTCGTCCCTTTGAGATAGCTTATGTAGGTAGAAGCCTAAAGGTGAATGGATGTTTTTTATCACAGGAAGATGGGCGTATGCATAACATATGAGGAGAACCTTACAAAGGACTGAACGTGTATGCCGGCTATCGTAGGAAAGATTTCTGTAAACTCTGTATCTAGCGGTTCCGTATTTCATGTAGGTGACGTCCAGACGATCTGCCCGGTTAGTTATGCAAAAACTTATGCAGGTGCTGGTTCATTTAATACAGGTGATAATCTTCGTTTGCACAACGGCTACAACGTGACGTATACGCAAGACCCGGATGTAAATGACAACACTAACACTACAAATTTTTAAGCGACATGCAAATTCCTTAGCAAGAAGGCATACATCTTACTAAGGAGCTGATGATTGTATGAACGAGGAGCACAACTATTATTTAAGCAAGATGAAACAGATGATCGAGGACCAGAATGACAGAATTAAAGTATTGGAACTTCAGATAAAAAAGCTTAAGCAGCAAATTACTGCACTCGCTGATGAACCTAAAACGGTAGAATACAAGTTTGATCAATTAAAAGTAGAAAAACTTGAGGGAACCCTTCATATCGGCATAGGCCATTCCGCTGAAAGCAAAGATTTAATTGAGCAATTTAATATTGGGCAGAATACGGTTCAAATGCCAGGACAAATGAAGCGAAGTGTCATAGAAAATCCTAATTACCGTGAAATGATAAAAGCGATGGATGAATTTTTTATAAAAGAAGCTCCTGTGTATCTGCAATCTCTTGAAAATAAAATAAATGTTCCGCTTGATGAATCATACCGTGTTTTTATTTTAGAGGATGTTCAGCGTCAGGTGCCGGGAAGAATTAAGCATTATCTTACAAAATATGAACCAAAAGATGAGAGGGGCCGCAAAGATATTCTTCAAAAAACGAAAGAGGATATCTACCGGGGAATTGAAACATTCATCGTTCACTTAAAAGATTCGAAGGCAGACGGAGGTGGAGAGAGTGAAATTTTGCGTAACCAACCATGAGCTGTTTGTTGGTGAGATCAACATCATCGGAGTGGGTCTTTCTTCTGTTGTTTTAGTAGGAGATGTAGATTGCATCAATCTTGGATCAGCGTTTGACACTCCGCCTGAGTCGCTTGTTTTGGGAACATCACTCGTTCCGTTATAGAGGTGAGAAAATGTACAGAACATCTGCAGTCGATGAAGTGATCTTAAATTCACTTGCCTCATCTTCCATACTCCAGACAGGGGATACGGAAAAAATTCAATGTTTTTCTGCTGCTCTCGCTATTCAGCGAGAACGTACAGATTTTGGCAGGTTCGATATCCCGTTAAACAAGTATGACATTTTTTCGCAGCCTGTCGTTGTTCCTGTTTGTCCAGCAGTTCAGATTAAGAAAACGTTTAACGCATGCCCTTTTATTAGAGTGGGCAGAATTGATATCCTCGGTGTATCAAGTTCAGCTCTTCTTCATATAGGCTCAGTCAACGAGATGACCCTGCAATCACGGGTAAAGCATATCCGTAATTTTCTTAAAGATCCTTATCCAGAAATTGAGGAGGAGGAATCATGAATCTGTTTGTCAGTCAGACGATTGTAATTCAGCAATTAAAAGTAGAAGGCATTCAAAATTCCTCAGTTCTCCAGATCGGCAGCGCTGGCGTTATCCAACCGGTCTCGCAATTATTTAACACAGGCGGTCATATAGGTCCGGCTCCTCAAATTCCTGATCCTGATCTTCCTTCAGTTCCTTTAGGGCCGCCTTCATAAGAGGTGAATATGAATGGACACTTGGAAACAAATGATGGACTGGAAAAGGATGGCGGAAGAATACTTTGGCGATCAGTTCTTTGCACCTAATGAAGCGCCGAGTTCTGATATAAGGAACGAAAATCCGCTTTGCAACATATATGAAACACCTCAGGAAATTTGCTGTGTACTTGCGCTGCCTGGATTGAACCGAACCGATGACGTAGAAGTACTTGTAGATCCATTCAAATTGACTGTGCAAGGGAAATTATCTATATCTCTTGATTCCTATCGCTTGAATACCGAAGAATTTCAGCTTGGGGAATTTAAGCGGGAGATCACACTTCCTGTCCGGGTACACCAAGATCCTGTTCAAGCGCATTACCGAAAAGGGCTGCTTTTTATCCGGATGCTGAAAGATACAAGACCTGGTGCCAATCAAAGAAAAGTAAATCTGCATTGGGTACAGGAATAAGAAATGAAGCTTGACTGCAGTTTGGGTTATCGCTTACAATTTAGAAAAATAACGGAAGGAACAGGTGTATACGTCCAATGAGCAATTAATCTTATTTTTAGCCATTTACTTGAATAATTAAGTAGAACGCTAGATAGGATTACTCTGCCCATTTTTAGGACTTAACTACAGGCCTGTTTTTTTGTTGCCAAAAAATCGTTTTTTCACGCGGTTGTATGGTGATATTCGGCGTGGGCAGACCTCTCTAGTAAAACTGGGAGGTTTTTTTATGCTTTTATTGGAATCAATCGGACTTGAAAAGTCTTACAAAGGAAAATTAATTTTAAAACAAACAGAGCCATTTCAGCTCTTTAGTAAATATCGTATTGGGTTAGTAGGGCTGAATGGAACAGGAAAATCAACATTTTTAAAGCTGCTTGCTCTGATGGAAGAAGCCGATTCTGGTTCTGTACAGCACTACGGCACGTTCGCTGTTGTCAGCCAGTTTGAAGAAGGTTCACAAACGATTACAGCAAGAAGTGAAGGTCAGTGGAACCTTAAAGGGAAAAACTATGAAACAATGAGCGGCGGTGAAAAAACGCGTACTCAGATAGCGGCAGCTCTTGAGCAGCAGCCTGATATTCTTATTCTAGATGAGCCGACGAGCCATTTGGATGTTGATGGGATGGATCAGCTGGCAAAAGCTCTTAATCATCATAATGGTGCTGTATTGCTCGTGTCTCATGATAGAACTTTTCTTGATATGGTTTGCACAAAAATAATCGAGCTTGATCAGCAAACATTTACGTTGTATCACGGAAATTACACAGAATATCTTATTCAAAAAGAGCAAAAACAAGAGCGGCAGCAGTTGGAATATGAGCAATTTGTAAAAGAAAAAACGAGGCTGGAGAATGCTGCAAAGGAGAAATCATCAAAAGCTAAGGACATGAAAGATAAACCAGCTCGCATGTCATATAGTGAAGCGAAATTAGGGAAAATGAAGGTCCGAAGTGCAAAAAGGTCTTTGGAGAAAGCTTCGAAGGTAATTGAAAAAAGAATCGAGATGATGGATAAGAAAGAAAAGCCAAAAGAACAGCCAAAAATCGATTTTGATATTCAGCAGTTTTCAGTCATTCATGGTAAACAAGCGCTGGCTGTTAAACAACTTTCCGTTGGGTTTGACGAGCGGCAACTGTTTACTGACCTATCTTTTACTGTAAAGCCAGGTATGAAGGTTGTTTTAACAGGTAAAAACGGAACAGGTAAATCAACCCTTTTAGAGATAATAAATAGAGGAAATGAACAAATCGAAAAATCAAAGCAGCTCAAAATCGGCTACTTTCATCAGCATCTAAATATCCTTGATGAGACAAAAAGTATTTTAGAAAATGTCATGGAAAACAGCTTGTATGATGAGACATGGGTAAGGACGATATTAGCGAGGCTTTTATTTAAACGTGAAGATGTATTTAAAAAGGTTGAGGTACTTAGCGGCGGAGAAAAGATGAAAACTGCATTAGCGAAGCTTTTCTTAAATGATTATAATTTGTTATTGCTTGATGAGCCGACGAATTATCTGGATTTGTTTACGAGAGAAGCATTAGAAGAAGTTTTGATCGCGTATCCGGGTACCTTTATTCTTGCAACACATGATAGAAGATTAATGGAAAAAGCAGCAACACATGTTTTGGAGCTTCAGCCTCCAAAAGCATATTGGTTTGAGGGGAGCTATAAGGAATATCTTGAAAATAAGAATGGCGATAAAAAGCCAGATCTAAAAACCAAAGATCACAAAGATTATTTACTGAAGCTTGAACTTGAAATGACAGATTTAATCGGGCAGCTTTCCTTAACAATGAAAGAAGAAGAGAAAACAAGACTTGATCAAAGGTATCAAGAAGTTTTAAAGGAAATCAGACTGATAAAGGCTCAATAATATTGATGCTGGAGCTGCAGTTGAAAGTTTTAGCTTTCCTCTTAAAAAGGTACAGAATAACCGTATTACCTATTAGGAGGCGATAAAATGGAATTAAGAGATATTATGACTTCAGATATTGAGACTTGTGAACCAAGTACGAAAATTACTAAAGTTGCCGGTTTGATGAAAAGTTTAGGAGTAGGCTCTATTCCGGTTTCTGAAAATGGGGAACTAAAAGGGATTGTTTCCGATCGGGACATCGTTATTCGATGTGTTGCTGACGGGAATATTGAAGGTACAGTTAGTGATGTAATGACATTAGATACTGTTACAGGGACACCTGAAATGACGATTGATGAGGCTAAGAAGCTGATGTCTGAATATCAAGTACGCAGACTTCCTGTTTTGGATAATGGAAATGTGGTTGGTATTGTTTCATTAGGAGACCTTGCTGTTAAACATGAAGACAACGATAAAGCAGGAGACGCACTTGAGGAGATTTCCAAACCATTGTAAGTGACTATAACTGATAAAGGATGTCCTATAATTAGGGCATCCTTTTGTTTCTTTATTTATCTTTTTCTTCTCTTTCACCAGCAATTGTTGGCGGTTCTTCTTGGGAGGTAATATCAGTATCATATCCGATTTGTTTAAGATCTTCAGTGTCTGCCACAGTACCGCCAGCCATTCCTTCGTTAATCATCCTATCAATATCTAAGTACAGTTCATCTTTTCCTTCATGAGCTCTATCCTTATTACTCATTTCCTTCATCCTTTCAATTTTTCTAAGGCTGGTTTCATAAACTTTGATGCTATTGGAAGTTGTTGATTTCCGCTCCAGGTGCTCGCTTTCCGCGGGGCGTGCGGTGAGCCCACTCGTCGCTTTGCGACATTGATTGGTCTCACCTGTCCCGCTGATCCCGCAGGAGTCTCGCACCTTGCGCTCCAATCAACTTGTCAACGAAGTTTCTTCACAAAAGTTAGAAAAGAGCCTTGAAAAATAAATAAAATATATTGTTGTCGAAGATTTTTGCTATTATAATTGAAATTAATGGAAGCGTGGAAGCATACTTTTTATTTGGGCATCTATAAGTATGTGGAGCTAGTGATGCAACCGGCCGGCATTAGGAAGATCGTATCTTCTGTTGTGGGCTTTTTTATTTTGTCCTAAAAGTCAGGAAGAAAACAAAAATTTACGAGAAAAGGAGGTTTTCAAGATGGTAAATCACGCTGCACAGGCATTTTCATATGATCGGGGAAACCATTTTGCTTATGGGCATTTGAAAAAGAATCATGTAAAAAAGACTCAGCATCTTGAAGCCGTTCCTCCCGAGAAAACTCATAAAGAAAATAGAAAAGAAGATCATTTTGAAAAGAGTGTTCATGAAAATAAACCTTTTAAAACGTACACCAGAAAAGATATAGAGAAACATCATCAAGGAGCAATAGAAGCGGAACGGATCTATAGCAACTGGAGGCATGAATTAGCAGATAGCTCCGCTGACTTTATCCATTCTATTAAAGGTGAGCTGAAAGAAACTCCTGAAATTGGTTTAGATACCTTTAAAGAAGAAGTCTCTGAGTCACTTAACAAGTTTTTGCTGGGTTTAAAGAATGACCTGGAGACATTGCTTGCAGACTCGCCACAAGGGCAAGTAAAGAAACATTTAAAATCTGCTGAAGGATTATTAGAGACGGTTCGGGAATTATTATGGAACCAAATTGAAGATATCGTTAAGGAACATGTACCTGTGAAACCAGAAAATCAAAACGGGGAAAGTGACCCACTAAATGAAATAGAGCTGCCAATAGAAGAAACAAACCCGCCAGTTCAAAATCCTCCAGCCAACAATCCTACAGGGAACAATCCTGTTGTAACACTTGCGCCAAACCAGGTGTTTTCTTCAGGGTCGTTTAAAATGGAGGTAAGAGTCGGAAGCCTGAGCTCAGAAATAACGTTTGCCGATCCTAGCAAAAAGTCAGAAGGGACAACCATGTTTTATATCGTGGACGGTTATGGAGCGAGAAAAGCAGTAGATATTAAATTTTCTAATGAAACGCTTCAGAAGCTTTTTGAAGACCGTATTAAGGATTCTAAAATGTATAAAAAAGAAATTTCGCTGGAACGTTTTAATGCCGTACTAAAAAAGATTGAAGCTTATATGAAAGAACTGTCCTCTATTAATCCTGAACGTTTAAAATCAAAGGTTTATGGTGAGAAAGAAAAATTAAAATTTGAGAATGTAATCGATAAGTTCACTGATCTTTTTTACTCATTAAGAAAGTAATGAAACTTAAAGCATCAGCAGCCGTATAAAATAATAAGCAGAAATATAAGACGCTCAAAAATGGGGCGTTTTTTTAATTCAAATCCATTCCAAATATAAAGGAAAAAGGAGAAAAAAATGAAAAAGACTTTAATGGCCGCTATATTATCAATTACGGTATTAACAGGTTGTTCTGCAGTAAGTGAAGTAACGAATGGTCTGAACTATGTACCTGAAGCTACTGAATATATTAATGATGTACAACAATTTTCAAAAGAGATTTCTGCAATTGCAGAAACGGCAGTAAACGATCCAAAAGCGAGAGGAGAACTTGAACAGCTGCTGGAAGATATGAAATCAGACATTAGTGAGTTTGGGGATTTAACACCCCCTTCTGTGTTTGAAGATGTTCACAATCAGGTGATTGAACACAATTATAAGCTTCAAGAGGGAATTGATAAATATTTAACAGTCATAAAAGATGGAGAACTGAACGCTGATCTGCTCGAACAAAGCGGTTTGCTGGATGATATCGCTGTTTACAATGATCTATTATCACAAATTAAAAAACTCGGCGAATAATTTTAAAACAGCTGCAATCTTGTAGCTGTTTTTTCCTAACCCTCTCATGTTTTTTTATTTTTCATGTTACAAATCGACTATTTTCGGGAATATGACAGTGAGAAAAATGGCGAGGGTGGGTATAAAGCATGAATGATTATCATCTTAAGATTGAAGATTACTTGCAGCTATTAAAAAGAAGATACAAAAAGGGAAGGCTGCAGGCAAAACAATACCGTAAAAGAATCGAGCTTATTAACATGTGGCACATTCGCGGTGTTGTTAAAGTGCCGAAAGAATAATTTAAGTAATTATAGATACATGTCGATAAATGAATAAACACGACAAGACTTGGCAGGTGCAGCATGATTCCAATATACAATACATTTAAACAAGCTGAGCATTCAAAATATGATTATATTCTTCATATTGCGTTTGCCGTTCTTCTCTGTTTATATAGTTTTCTTTTACTATTTTCTAGCAAACTGCTAGGTTCTCTGTTTTTTATTTCTGGTGTTATGCTGCTAGGTTCTGCTGTTTATAGAGGGATTAATACCATTGTCTCGATAGCCAGTGTCATTCCAATGCTATGGCTGCTGTTTTATAGCAGAATTCTTTGGGTCGATGCCCTTCAAGTTTTGCCGTTATTCTTTTATGAAATCTTCAAGGCGTTATTTTTCCTTGGGTCTGGAATTGGAATAGCTCTATTATATAGTTTAGCTGTTAAATCAGCCCCGCTCTCTAGTTCAGTGAGCAGATACACTGTACATGGGATGTATTTTTTAACTGCTATCCTTTTAATGCCCTATAAATTAATCTATAGCTATGGAGCATTTATGCAAGGTGATATGAATGGGGTGTTATGGTCGATTCTAATCCTCGTTCTATGGGGGATTTTATATACTGCTCAGCTCATAACCCATGAGAATAAAGTTATGAGAATTGGTCTATTTGCCGTTAACATCGGTATTGGCTGGTGGACGATTAACAGGTGGATAATGATCCTTTCATAAGAAAAGAGAAGCCGGAGGGCTTCTCTTTGTTAGTTTCGTCTAAGTTTTGCTAATAGATGAAGAATCTCAAAGTATAACCAGACTAATGTTACCATCAAGCCAAATGCGCCATACCATTCCATGTATTTAGGAACACGCTGGCTTGCTCCATATTCGATAAAGTCAAAATCCAGAACCAAATTAAGAGCCGCTATGACTACGATAAATAGACTGATTCCAATACCTATTGGTCCTGAACTATGAAGGTAGGGAATATTGATTCCGAAAAACCCCAATATGAAGCTTGTAAGATAAACAAGCATAATTCCGGCTGTTGCAGAGAAAACGATCAATCTGAAGTTGTGTGTAACTTTAATGATTCGGAGCATATATGCGAGCAGCAAGGCAAATAGCGTACCAAACGTTAATGCCGCGGCTTGCATTGTAATCCCGTTGAATTGAGATTCAAAGTTTGCAGATATCCCGCCTACCACTAAACCTTCAAGAGCTGCATAAACCGGCGCTAGCAGCGGGGCAGTCTTAGGAACAAAGGCAATGATTATGGCTGAAATGAGTCCCCCGATCACACCGATTGTGATTAGATGTCCTACAGGTTCCCCGATATTATATTGATGCCAAGTGTAAAAGGAAGAAGCCATTAAAATGATCAGTAAAATAAACGTTTTATAAACTGTTCCTGATAATGTCATCTGTTTACTGACAGAGGTTCCTCCAAATTTATTAAAGGTTGTACTTTTTAAAGCAGGATTAGCACTTCTCATAAAATCTACCTCCTTACCTTTCTTCCATATAACTATACGATTTTTCTATTGTAAAGTTTCATGTTTAAGCCATTTACTTCTCTCCAATTTAAGACACAAGTCCCTCTTGATATTTTTTGAAATTATGGTTCTTTAGGAAGTAATGACTATTTTGGACAAAGACCGACAAATAAAACATAAATTGGATGTATTATATAGATGAAAGAAGGGAGGTGAATTTGTGCGAATTCCAAGCATCATTATGCAAGGTTTGATCGCAGGTGCCATCCTTTTTATTCCTGGTGAAGTATTTGCCGAGAAAAATAATGAAGATAAACAAAATTCAGCAGCTGAACAAAAAACTCAATCGGATCTTAAACAGGATAATGCAAAAGCTGATATTCCTGACCGAGAATCTCTTAAAGAGAATGTATCAAAACCTGAAGTTTCTGAAGCTAAGCCCAAGAAAATGAAAGGGGATACATCTAGCTCTAAAGGTTCGGAGAAAAGGTATGAAGCCAAAGAGAAGAATGCTGCTGCTGAAAAAAATAGGTCTTCTCAGCAAACAAAATACTCGAATGGACTAAAAAAATCAGTTCCTCAGGGACAACTCAAAAAGAATGTTCCAATAAATCAGCCTGAGAAGAAAAGGGCTGAAACTTCAAAGTACATACATACAGAAACGCCTATAAACCAATCAGTACTGCCTGAAGTAACGGCAGAGGATGAACAAAAGAAGAAGCTCTTTCTATCAAAAAAGAAGATTAAAGAACAGCGGGAAAAAGCTGTATCAAAACTTCCTATCGAGCTTCCTTCTAAAGAACTTCCCGCACAGCCGGATACAAAGGCAATACCATTAACTGCTGGACAAAGCTCTTCACATTCATCATCCTCTAAGGACGCTGGAAATGGAGGAGCACCTTTAGCCAATGTTAAGGCTAATTTGGTCCTGCCGTTGATCTTTGCTGATAGTGAAAAAGTTTCTGTGTATTTTAGCAGAATGGACCTCTTGAGAAGTCAATGGGTGAACGCACCGCCATCAATGCCACCGGAAACTGCTCTTTAATTTTTCATGGAGATATTGTGATGTTATTAAATCAACCATTTGAAAATTAAGGAGCGAATTATAATGAAAAAAGTCAACCGTACATTTGTAAAATCTTTAGTATTTGCTGGAACATTAACCCTTGCGGCAGTTGTAGGAACGGGTGCTGCTGAAGCGGCTGGTCATAAAACAGAGCATGCGATTAAGGCTCAAAGCTCAAAAGCATCTCAAGGACAAGTACAAGCTAAGGATGAGAAGTATGCAAAACCATCTAAAGTTACTGTAAAAGTTCAAAAGCCAGTTAAAGCTGAAAAGCCGGTTAAGCCTGAAAAAGCAGCAAAACCTGCAAAAGCTGAAAAACCTGTTAAAGATAAGAGTCACTCTCAAGGTGCAGAGCATGCAAGTGAAAATGCAAAGAAGCATGCTGCTCCTAACTCAGCTATTCATGCTGTTCCCACTGAAAAAGAAGAGCCAGTAGTAACTGAGCCTGTAACAGAGGAACCAACTGAGGTTACAGTTCCAGTTGAGGAAGAAGAAACTGAAGTAATCGAAATTGAAATTCCTGAAGCAGACAGTGATGAAGGTGAAACTGATGAAACTGTATCTGAAGAAGAGGATGCAACTCGCAACGAAGAAGATACTGATGTGGATTCTGATGAAGAAGCTGTGAAAGAAGACGATGATGACTCTGAAACAGACGAAGTTCAAGAGGAAAATGAAGACAATCCAGTTAAAGAAGAAGAGGGGACAGATGTTATCGCTGACGAAGATGCAGTGAAAGAAGACGAAGATTCTGACGAAGATGATTCTGAAGATGCTGATGATGTAAAAGAAGATGATTCAGACGAAGAAGAATCTGAAGATACAGAAGAAGTAAAAGAAAACAAATCTCTTCAAAACAAAATCAATTCTAATGCGTATGAGCGTTCAAGTGAAAACGCGAAGCTGCACGCTGCACCAAACGCTGCAGTACACGCTGTAGACGCAGAAGAAGTACCAGCTGAAGAAGAAGTGACTGAAGAAGCTCCAGCAACTGAGGAAACTACGACTGAAGAAGAAGTGACTGAAGAAGCTCCGGCAACTGAAGAAACTACAACTGAAGAGGAAGTGACTGAAGAAGCTCCGGCAACTGAAGAAACTACAACTGAAGAAGAAGTGACTGAGGAAGCTCCGGCAACTGAGGAAACTGCGACTGAAGAAGAAACTACGACTGAAGACGAAGTGACTGAAGAAGCTCCAGCAACTGAAGAAACAACTGAAGAAGTTGAAGAAGAAGCAAAAGAAAACAAATCTCTTCAAAACAAAATCAACTCTAATGCGTATGAGCGTTCAAGTGAAAACGCGAAGCTGCATGCTGCACCAAACGCTGCTGTTCACGCTGTAGAGGCAGAAGAAGCTCCAGCTGAAGAAGAAGTAACTGAAGAAGCACCAGCAACTGAAGGAACTGCGACTGAAGAAGAAGTGACTGAAGAAGCTCCTGCAACTGAAGAAACTGCGACTGAAGAAGAAGTAACTGAAGAAGCACCGGCAACTGAAGAAACTACAACTGAAGAAGAAGTGACTGAAGAAGCGCCAGCAACTGAAGAAACAACGACTGAAGAAGAAGTAACTGAAGAAGCTCCTGCAACTGAAGAAACAACAACTGAAGAAGAAGTGACTGAAGAAGCACCAGCAACTGAAGAAACTGCAACTGAAGAAGAAGCATCTGAAGAAGTTACTGCTCTATTAAACAAGATCCGTTCTTTAGCAGCAGAGCATGCTAGTGATAATGCGAAACTTTATGCGGCAATCAATGCAGCTATTTTAGCTGTTGAAGATGTATTAGAAGAAAATGCTCCTGAAGTTGTTGAAGTACCAGCAACTGAAGAAGAAACTACAGAAGAGACAGCTGTAATTGAAGTAAAATAATTGTTTTTGAAAGTCAGGGGTAGTGTCCCCTGGCTTTTTTATTTTTGTTCTTGTAGAAGCGTCAATAAAATAACCAATTTGGTGAAAATAATGCTTAGATTTTTCAATATAACACCAAAGATGGTTAAATTAGGTGCTTTTGGTGAAATTAATTCTAGTTGGCTCCTTCTGAACTTCAAAGTGCCAACAAAACCGGTGATTTAGTACTTGGCGTCAGCCAAGCTGCCTAATTTTGTACGGTTTCTTAGTATGTCCACTCTAAATTTGATGTTTTTTCGCTAGTTTTCCTCTATATCCACTAAAACAGCTACACCTGCATCTTTATTAATGTATCCATTACTTTTATTTAAGGATACCTCAGCACTTATGGAGACAAGCTCTTTCCCTGCCGCATACATTAAAGAATAACTATATATTCCAACGTTTTCTTTTAAAGGAACAGGGAACTATATTCTTGAGAACTAAGGAGGTGGGTTAGTTGTTAAATACGGGCGATCGAGCACCAGATTTTACGTTGCCATCCACGCTTCAAAAAGATATTTCTTTGGCGGATTTCAGAGGCAATAAAAATGTACTTGTAGCGTTCTATCCGCTGGACTTCACACCTGGCTGAATAAAGGAAATCACCTCTTGGAAAGAGGATTATCAGCGGTTTAAAGATGCTAATACAGAAGTTCTTGCGATAAGTGTGGATCATATTTATTCCCATAATGTTTTCTCCGCTAGCCTTGGGACGCTTCCTTATCCGCTTTTAGCCGATTGGCATAAAAAAGTGACAAAAGCTTTTGGCGTATTAAACGAAGAAAATGGTACGGCAATTCGTTCTTGTTTTTTAATTGACCAAGACGGAATTGTTCGCTACTGCAATCATAAGTTTGATGCTAACGAAAGACTTCAATATGAGGAAGTATTTAAAGCTTGTGAAAACTGTGGAAAGGAAGAATAGCAATGGACAAGGAACATAAATCCAAAAATCAACATGAAGATCCAACAGCACATGCTGAAAAGGAAATTAATGAATTTTTCTATGATGAAAATCGGGAAGATGATGGTCATCCTACTGACTATATGAACAATGAGATGCCAGCGGTAAATATTGCGAAACCTGATGATGAAAAGTAAAGCTGCATTTAGCGGCTTTATTTTTTTGAGGAAGCTTGTACAAAACCCCATGAATACGGCGCCATCTTTAAGATGATGTGTTACTATAGAAGAGAAAATATGCTGATATAGGAATAGGAAGGAACCGGCTAAATGAATATATTTCTTACCGGAGCTACCGGTTTTTTAGGTGGACGCTTAATTCAAAATTTAGCGCGTGAAGGACATACGTTATTTGTACTGGCGCGTAATATAAAAAAAGCAGAGCAGCTTCTTCTAAAAACAGCTGATCTTAAAGGCGATATTCATATTATTAAAGGAGATATTACAGTTCCTGATCTGGGTATGAACAAAGAGACTCAACAGGAACTTGCCAATAAAATTGATGTTTTTTATCATATGGCCGCCCTTGTAAAGTTTGATCTAGATCTTAAAGAAGAACTTTTTCAAATAAATTTTTCGGGTACTAATTATGCTTTAGAAGCAGCGGAAAAAATGGGTGTGTCGCATTTTTACTATGTGAGTACAGCTTACACATTAGGAAAAGACGAATATGCAAAAGAAGAGCTTCATTCGTTAGACCGTTCGTTTAATAATCCTTATGAGGAAAGCAAGTGTAAAGCTGAACACCTCTGTATGGATTATAAAAAATTCTTCAACGTTACAATTTTAAGACCTGCCATAATTATCGGCGATTCGAAAACAGGTGAAGCTGATTCGAAGTTTACACTCTATGGATTAATGAGAAGTCTGGAAGTTTTCAAAAAGAGATTTCAGCGTAAAGGACTGGGTGACCGAGTTTTTCATTTATTGTGTGAGGAAGGCAGCACGCAGAATCTCGTTCCTGTAGATTATGTGGCAGATGTTTTATCCGATGTGCTGCAAAAAGGCAGAGAAGATAACATATATCATATTACAAACAGCAATCCGCCGTTAAGTGCAGATGTATTTCAAATCATGAGAGACAAGGCTGGACTCGACCTTTTCAAGCTTGCACCGTATGATTATGAGCCAAATCTTAATGAAGAAGAACAGCTGTTAAACAATGTTGTTGATGTATATAAGAATTATTTGAATCGAAACATAGCGTTTGATGACTCAAACACGCAAGAACTGATTAAATCATTAGATAAAAAACCACTCCAAATGGATGAAGAGATGATTAAAAGAATTATTAAAGGTTATCATGATAGTTCTTCAATAACAAAATAATCTGAAAGCATCTATTTACAAAATATGCATATACTGGTATAGTGGAGAAGTAAATTATTCTAACAAAACCCAAGGAGGGATGTATGATGAGACAACTTAAAGGATTGACTTCAGAGAGTGTATTGTTTCTTGTACAGCCTATTGGGACAATGAAGGATAGCAGATAACGTTTTTTGATTTGTAATTTCTGCGATTAAATTTGTCATTTTAACCATGGGCTGTGCATTCAGTTCATGGTTTTTTATATGAAAAAGAGGTTATTTGTGCACCTCCTCTCTTTCTTTAAAGAACCGTATTCTGCGGTTCTTTTTTCATTACAAAAAAATTAGACAACATTTATTCGGAGGGTATTACATTGAATTTAAAATCACTAGGTTGGAATCAAACATTTGAAGAAGCTTTTAAAGCATATGAAAATCAATTACTAGTTCCTGGCAGGATCAGCGTTGAGCATAAAGGTCTTTATGACGTTCTTACTGAACACGGTGAACTGCTTGGCGAAATCACAGGGAAAATTCGATACAATGCTACTGGAAGACACGATTATCCTGCAGTAGGTGATTGGGTTGCTGTTTCAGCTGTTCCTCAAGAAGGAAAAGCTTATATTCATGGGATCTTGCCTCGAAAGAGCAAGTTTTCAAGGAAAGCAGCGGGTCTAACGACAGAAGAACAAATTGTAGCGACTAATGTAGACACTGTATTTTTAGTGAATGCGCTAAATCAAGATTTTAATCTGCGCAGATTGGAGCGCTACTTATTGATGGCATGGGAGAGCGGTGCAACTCCAGTTATTGTTCTAAGTAAAGCTGATCTTTGTGAAGATGTACAAAGGTATATGGATGAAGTGGAGACTATAGCTTTTGGAGTACCTACTTTCGCAGTCAGTGCGGAAAACGGAACGGGTCTAGATGCACTATCTTCTTTTATAAAAGAAGGAGAAACCGTCGCGCTATTGGGATCCTCAGGGGTTGGAAAGTCAACGCTAGCCAATAAGCTTTTCGGCCAGGAAGTATTGAAGACGAACGATATTCGTGAAGAAGATGGAAAAGGAAAGCATACGACGACTCACCGTGAGCTGCTCGTACTTGAAAAAGGCGGAATACTGATTGACACACCAGGAATGCGCGAGCTTCAGCTTTGGGAAGGTGACAACAGTTTAAGCCAGAGCTTTCAGGATATTGAGGCATTTGCAGAACAATGCCGGTTCCGTGACTGTACACATAATAATGAACCGGGATGCGGCGTTCAGAGTGCTATTGAAACCGGAGAATTGGATGAAGAACGTTATAACAGCTTCTTAAAGCTTCAGCGTGAACTCGCTTATTTTGCCAGAAAAGAGGATCAAAAACTGGCTCTTGCAGAAAGAGCACGCTGGAAAAAGATTGCGGGTGACCGTACGAGAGTTCACCGGAAATAAGATATGAAATCATCCCCAAAAGGAAATGCCTTTTGGGGATTTGTTATTTTTGTGAGTGGTTCTTGAAGATTACGAGCGGTTCCTGGGATTTACGAGCGGTTTTTGGGATTTACGAGCGGTTCCTGGGATTTACGAGCGGTTCCTGGGAATTACGAGCGGTTCCTGGGAATTACGAGCGGTTTTTGGGATTTACGAGCGATTCCTGAGATTACGAGCGGTTCCTGAGATTTACGAGCGGTTTTTGGGATTTACGAGCGGTTCTTGAAGTTTACGAGTGATTCTCGGACTTTACGAGCGATGCTGAAAGTACTCAAGCCATCACTAAAGATAAAACTGTTTATGTAATCCTTGTTCAATACAATTTCCGATAAAAAAAGGTTTTTTATAGGGAATCATCAAATTAAGAAGTGTAGAGGAGGGATAGGAAGTGGCTCAAACGTTTACGATTCAAACACACCAGCGAGACGAAATGTATGAGATTACGAGTTCACTGCAAGCTTATCTGGAGGAGCAGCGTGTAAAAGACGGAGTGATGTATGTGTACTGTCCGCATACCACAGCTGGCATTACTATTAATGAAAACGCAGATCCTGATGTGGTAAAAGACATGTTAATGAGGCTTGATGAAGTGTACCCATGGGAACACCCCAAATATCGGCATGCTGAAGGGAACTCAGCTTCTCATTTAAAAGCCAGTACAGTAGGTTCATCACAGGTCGTGCTGATCCAGAACGGCGAATTGCTGCTTGGAACATGGCAAGGCGTTTATTTTTGTGAATTCGATGGACCAAGGACTAGAAAGTATCACGTGAAAATACTGTCAAATCAAAATTAATTGATGAAACCCGCTGAGTACATTTCAGCGGGTTTTTTTATTATTTTCCTACTAAAGTTCTAGCTTCGGAATGTAAGGGATTTTGTTGAACATTAGGGAAAACTTTTAAATTTAAAATAAAATATCTATTTTTACAAAATTTTAGTTGTCTACTGCCGCGGATTCATGTACTATTTTTTTAAATAGTTGAAATTATCAAAATATTCTTTCGAGGGGGATTTTAGGTGGGGATTAAAAAAGGGTTAAAAGTATTAGCAGCTTCTGCATTATCTTTAGGACTTTTAGCAGGCTGTAATGCTTCGGGAGGATCAGGAGGCAGTGGTGGAGGAAGCGGAAAGGTTATTAAAATTGCAACACAGACTCCATTATCAGGAGGAAGTGCAACACTTGGAGAATCTATTAAACTTGGTGCACAGCTTGCTCTTGAAGAAAACAAGAAGAAGTTTGAAGACTTAGGGTACAAGCTTCAGCTTCAGCCGTATGATGATCAAGCTGACCCTAAAAAAGGTGTAGCTAACGCCCAGCTTATCGGTTCTGATAAAGCCATCCTTGGGGTAGTAGGCCACTTGAACTCAGGTGTTTCTATCCCGTCATCTGAAGTCTATGAAAAGTACAACGTCCCAATGGTCTCTCCAGCTAATACAGCTACGGAAGTTACAGACCGCGGACTTAAGACAGTAAACCGTATCGTTGCACGTGACGATTTCCAAGGTCCTGCAGGTGCAGACTTTGCGATTAATAAATTAGGAGCTAAAAAGATTTTCGTTATCCAAGATAAGACAGCTTACGGAACAGGTCTTGCTGACGCGTTCAAAAAAGCTGCTGAAGACGCTGGGGCTGAAATTCTTGGATATGAAGGGATTACCGTTGGAGAGAAAGATTTCAATGGTGTACTTACACAAGTACTGTCAAAGAAACCTGACTTAGTATTCTTTGGAGGACTTTATACAGAAGGCGGCCAGCTGATCCGTCAAGCGCGTGACAAAGGAATCGATATTCCTTTCATGGGCGGAGATGGAATGGACTCTTCTACACTTGTTGAGATCGCAGGCGATGCTGTAGAAAACGTATACTACACATCTGTTGCCGCTGATGCGAGCAAAACAGAAGAAGGCAAAGATTTCTCTTCAAAATACAAAGAGAAATTTAACAAGAACGTAGAATCTTATTCTGCTTATGGCTATGACTCTATGAGCGTTCTATTAAAAGGACTTGAATCTGCAATTGAAGGCAATGATGGAGATCTTCCATCCCGTGAGAAAGTGGCAGAAGAAATCCGTAAAATTCAAGAGTTTCAAGGTGTAGTAACTAAAGTCGGATTCGATGACAAAGGTGATAACAAGTTCGCTAAAGTATATATTTATAAATTCAGTGAAGCTAAATATCCTGGAGTACAAGAAGGCGAAATCAGTAAGTAAACCAACGTTTACATGAGAGGGAATGACCCTAAAGGCCATATCCCTCTTCTTTTTTACATAAACTCCCTAGTTGTGAAAGAGAGGAATATTTATGTTAGCTGAAATTTTACAAACTTTGCCTCAAGTTCTTGTCGATGGTTTAGCACTTGGTGCAATTTATGCGGTTATAGCACTTGGATACACGATGGTTTATGGAATATTGGAGCTTATCAACTTTGCTCATGGTGAAATTTTCATGACAGGTGCATTTATAGGTGTAGCGATGCTCATTTTGATGACAGGAATGGGCTGGCTGGCTGCTATGCCTGCAATTCTGGCTTTGATTCTTGTGCTGGTCGTTACTTCCATTCTCACCGGGTTTATGGGTGTAGGTATTGAACGGATGGCTTACAGGCCGCTTCGGAACTCGCCTAAGCTTATCACACTGATTTCTGCGATTGGTGTCTCGTTTTTGCTTCAAGATTTGGTTCGTTTTATAACGGAATACAAGAGAGGGAACTACATTTTAACTGGCCCTTCCATGTTCAATGAGCAGTTTGCTATTAAATTTTCTAGCATTTCTTCATCATTCAGTGATGCGTTTTTTAAGACTTCAACGATTATCCTCATCATTTCTGTCGTGCTAATGATGATAGGACTGGACTTTTTCGTTAATAAAACAAAATGGGGAATGGCGATGAGAGCTGTTGCACAAGATCGTGAAACAGCATCGCTCATGTCGATCAACGTGAACAAAGTCATCTCGCTAACTTTCTTTATCGGATCAGCTCTTGGAGGAGCAACGGGTGTACTGTTTGCCGTTCAATATGGAACGATCGATCCTTATATTGGTTTTATCCTTGGCTTAAAAGCATTTACAGCCGCTGTACTAGGCGGAATCGGAAATATTCGGGGAGCTATGGCAGGCGGTATTATGCTTGGACTTCTAGAAATGTTTGCCGCAGCAAATCTTCAGCTTTTAACCGGCGGTATTTTTGGGGCTGAATATAAAGATGTTTTTGCTTTTGCGATCTTGATCGTAGTTTTGATTTTTAAACCAGAAGGACTGTTTGGAAAAGCAGTTACTGAGAAAGTGTAGGTGAAGGTGCATGCATAAGCTGACAAATAAACTAAAAGGCAACAAACTGGCTCAAATCATACTTCTCGTGCTTTATGTGTTAGTAACTTCACTGAGCTTATACTTGGCTCAAGCATCTGTAACAGCATTTCTTCTGCTCTTATTTTCTTTGCTTCTCTTGTACTATACGGAACTGCCTGACCGATTAAAATGGGTAATTGCAGGTGTGGTATTGATTGGTGTCATACCATTCGTTTCAAGTACAGGGCCAGGGTACCAGTCCTATATGGAAGTGGCTACAGTTGTAGGAATCTATGTTGCGATGGCACTTGGATTGAACATTGTAGTCGGTTTAGCCGGACTCTTGGATCTGGGATTCGTGGCGTTCTTTGCCATTGGCGCATACACGTACGGAATCTTTGCTACAGGACAGGCATCTAATTTTATGCCATTCGGTGATTTTCCGTTATCAGGGGAGAGCTTCTGGATCTTTATTTTAATCGGCTGTTTTGTAGCGGCACTTTTCGGAGTGCTTCTAGGTATACCGGTTTTGCGTGTAAAAGGTGATTATCTTGCAATCGTAACACTCGGCTTTGGGGAGATAATCAGAATTGTTTTCAACAACCTTGATAAGCCTGTTAATATCACGAACGGTGCGATGGGGCTTGCTTCTGTAAAGCCGCCTGAAATTTTCGGCTATCAATTCGTGTATCCGAATCAGTTTTATTTTATCGTTCTAGCAATATTACTGTTTGTCATTTTGGCTGTAAGAAGATTCGAATATTCAAAGATTGGCCGTTCATGGAAAGCGGTTCGAGAAAACGAGATTGCTGCACAATCTATGGGAATTCACCTTGTAAGGACAAAACTATTGGCATTCGCGATTGGAGCATCTTTCTCGGGAATGATGGGAGTCGTCTTTGCAGCTAAGCAAACGTTCGTTGATCCTACAAGCTTTACATTGCTTGAGTCTATTACGATTCTCGTAATGGTTATATTGGGCGGGATGGGCAGTGTGCCTGGAGTTATATTAGGTGCTGCAGTAATCACGATCTTAAACCTTCAAGTTCTCACGGAAGTAACGAATTACTTGAACCAGTTGAGTCTTAACGGAGTAATCAGTTTTCCTGAGGCGCTGGCACCTGCTAAAATGCAGCGGTTTATTTTTGGAGCTATCTTAATAGTATTTGCAATCTATCGCCCTCAAGGATTAATTCCTGCGAAAAATCCTGTGTTCGATGAGGAATCTCTAAAAGAGGGTTCCAAAAAGCACAGAAAAGAACAGATTACAGTTGAACCTGATAAAGGATTTCAAGCATAGGGGGGCGGTATGAAATGTCTATTTTAACAGTGAGTAATTTAACAAAACAATTTGGCGGTCTCGTTGCTGTTAATTCAGTGGATATTACAGTTGAAAAAGGTTCGATTACAGCAGTTATTGGTCCTAATGGAGCGGGAAAAACTACTTTTTTCAATTTGATTACAGGTGTTTATCAGCCTGATAAAGGGAATGTGCAGCTCGGCTCAACTTCCTTAATCGGAAAGAAACCGCATGATATTGCGCGACAAGGTATTGCACGAACGTTTCAAAATATCCGTCTGTTCTCAAACATTACGGTTCTGGAAAATGTGATGGTAGGTTTGCACAAACAATTAAGAGCAGGCCTAGTCGGAACACTTTTTCAAACTAAAACGGTGCGCGAGGAAGAGAAACGTGCACAGGAAGAAGCGTATCATTGGCTTGAATATGTTGGTCTTGCTAAGCATTTGAATGAAGATGCTCAAAATCTTTCATACGGAGCGCAGCGGAGGCTGGAAATAGCCCGTGCTCTAGCGACAAAACCGAAACTCCTTCTGCTCGATGAACCAGCAGCTGGAATGAACCCAAGGGAAACGCGCGAGTTAACAGAATTCATTCACCGTATGAGAGGGGATCTTGATGTCACGATCGTATTGATTGAGCATGATATGAAACTCGTAATGGAAATTTCGGAACAAATTTTTGTATTGGATCATGGTGAAAAAATTGCTGAAGGAAAACCTGCGGAGATCCGCAATAATGTAAAAGTGATTGAAGCTTATCTTGGAAAAAGTGCCGTAACACCAGCGTAAGGGGGAGAACGATGAGTATTTTGCAGTTGAATGATGTAAACACATTTTACGGTGGTATTCATGCGCTAAAGGGGATCAGCATCTCTGTTGAAAAAGGGGAGATCGTTACATTAATCGGTTCGAACGGCGCAGGAAAATCGACTACGCTAAAGACGATCAGCGGTCAAGTGATGCCAAAAACAGGCACCGTTATTTATGAAGGAAAAGATATTTCAAAACAGCCGGCTCATTTGACGGCACAAACTGGGATTGCCCATGTACCTGAAGGAAGAAGAATTTTCCCAAGACTAACTGTAAAAGAGAATCTTGAGATGGGTGCTTTTATTGTAAAAGATAAAAGGATCGTAAAAGAACGAATGGAAAAAGTATTTCAATACTTTCCTCGTCTTCAGGAACGTTTGAGCCAAAAGGGAGGCACCATGAGCGGCGGTGAGCAGCAGATGCTTGCGATAGGACGTGCGTTAATGTCAAAGCCTCGTCTATTGCTGCTGGATGAGCCATCCATGGGATTAGCGCCAGTTATTGTTGAACAAATCTTTGACATAATCAGTGATTTAAACAAAGAAGGGATGACTATCCTTTTGGTCGAACAAAATGCCTACCAAGCTCTGCAGGTTGCACATAGAGGGTATGTGATACAAACTGGAGAAATCGTGATGGCAGGGCAGGGCCAGGAATTGATTACTAATGAACAAGTCCGTGAAGCATATCTAGCTTAAATGCCGCAGAAGAAAACCTGGCTGAAGAAAAGCCCGGTTTTCTTTTTGCTGTAGAACTTCTTTTGAAATTGGTCAGAAATGTTATAATTTAAAAGGAAGAAGAAAGGGGTATGAATCATGATTAAAGTACTCTTTGTTTGTTTAGGTAATATATGCCGTTCACCAATGGCTGAGGCTATCTTTAGAGATCTGGTTAAAAAAGAAGGTTTAGAAGATAAGATCTCAATAGACTCTGCAGGAACTGGCAATTGGCATGTAGGCGAACCGCCGCATGAAGGGACAAGAAATATTTTAACGAAGAATCAAATATCATTTGAAGGTCAAAAGGCGCGTCAGATTAAAACGAACGATCTGACACAATATGATTATATTATTGGAATGGATGCTGAGAATATTGGAAACATGCACAAGATGGCTGGGCAATCGGAGACAGGCATGATTGCAAGACTTCTGGATTTTGTGCCCGAGAATGAGTTTGAAGATGTACCAGATCCGTATTTTACCGGTAATTTTCAAGAAGTGTATGACCTTGTAACAGCCGGGTGCGAAAGATTGCTTATCGAGATAAAAAATAGAGAATCGCTATAACCAGGAGGATTAACAATGGGTGAGATCAGGCAATTGTCATCAGAACATGAAGTACGCGAAGCTTTTCCTGTGATGAACCAGCTGCGCACGCATCTTTCAGAGGACTTATTTTATGAACTTTTTCTTCATATGCAAAAAGAAGGCTACACATTATTTGCAAATTACCATAACGAAAAGATTGTCGCACTTGCCGGATTCGCCATTCTAACGAACTTTTATGATGGAAAACATGTATATTTATATGATCTGATAACGGATTCAGAGGAACGTTCAAAGGGGTATGGGGAGGAACTGCTAGCCTTTTTGGAATCATTTGCAGTCCAGAACAACTGCAATTGCGTAGCGTTGAGTTCGAATGTGAATCGCATAGATGCTCACCGTTTTTATGAAGAAAAAATGCATTATGAAAAACCGAGTTATGTATTTAAGAAACGGTTTTAAAGGAAAAACATGAGGTTAATTTAAAAATAATGTGGCAATTTGAAAGGGTTGATTTCCGCTCCAGGATGCTCGCTTTCCGCGGGGCGTATAAAGTGCTGCTCCTGCGTCTACAAGAAAATCCTGACGAAGCGCGCTTTCTCGTCGCATGCCTTGCGAGAAGAATACTCAGGTAGCTGGCACGCTGCTCCCGCAGGAGTCTCGCACCTTGCGCTCCAATCAACTTGTCAACGAAGAGTCTTTAAAAAAATGTTCGAAAACAACATTCTATTCGAAAGATCCTTTATTTATTCAATGATGGTGGGTTATCGAAAAATTCGTGATATGAAAGCTGGAATTCGAGAATATTATTAATTTTTTATTTTGTGAAATAAAAAATTTGGGGCTGCCAAAAGTAAGTTTACCTTACTTTTGGCATAGCCCCATTTTATTGTTCTTCCAGACTTGAAACCGAAACACTTTGTTTATTGTTAGGTTCATCAAGAGGATGGATTGTAGCTGTTCCATTTTGCTGATCTACATGCTCAATATAAATGCTTTGTCCATTATATGTGACGTTAGCCATGGCAGATGATGAAGAGATTTCTTGTGCGCGTTGTGCGTCCATTTTTCTTGCCTCCTTTTTAATTTTAACAAATATAATATGTGATTATATTTTCTTGAATATCCCTAGTTAACAAAAAAAGCTGGCTTATTAAGATCAATTCTGATCTAATGAGCCAGCTTTCTTTTTGAATTTGGGTTATGTTCTTGTGTTTTTTAATTATGCACGGCTACGCATGCTGCGCATAATCCAGCTTACAATAAGTACGACTACGATAGCACCGATGATAGCTGGAATAATCGCGAAACCAGCAACAGTTGGACCCCAGTCTCCTAACAGTAAGCCACCTAACCAAGCACCAACGAAACCAGCGATAATGTTACCGATGATTCCACCTGGTACGTCACGCCCTGTTAATAGTCCTGCTAACCAACCGATGATTCCTCCAATTATAAGTGCCCATAATAAACTCATTTAAAATTCCTCCTTTTTTTTGTGTGGTTGTAATATGGAATTATTCTTAAGTTACCCATTATAAAAAAATATAAACTTCTGTCGAAAAAAGTTTTTATCACCATAAGGAAAGGGAATGATAAAGGAAATATACAACTAAGTTAGGGGTGAGAGGACCATTGACTTTATGGCATATTCTTAAACACATGAAGGCAAAATCTTTCGGAATTGAATTTATGCACGGCTTTAAAAGAGGAGATGTAACAGGGCTGGCAGCACAGCTTGCTTACTATTTTCTTTTATCTTTGTTTCCTTTTTTAATTTTCTTATTAACACTAGGTGCTTTCTTTATAGAACCTGCTGAAGCACTTGATCTGCTCGAACATTTTGTACCGGCAGAGGCAATGGATTCAGTGAGAGAAAATTTGTTGGCAGTACTTGAAGGAAGAAGCGGAGGATTGCTATCTATCGGGATTTTAGCAACTATCTGGTCAGCATCAAACGCCATCAATGCTGTTATCAAAACATTGAACGAAGCTTATGGAGTTGAAGAATGCAGAGGCTTTGTAAAGACAAGGCTCTTATCGATCTTTTTAACTTTTGGCGTTGTTTTTGCATTTATTGTAGCTTTAGTTTTCCCAGTGTTCGGTAAGATGCTGGGCAATGCGGCATTTTCCTATTTAGGTTTAAGTGATGAATTTCTGACGATCTGGTCCGTACTTCGCTGGCTTATCAGTTTCTTTCTCATCGCAACAGTTGTTTCTATTCTTTACTATATGGCCCCGTGCAAAAAGTTAAAATACAGTGAAATCTGGTATGGTTCTCTCGTTGCTACATTTTTATGGCAGATCGTATCATTAGGGTTTGCTTTTTATGTAGATCACTTTGGGAATTATTCGCAAACGTATGGAAGTATTGGAGCTGTTATTGTACTCATGCTGTGGTTCTATCTAACAGGAATCGTTCTGCTTTCCGGCGGTGTGCTTAATGCTACATTCCATAAATATAAGATCGATTTTGCCAAGAAAAGGGGCTTGTTAAAGGCGGAATGATTGGAGAAGCTAGTAGTACCTTGAATTAAGGAGGTATTGCTAAATGGGAAAAAGCAACAAACAAAACACAAACCATAGCAAGAATAACAAAAATGAAAGTAAACACAAGACAAGCAGCAGTGCTAACAAAAAGAACAACTTTCATTAATAAGTAAAAGCTGTCCGGTTACGGGCGGCTTTTTTTGCTTTATTGCGAAGACTTTAAAGCAAAATTGTGATTGTGTTATAATGTTTTTCGTTGTGCCTCTAGACAGAAAGGGAGGGAGATAAGATGGAAGAACTTATACTCTCATTTATTGAATTTTTAAAGCAGTTTTCTTATTTTGGACTTATTATTGCACTTACTTTTGAATTTGTTCCCGCTGAGCTTGTTCTCCCGCTCGCAGGGTTTTGGGTATATGAAGGTGATATGAATTACTGGTTTGCTGTATTTGCAGGAACTTTAGGAGGTACACTAGGCCCGCTGACGCTTTATGCACTCGGCAGATATGGCGGAAGACCTTTTCTAATCAAGTATGGCAAGTATGTTTTTATTAAAGAAAAAGAAATTGATGCTGCTGATCGCTTTTTTGAGAAGTATGGTGCAGGAGTCGCGTTTTTCGGACGTTTCCTTCCTGGCGTAAGGACTACTATATCTGTTCCGTGCGGCATGGCAAAAATGAATGTTTGGGTATTTTCCATCTATACATTTATTGCAATGTTTCCGATTACTGCATTTTATATTTATCTTGGAAAGCAATTCGGACCGCAGTGGAAAGATGTCGGCGCAAAGGCAGAAGAATATATGCTCCCCGTGGCTGCAATTATCGTGACAGCAATTCTGTTATTTTTTGTTTTTAAAAAGGCTAGAAAATGGACATCTGTCTAAAAGACTCTTCTTTGATAGTTGATTGGAGCGGAAGGTGCGTGCCTACCACATGAGAAGCTTCTCGCTAGGCATGCGACGAGGAAGCTCACGTCGGTAGCATTGACTTGTAGACGCAGGAGCAAGAATACTTTCCTGAAGCGGTCAGGTGAGACTCTATAAGGTGCAAAGCGCGAGGAGGCTCACCGCTCGCCACGCGGAAAGCGAGCACCTGGAGCGGAAATCAACCCTTTCAAAAGCAACAATGCATACGAAAACAGCCAATAGGGAAAAACACCGCGTAAGTTGAAGAAAAATATTGGAGAGATTTTGTGTCTTTTACCTGTATCTCCTTAAGACCTTTGCGTGTTAAACTTAAAAAGGCACTTATGGGAATTTTTGAAATAAAGGCAGGAGAAAGGCAATATGAAAAAAGTTAGAATTGTTTTTAGTGTGATAGGTGCACTTTTCTTTATTGTGTACATGGCCGTTCTTATAAAAGCCACGCTTTTCTCATTTAATGAGTACGTATATGGAAAATCAGCAAATCTTGTTTTGTTCGATAGTATACGCCTGATGTGGAGAAGCGGAGATTACTGGCTGATTTTTAAGAACATCATAGGCAATATCATCTTATTTTTACCTCTTGGTCTTTTGCTGCCTTTAATATTCCGTTTGTTTAATTCATGGCGGCTTATGTTTGTAATCGGGTTTGGTACGAGCTTTGTTATTGAAGTGCTGCAATACGAATTTGCAAAAAGAATTTTTGATATCGATGACATACTTCTTAACGGATTAGGCGCAATGACAGGCTTATTTATCTATAAGTTCTTTGCCCTTCTATTTCGTCTTATGGAACGACCCTTTACTGGAAAAAAGAGAAAAAAATAAAACCGGGCTCAGCCCGGTTTTTTATTTTGTTTCTTTTCCTAGTACACGGTTAACACGTTTTGTCAGCATTTTCATTCCATCTCCGCCAGCTTGGTAATGACGAAGCTTTCCTTCTGCATCGAATACATAATATGCAGGAACATACTCATTTTCAAATGCATCCGTTAATGCATGGTCATTGTCTACAAAGATTGGCTGTGTAATATCATGTTCTGCAGCAACTTCTTTGATCTGTGCAATATCAAGATCCTTCTCAGAACGAGGCATATGAACGGCAATAACATTCAGTTCATCTTTATAATCATCTCGGAACTGATTGATGCTCGGCATTGCTTCTTTACATAAACCACAGCTGACTGACCAGAAGTGAATAAGGGTCGGCTTGTCGCCAACAAGATCGCTCTTAGAAACTTCACCATTGATCCACTCTGTTGCACCGCTAAGTTCAGGCATATCCGAACGTAATCTCATCATACAAATCTACTCCTTATAAATCAAAATTGTGTAAGTATCATTAATTCTAGTTTAAAGATTGCGCATTCAATGTCAAAATTCCTGCTTTTCATAATATGGGTAAAGTACAAAAAAATATTTAACCTATGCTGTTTTTGTCTGTACAGCATCAGCAGAAGTGCGGCTTTTCGTAAATATGATCGGCAGGCAGAGAATAAATAACATACCGCAGATCGCGAAAACAAAAGCACCGCCTTTAAACCAGCTGATAAAACTCCCCCCGATCAATGGACCAGCCATACTTCCGATGCTAAAACTGATTCCTGCTAAAATGTTGCCGGCAGGAAGGTGGTATTTTGGAAGCAGATCACTCATATAGGCGATTCCCAGAGAAAACATAGATCCAACAAACATACCAGAGAAAAAGAACAAGCCAAGAAGAACCCAGAAGGAATACATTGTCCAATAGGTAGCTAAAAACGAGAAAAAACCTGAAACGAAAGAAAAAATCCGAATAGGCTTTCGTCCATATTTATCACTTAACACCCCTAACGGAAGCTGAAAAACCAGGCTGCCTAATACAAATGCAGGCAATAAGACCGCTACCCAATCCAGACTTATACCGTTACGAAGGGCAAACACAGGAAAAGACCCATGAAGTGTTGCTTCTAAAAATCCGTATGCAAACGGAGGAAGCAATGAAACCCAAGCAATTTTAAAAACATCTTTATAACGTGAAAATGCAGTAACACCAGCCATTCGTGCCGACTCGGTCTCAGGTTTTTCATTTCGGATACTTGTCATTAGTATAAAAGAGATTAAGCAAAGCCCTGCTGCTAACCAAAACGGCAGGTTTTCGTTTACCTCGAGCATTTTTGTCATGAGAGGTCCGATTCCAAAACCAGCACCGAAAGCTATACCGTAAAGGGAGATATTCCGTCCCCGCTTGTTTTCTGGACTATTTGAAGTGATCCATGTTTGAGTAGAAAAATGGAGCATATGATCACCGATTCCGATAAGCAGCCGCAGCACGAACCAAAACCAAAATACTTTCCAGATTGGAAACAAAGAAAAACATAATATTACTGCTAAGAGACCTAACATAATAAGCGGTTTATAGCCAAACTTGCGCAGGGGCTTTTCAATGAACGGAGAAGCGATCAAAATCCCAATATACAGCGCAGTTGCATGGAAACCGTTTAACGATGCAGAGGTTCCGTTCTGCTCAAAAATAACCGCAATCAGCGGCAATAACATTCCTTGTGCGAAACCAGAAATAAAAACAATGCTGACTAAAACAGAGAATCTATATGTTGAAAGCTGCATGAGCATCTCCTTTTCAAAACAAACTAAAACCATTGTACAATGGATGCAGTTAAAAGTTGAATAAAAACTTTACCAGAGGTGTGTAATAATGGACTTTAAAATGAATGAAAAAGGATTTGAAACGACCGTTGAATATGGAAACTTAAAAATAAGCGGAGATGCCGAATATGGATTCAGGCCATTTCAGCTGCTTGTATCATGTGTAGCGGTTTGCAGCGGTGGTGTTTTAAGAAAAGTGTTAGAACGTATGAGACTGCCATACGAAAACATTGATGTTCAAGCAAAAGTGACACGTGATGAAAAGGAAGCAAACAGAGTATCAGACATTCATTTGCATTTTGTAATAAAGGGAAATGAACTTCCGCATGAAAAAGTAGAAAAAGCTTTAGTGGTAACTCGTAAAAATTGTTCGATGGTGCAGTCTGTTAAAGATAGCATCAACATCACCGAAAGCTTTGAAATACAAAAATCATACACTGAGAGGGCCGACTAAAACCATATTAGTCGGCTTTTTCATTATTGAGCATTTTTACGGTACATGTTCTTATATTTATTACACGTTCGCACAAAAACAATTGAGTTTCACGCGAATAAGCTATAGTTTCACGCCAACTGGACTGGGTTTCACGCAAGTCAACCCTGATTGCACGCCAAATGCTTTTGATTTCACGCAGTAATCCCGCATCTACCTCTAAAATAAGGTTAACTCTTATTTTATTTCCAACAATACCCCAGAGAAAGAGAGCAGTGCACGCGGATAAATTTCATGTGATAGAAAAAAATAGGGGTAAAGGAGGAAATTATGAGAAAAAGAATTTTTATTATCATATTTGTTATGCTCTTTGCTTTTACAAACCAGGCGTTTGCAGCGGAAAAAACAACTGAAAAGCCTGCAGAAAAACCGTCAGAAAAAACAACTGAAAAAACAGCTGAAAAAGCGGATGACAAAGCTGGCAAAAACGTAGACATAAAAGTTCCTGGTTCGGTGCTAAGCATCTCTAAAGAAAATACGTATCCTAACTCAGCACAAGATCTCCCATACCTTGAGCCAAGCAAGCTTGCAAAGGCGATGCTTAAAACATCTGATGTGCCGATTACGAATCCTGATCTTATCAGACTTCTGAATGAATCAAGCATTAACGCTTCTAAAGTGGCATTTTGGTACCGTGCTAAAATTTACTTAGGTCAATGGCCGCTTTCTTATCAATCAACGGAGACTACAGTAAACTGGGAGCACCAGCAGATCAATACAAATCGCTTGGATAACCGAGGGGCAAAGGCAGTAGCTAAATTATATTACAACCAGACAGCTCATAAAAAAGTGAGCGGCGGACTGACAGCTTCTATTCCAAACAGCGAAGCGGTTCAAAAGATGATGCTCATTACAGCAGCGGAAAAATCAAAACTGCCGCTTGCTTTTCAGACAGCAGTAGGTGCAGGAACAAAGAAATCGAACGTATACCATGTTTCTCCGAAGCAAGTCGGATACTTACACAGTTATGTACCGGCAGTTAACGAAAGAGGAAGAGTTACTTATGGAGAAGTATACATTGTTCTAAAAGGCGGAAAAAGAAAAATCGTTATTCAGAACGTAACACAGCAGGGAATCGGGGCTTGGATTCCAATCCAAGACCACGTATCATTCCGTTTTCATACGAGCAATATGTAAAAAAGGACAGCGTCTAGACAGCTGTCCTTTTTCTTATACAGAGACTAACAATGGTCGACCCACTGTTCGCTCCAATCTTGTATAGCATTAATAATTGATTTTAATGAATTTCCTTTATCCGTTAGTGAATATTCGATTCTTACAGGAGTCTCCGGATAAACGTTGCGCTTTACTATTCCAACTGATTCTAATTCCTTCATGCGTTCCGTAAGCATACGGTCACTCATCTCGGGAATTTGAGATTTAATATCTTTAAAACGTTTAGGACCGTCCATCAACACTCGGATGATGAGTCCTGTCCATTTTTTACCGATTATATCCATGGCAACTTCATATTTCGGACACATAGTGCTGTAATCCATATCATTCACCTCTATACTACAAAGCTTAAACTACAGTTTAATATTTGCCTTTTATTATACGTTTTAAACTTACTTTTGTAAAGTTTATAACTTTTTACCACTTTAAAGCTTTGTTGTTCTGCCGGAAAAATCAATTTCTTGATAATAAGAATGCTTAACAAGAACATTAGGACCAAGGCATTTAACAGCAGGGCAGTGGCATCCAAGTTCTTTAGCGAGCTTAGAATCATTCCAAGTATTATATGCATTAAGCAGGCTTGTATCTTTGATGTTCCCAAGCGGAGGAGCATCACCGAAATCAGTCACTATAATATTGCCGTCAAATATATTTATGTTCAGACGTGATCTTCCGTCAGGGTCATTTCTAACCGTTACATTTTCCTCATTCTGAAGCCTTTTCAGCAATTGGAGGTCTTCTTTGTTGTCGGAGCAGGCATAAAAAGGCAAGGTTCCAAACAGCATCCATGTCTTTTTATCTCGTATATCTAGAAGTCTGTGGATACTTTCTCGCATTTCATCCAGACTTATTGTTTCTAGCGTGCTTGCAAAGTCACTTGGGTACATCGGGTGTATTTCGTGCCGCTGACAGCCCATTTCAAGTATATGTTGATGTATGTCTTCCAAGTAAGGAACTGTCTTTTTATTAAGCATGGTTTCAGCAGATACCATAACACCTGCATTTGTAAGAGCACGTGCGTTTTCAGTAAGCCGAGAAAAATATGCTTCTCTTTGTGCTATCGAAGGCTTCTTCTCCATCATGGCAAAACCAGTCTCGGAAAACTCCTCCAATGTTCCCCAGTTGTGGGAGATATGAAGTACATCTAAGTATGGAATAATTTTTTCGTAGCGCGCTAAATCTAACGTTAAATTTGAGTTGATCTGTGTGCGGGCACCACGTTCTCTTGCGTATTTTAAAAGGGGCACGACATAGGTGTTTACTGATTTCAATGAAAGCATAGGCTCTCCGCCCGTAATACTGAACGCTCTTAATTGAGGAATTTCATCAAGTCTTTTTATAACTAACCCCAATGGAAGTGGTTCAGGATCTTTTGTTTGCAGTGTATAACCGACAGCACAGTGCGCACATCGCATGTTGCAGAGTGTAGTAGTCGTAATCTCAATATTGGACAGCTGCAATCTTTGATGATCGTGTATATCTAAATAAGCTTCCCATGGGTCATAGTCCGGGGTTATTGCTTTTAAAGCTGTTTTTGTAACCATTATAAAATCTCCTTCATGCCAAAATGGACAATACTTATCTTAACTGAACAATTGATAAAGAAAAAGGGTAAACTTATGTTGTCAAAAGCCTAATCTAATATTGGCAAAAGCGTCTGGCCTTGTTAAAGTAGAATGGATGGAAAGGAGAGATTAACATGGGTAACTCTATTCAGGATAAATCCTCTCAAAAAGAATATATTAAAAACCGTATTGATTTATTAGTTGATGTTTTAGATTCTATAGATGCTGAAACAGCCGGGATTGATGAAATCGACAAGATTATTTCAATGCTCGATGAGCTTGAAGAGAAGTGTAAGCAATTTCGTTACGACTGGGAAGAAAAATAAGATTGAAATCCGTTTCTTTATTAAAGGAACGGATTTTTTGCTATAATAGAAGCATTAGTATTGATTACGCTTACAACAGCAAGTCATAAAGGGGTAGTGGAGAGATGGAAAAATTTCAGGAAAGTATGTATAAACTGATTGTAGAAACATCAACCAAATTGCCAAAAGACGTCCGCCGTGCCATTCTTGCAGCAAAACTTAAAGAAAATGCAGGAACTCGCGCAGCTATGTCTTTAGATACGATTACGGATAATATTTTAAAAGCCGACGAAAATGTGTCACCGATCTGCCAGGATACAGGACTTCCTACATTTAAAATTAAAGTTCCTGTAGGTGCGAACCAAATTAAGATGAAAAAAGCGATTCGCCAGGCAATTGCTGATGCAACAAAGGATACGAAGCTTCGTCCGAACTCTGTTGATTCTATTACTGGAGATAACACTGGAGACAACCTGGGTGACGGAACTCCTGTTATCAAGTTCGAACAATGGGAAGAAGATTATATCGATGCTCGCCTTATTCTAAAAGGAGGCGGATGTGAAAACAAAAATATCCAGTACAGTCTGCCTGCTGAATTAGAGGGCTTAGGACGTGCTGGACGTGATTTAGATGGTATCCGCAAATGTATCATGCATTCTGTTTATCAAGCACAAGGACAAGGATGCAGTGCAGGCTTTATTGGAGTTGGAATCGGCGGAGACCGTACATCTGGATATGAACTCGCAAAGGAAATGCTGTTCCGTTCAGTTGAAGATGTTAACCCAAATGATAACCTTCGCAAGCTTGAAGAGTATGTGATGGAGAACGCTAATAAACTCGGAATCGGAACGATGGGATTCGGTGGAGAAACGACACTGTTAGGCTGCAAAGTCGGCGTTATTAACCGTATTCCGGCTAGCTTTTTCGTATCTGTTGCTTATAACTGCTGGGCATATCGCCGTTTAGGTGTAAAACTGAACGCTGAAACTGGAGAGATCCAAGAGTGGCTGTATCAAGAAGGCGAAGAGATCGATTTTGCAAAAGCAGATAAGGAAGCGGCTGCAGCGCTAGAGCATCAAGAAGAGAAAACAAGAAGCATTACTTTGGAAGCTCCTATTACAGAAGAGCAAATTCGTGAGCTGAAGGTTGGAGATGTTGTCACAATCAACGGCATGATGCATACTGGGCGCGACGCGATTCATAAGCATCTTATGGATAATCCTGCTCCGATCGACTTAAATGGCCAGATCATCTATCACTGCGGACCTGTTATGGCAAAAGATGCTGAAGGAAACTGGGAAGTAAAAGCTGCTGGGCCAACGACAAGTATTCGTGAGGAGCCATATCAAGGAGACATCATGAAGAAGTTTGGCATCCGTGCTGTAATAGGTAAAGGCGGCATGGGACCAAAAACACTAGCTGCCCTTAAAGAGCATGGTGGTGTATACTTGAACGCGATCGGCGGCGCAGCACAGTATTATGCGGAATGTATGGAAAAGGTAGAAGGTGTTGATCTGATGGAATTCGGTATTCCTGAAGCGATGTGGCATATCCGTGTTAACGGCTTTACAGCTGTTGTAACGATGGATTCCCACGGAAACAGCCTGCATGAGCATGTTGAAAAATCATCTTTACAGAAGCTGGAGCAGTTTAAAGATCCAGTTTTTAAATAAAAGTTGTTATAGGAACCGCAGTTCAGTGATTGAACTGTGGTTTTTTGTATGGAGGGCTGTGGGGCAGGGTCGTAAGGTCGAAATATGTCTGGGTGTGTCGACTCGTGGATAAATGGCCAAAACTTCTGGATTGAGCACCAAAATTTGTGGATTCAGCACAAAATCTTTTGAATTGCACAGAATCACCGCTGTTTCCTTAATATCCCTAGCATGGTTTTGGCTAATCAAAACACAATAAAGGTATAGGTTGTCGTTTGAAGGAGGAAGTTCTTATGAAAATCAACCGGCTCCTGTGCCTGATTTTGGTTTCCATTTTATTTTTTACCCAATCACATGTTACTTATGCCGAACGAGGTGTATCGAATCAAAAACTGGAATGGTTTTTTGAAAAAAAGGGGAAAGAAACTCCACCAGTCACTGATTCGAAATATCTTGAACTCATTAACAAATATGACAGTCTCTTTATTGGTGATCCAACAAAAAAAGACATCTATTTAACGTTTGATAATGGGTATGAGAACGGATATACAGATAATGTGCTGGATGTATTGAAACGAAAAAAAGTACCTGCTGCCTTTTTTGTAACCGGACAATTTATGAAAACTCACCCTCACCTAATAAAAAGAATGGCTGAAGAAGGGCATATAGTAGGTAATCATTCATATCATCATCCAGACCTGACACAAATTTCTGATTCACGATTAAAAAATGAATTAGAAAAAGTAAAGCTGAGATACACGGAACTCACAGGTAAGACAGATATGCACTATCTGCGCCCGCCAAGAGGTGTTTTCAGTGAAAGAACGATTATGCTTGCAAAAAAAGAAGGCTATACTCATGTGTTTTGGTCACTTGCATTTCCTGATTGGGAAACCAACAAACAACGTGGTTGGCAGTATTCCTACAACCAGATCATGAAACAAATTCATCCTGGCAGTATTTTATTATTGCATACCGTATCAAAAGACAACGCGGATGCACTTGAAACAACGATCGAAGCCCTGCAAAAAAGAGGATATACCTTTAAAAGTCTGGACGAACTGCAGTTAAAGAAAGCCGCACCTCCTTTATTGTTCAGATCATAAGAAAGCACCTTTGTGAATGATCCAAAGGTGCTTTTTGTATTCTTATTGGTAGAACTGGCGCATTTCGTCTACAATAAGAAAAGCGACTTTTAGCGAGGAAATGAGTGAATTATATATGAAAAATACAGCTAATCCTATCATGAAAACAGGACAAAGCTTTCCTTTAAGTATTAAAAGACTCGGAATAAATGGAGAAGGAATTGGATTTTATAAACGCCAGGTGGTATTTGTTCCTGGTGCACTTCCTGGTGAAGAAATTCAGGTTGAAATCACAAAAGTGTTTCCGAACAGAGCAGAAGGCAAAATCAAAAAGATAAAAAAGCAGTCAAAAAACCGGACAACTCCGCCATGCCCAATTTATGAGGAGTGTGGAGGATGCCAGCTTCAGCATTTGGCCTATCCGTCACAGTTAAAAGAAAAAAGAGATATCGTTGCACAGGCTTTTGAACGGTACACTAAAATTTCTAAAGACGAACTCCCTCTAGAGAAAACTATTGGAATGAAAGAGCCATGGTATTACCGTAACAAGAGCCAGTTTCAAGTAGGCAAGATAAATGATACAGTCATCGCTGGGTTATACAGCAGCAATTCTCATAAACTGATTAATATTGATCACTGCCTGGTTCAACACGAAGATACGAACATCGTAACGAATAAAGTTAAACAGATCATACGTGATCTTAACCTTCCTGTTTATAACGAAAGAAAGCGTACAGGGAGCATTCGCACAATTGTGGTTCGAACAGCTTTTCGTACCGATCAAATACAACTCGTTCTTGTTACAGCTACAGAAACTTTTCCTAAAATAGAACTGTTTATAGCAGAGGTTAAAAAACGTCTTCCGCAAGTAACTTCATTTGTTCAAAATGTTAATGAAGAAAAAACATCATTAATTTTTGGTGATCAAACAGAAGGGGTATACGGAAAAGACACGATAACAGAGCATTTAGGAGATCTTAGCTTTGAACTATCTGCACGTGCATTCTTTCAATTAAATCCGCAGCAGACGGTTAAGCTTTATGATGAAGTAAAAAGGCAAGCAAAACTGACAGGTAAAGAAAGAATTGTGGATGCTTATTGCGGCTCAGGGACAATAGGTATGTGGCTGGCAAATGGTGCAAAAGAAGTAAGAGGAATGGACATTATTAAAGAATCAATAGAAGATGCTAGAAAAAATGCTGAGAAACATGGGATTACGAATGCCCAGTATGAAACGGGCAAAGCTGAAAAACTGCTGCCTAAATGGCTAAAAGAAGGCTGGCGTCCTGACGTGATTGTTGTAGATCCGCCAAGAACGGGCTGTGATCAAACCTTTCTAGAAACAGTTGCAAAGATAAAACCAAAACGAATGGTTTATGTTTCTTGTAATCCTTCAACTTTAGCAAAAGATGTCCACATGTTGATAAGTAAAGGATTTGAAGTTGAGAATGTAACGCCTGTGGATATGTTTCCGCAAACAGCACAAGTAGAAGCTGTTTGTACATTGGTCTTAAAAAAACACTAGGTTAGCATGGGGAGGCTTTCTTATGACTTCAGAAAAAGAAAAGATGATTAATGGCGAAATGTATCGGCCAAATGATCCTCAATTAGAGAAAGAGCGCATAGAAGCAAGAAGGTTAACGAGATTGTACAATGCAACTTTCGAGAACGAGGCCGAAAAGAGAAACAAGCTTATCAAAGAACTATTTGGCTCAACTGGTGAAAACATTGGTATAGAACCTAATTTCAAATGTGATTACGGGTACAACATTCATGTTGGGGAAAATTTCTACGCGAACTTTGATTGTACAATTCTAGATGTTTGTGAAGTCCGTATTGGTGATAACTGCATGCTGGCTCCCGGTGTTCATATTTATACGGCAACACATCCCTTAGATCCTCATGAACGAAACTCAGGTAAGGAATATGGAAAGCCCGTTCATATTGGCAATAATGTATGGTTTGGAGGCGGTTCAATTATTAATCCAGGTGTAACAATAGGCAACAATGCTGTTATTGCATCAGGAGCAGTAGTCACGAAAGATATACCAGATAATGCAGTTGTAGGTGGAAACCCAGCAAAAATTATAAAAGAGCTTTCAGTAAAATAATAATTTTATTGCTTCAAAAATTCTGATATATACACACTATCCACAAGGTTTTCCACAGAAACTGTGTATAATCCACAATTTTTGCACAGAATTGCACATAATAAGTTATATGGTTAATCAATTTATTCACATTATACACAAGACTGTTGATAACTTTATCCACAGGTTATGCACTATCGAAAATTCTTTATATTAAAAAAAGACCTGCTATCCCAGCAGGTCTTTTTGCACTTAGCGACGGCCTTTTTGTTGGCGTCGGTCAGCGGCTTGTGCACGAGCTTGCGCTTCAAGATCGTTTTGATCTGCCAATTCACTTGAGTACTCGACGTCAAGTCCTTTGGCTTGAGAAGCATTAGCTTTGTTGTGCGATGGGGACTTTCGGTTACGTTTTTCCACAAAAATACCTCCTTAAAGATATACAATGTTTGAAACGTAAATCAAAAGCTTGTGAGGAACTTGTCCTCGAACTTAGAATGTGCAGAATACTAAATTCTGATACAGGAAGAATTCACCACTTATGAATAGTCTTCATTCGTCATTTCTTTAGTTTCTGCAACGGACTCTGCAGATTTTAATTCTTCTTTGTAAGTGACTTCTTGCGTTTTGGTTAAATCATTATTTCGTTCTTTTGCTTCGCGTTTGCTGCTTTTCATAAGTAATGCCTCCTTATAAATTGTCTGTTTTTGAGGTTGTTGATTTCCGCTCCAGGATGCTCGCTTTCCGCGGGGCGTGCGGTGAGCCTCCTCGCGCTTTGCGCCTTTAGGAGTCTCACCTGTCCCGCTGATCCCGCAGGAGTCTCGCACCTTGTGCTCCAATCAACTTGTCAAAGAAGGGTATTCACAAAAACCAAAAAAGACCACCTTCAAAAGATGAAGGTGGTCTTAGTATGTGCAGGCTTTATAAACATGTTACGTGTATTAAGCTTCCTTTAATTGCTCTTCTGCCACTTCAAGCGGCTGAGTACGCAGCTGATGCATTAAATAGTTATCTTTTTCAATCTGATAAAGGTTATAAATTTCTTCGCCTTGATTGAGCTGGTCGTAAATATCCTTGCGTGATTCATTTGCAAGTGTCACATAAGGGATTTTTTCTGCAGCTTTTTGTGAGCGAATGTTTACCTTTCGGATTCTCATAAATACCGTATGAATATCCTTTTCAAAAAATAACTCAGAAAAGAATGCTTCTTTTGCTATGTTATTATAACCCTTGCCAAAGTATGGCTGACCGATCCATGTTCCAAGAAAACCGTAGCCATCTTGAACATCGAATAAATTAATGGTGCCGATAGGATTATGCCACTCATCCAAAATCGTTCTGGAAATGATTTTTCCTTGGTCTTCTTCCTCGATCGTTTGCTTCGTTAAGAACATGAATTCCTCAAAAGAAGCAGCTTTTTGACGTACAAAAGGGAAGACGTCTGGGTGCACCATTAAATTGTAAAGAACATGACTGTCTGATAAATCACGCTTTTTCAACAATTTAATCCCTCCTAGAGGGCAGAATTATCCCCCACCCTCGAATTAAGAATAAAAATTAATTCGGGGTGGGAATCGAACCCACTAGGACCAGTCATAGCTGGTGGCGCACCAATTGCCTTCCCTTGCTCAATATTTAATTTATGAAAATAATTTTGGTGTTCAAAAGAGCACTTTTTAGTTAGACCGGATTAATTGAAATCCGCATGTTGCTCTTCTTGTATCATAAGACATTTTTCTAAAAAAGAAAATAGTTATTTTGTAGATTTTTTGTAAATTATTTCGCCTTCAATCATCGTCATAACTGGAGTAGCAGAAAAGTGGAACGGATGCTCTGTCCACAAGGATAAATCAGCATCTTTCCCGGGTTCAATACTTCCGACACGATTCGCTATTCCAAGGTTTCTGGCTGGTGCAATCGTGATTCCTTCAAGCGCCTTTTTTTGGCTTAATCCTTCCCGTACTGCAATGGCTGCACAAACGTTCAAGTATTGGATAGGAATATAAGGATGATCAGTTGTGATCGAAACTTCGACATTATTTTCAGATAATATGCGATACGTGTCCCATGTTTTGTTTTTTAGTTCAATCTTAGACTTTCGGGTTAATGTTGGCCCAACGCTGACCTTTAGATTTAAATCTTTTAACGAATCTGCAATTAAGTGTCCTTCTGTACAATGCTCAATCCGGAAATCTAGGTTAAACTCTTCTGCAAAACGGATGGCTGACAATATATCATCTGCACGATGAGCATGAATGCGCACAGGTATTTCGCGATTTAATGCTGCAGCAATCGGGGCGACACGGAGATTATCTTGGTAAGCAGAGCCCTGTGCCTGGTAAAAAGCTTCACGGAGCATACCCATAATTCCCATGCGGGTAATGGAATCATTGTGGCGTCCGCTATGAATCCGTTTAGGATTCTCTCCTAGTGCAATTTTAAGTCCTGCCGTTTCTTTGATAATCATTTTCCGTATATCATGGCCATGTGTTTTAATAACTGAAGTCGTGCCGCCGATAACATTCGCGCTTCCTGGCATGATGTGGGCGGTCGTAACCCCGAATCGTACAGCATCTTTAAATGCAATGTCCAGAGGATGACAGCCATCGATCGCACGAATATGCGGAGTAAGCACCTCGTGTGTTTCATTGGCATCATTTCCTGCCCAGCCTGTTCCTTCATCGTAAAGACCCAAATGTGTATGTACATCAATAAATCCAGGGAGAAGATGAAGGTTTTCTGCATGTATAACCTCCATTTCAGAAGCAGGCTCTATTGAAGTTTCAACGGCAACGATCTTGCCGTTTTCTATTAATACATCTCCTTGCTCCAGCTCAGAGCTTGTTATTGGATATACTTTTGCTTTTTGAATTAACTTCTTCATTATGAATCACCTAGTCATTTGTTTTTATTAGGCTCATTTCGAAAAGATTGTTGCTTTGGAACATTTTTTTGGAGTACGCTTCTTCGACTAGTTGATTGGAGCGGAAATCAACATCATCTATTAGCAACAAGTATTACGAAAACAGCCTTTTATTATCATTGTAACAAATCATGTAAAGCCCCCTTTAGGTGTGGAAACTTAAACACATAACCTAAGTTTACCGCTTTTTCAGGAATTACTTGCTGGCCTTTTAAGATCAGCATGCTCATTTCACCAAAAAGGAGCTTAAATGTAAATGAAGGGGCAGGCAGCCAGTGCGGACGGTGCATCACTTCACCTGTAACTTGGCCAAACTCTTTCATCGTAACAGGATTTGGAGAGGTAACGTTTACAGGACCTCTATAATCATTGTCTTCTATGGCTTTTTGAATTACCCATACAACATCCTCTATATGAACCCATGAAACCCATTGGCTGCCGGATCCAACAGTTCCTCCTGCAAAAAAACGATAAGGGAGAGACAACTGGGGAAGGACACCGCCATTTCGTCCAAGAATGAGTCCAAACCTCGTAATCACAGTCCGGCAGCCTAACTCACTTGCCTCACTTGCTTTTGTTTCCCATGCTCTTACAACTTCGGCTAAAAAATCGGTACCAGCTGATGTTGTTCTTTCAGTAAACACTTCCGATTCTGAAGTGCCATAATAGCCAATTGCTGAAGCGTTAACCCATACCTCAGGCTTTTGGGGCATTTTTTGAACGAGTTGCAAAAGGTTTTCGGTCACTTTTAAACGGCTGTTTAAAATTGCTTTCTTCTTCTCTTCAGTCCATCTCCCATTAATGGACTCGCCAGCAAGATTTATCACAGCGTCAATAGGAGGAAGCTCAATTTCTTGTTCGGCTAGCCATTGAACATAATGAACCTTTCTTTCGTTTGTCTTTTTATTGCTTCTTGTAAGAATGAATACTTCATTTCCAAGTGAGGTTAGATATTTTGTCAGTGCACTTCCAACAAAACCTGTGCCTCCCGTAATTAAAATATTTTTCAAAAAAAATCCACCTCTTCTCATAATGTTATTTAAAAATTAAGAATATTTGTTATAATTCATCTTGTACATACTATAGTACCACTATTGAGGAGGAGAAAATGCATATGGAGCTTCAACGAAATGTACCCGCAAAAAAGAAGAATCCTTTTTTGAAAGCGCTTTTGTGGATAGGTATAGGGCTAGCTGGAGGAATTGCACTTTCAATCATTGCTCTGCAACGGGATGAAAAGATCAACGCTATTTGGTTTGTCGTTGCTTCTTTGTGTACGTATGCGATCGCTTATCGGTTTTATGCGCGATTTATTGCAACAAAGATTTTCAGCCTCAACAAAAACAATGCGACACCTGCTGAAAGATACACGGACGGAAAAGATTATGTCCCAACAAATAAATGGGTTTTGTATGGACATCACTTTGCAGCGATAGCAGGAGCTGGTCCACTTGTCGGTCCGACATTAGCTGCACAAATGGGATATTTGCCAGGGACTATTTGGATTATTGTCGGAGCAGTACTGGCGGGGGCAGTTCAAGACTTTGTTATCTTAATAATATCTATGAGACGCAGAGGTAAATCAATTGGTCAGATTGCTAAAGAAGAAATTGGACCAGTTGGCGGTATTTTAGCTTTAATCGGTGTTTTTGCTATTATGATCATTTTAATTGCAGTACTTGCATTGGTTGTTGTTAATGCACTCAAATCCAGTCCATGGGGTACCTACACGATTGCAATGACGATTCCTATCGCTCTATTTATGGGCATTTACATGCGTTATTTAAGGCCGGGGAGAGTTGGAGAGGCATCAATAATTGGTTTTGTTTTATTAGTTTTCGCATTGATCAGCGGTCAATGGGTTGCTGATTCCCCAACACTTGCACCAATTTTTACATTTGATGGTGAAACTTTGGCTTGGATGCTGATTATTTATGGTTTCTTAGCATCAGTGCTTCCTGTCTGGATGCTCTTAGCACCGAGAGACTATTTAAGCACATTCTTAAAAGTAGGAGTAATTGGAATGATGGCACTAGGTATTTTAATTGTTATGCCTGAAATTCAAATGCCTGCTCTTACAAAGTTCATTGATGGTACTGGTCCTGTATTTGCAGGTAATCTATTTCCGTTCTTGTTTATTACGATTGCATGTGGAGCGGTTTCTGGTTTCCATGCTCTTATTTCTTCAGGAACTTCACCTAAGTTGATTGCAAATGAGAGTCATGCTCCAATGGTAGGTTATGCGGGGATGCTGACAGAATCTTTTGTAGCTGTTATGGCTATGGTTGCTGCAACATTATTAACTCCTGGAATTTACTTTGCAATCAATTCACCAGGGGCAGCAATTGGTCCTGATGTTGCCACAGCAGCAACTACGATTTCTTCATGGGGCTATACCGTTTCAGCTGATGAGATTAATGAACTTGCTAAAAATGTAGATGAAGAGTCTATTCTTTCCCGAACAGGAGGAGCACCTTCACTTGCTGTGGGGATTGCACAAATATTTTCACAAGTTATTGGCGGGCCTCAATTGATGGCTTTCTGGTACCACTTTGCGATACTTTTTGAAGCGGTGTTTATATTGACCACCATTGATGCAGGTACAAGGGTAGGGCGTTTTATGCTTCAGGATCTTCTGGGCCAGGTGTATAAACCACTTAGAAAAACGGATTCAATGGCCGCCGTTTATTTTACAAGTGCACTTGTTGTAGCAGGCTGGGGTTACTTCCTGGTAGTTGGTGTTACAGATCCGTTAGGAGGAATTAATACCCTGTGGCCATTGTTCGGTATTGTTAACCAGATGCTCGCTGCAATCGCTCTAATTGTAGCAACCACTGTTATCTTAAAAATGGGGAAAAAGAAATATGTGTGGGTAACGTTAATGCCTCTTGCCTGGTTGATGATCGTGACATTCTATGCTGCGTGGCAAAAGATTTTTTCTGACATCCCGAAGATTGGTTTCTTAAAGCAGGCAGAGGTTATGAAAGAAGCTGCAGCAAGCGGAAACTTGCCGCCTACTGTCCCATCCATTGAAGCTGCAGAGCGTCTTGTTTTTAATAACACATTAAACGCTTATTTAACAGCGATCTTTATGCTGCTTATTTTAGGAGTGCTAATTGATGCAATGAGAATCTGGTATAAAGCCATCAAGAGTGATAAACCTTTAGAAACGGCTGAAGAGCCATTTGTGCAGACAAAGCTTGGTGAGGTTTCATGAGTTTAAAAGCAGCTTGGGAATGGGTGAGAAGTATCTTTCAAGTGATTTTTTATATAGGAAAAGGCATATCAAACCTGCCTGACTACCAAGCTTATGTAAAACATTTGGAGAATAACCATCCTGAAAAGAAACCTCCAACTGAAAAGGAGTTCTTTGCGGAATTACTTGAAAATAAATATGGCGCTAACGCAAAACGCTGTTGATAAGCTAAAAACAAGTGCAGGCTGCACTTTCACGAAAAAGCATCTTCTCTAATGGGAGGATGCTTTTTTCTAATAAAAAACGAATTATGGTACACTAATGGGTGAAAGAAGGTGGGTAGATGGCTGTAATAACAAGGATTTCTGCTCAGCAAAAAAATGATGAACGATTTAATGTATTTATTCAAAAAGGAAAAAAAGAAGAGTTCGCTTTTAGTGTGGATGCTGATGTTTTAATAAAGTTTCAGCTGCAAAAAGGTATGGAGATCGATGAGGATGAATGGGAAGAAATCATCGAAGAAGATGAGTATCGAAAGGCTTTTAATAAAGCACTCCATTTTTTGTCGTATCGAATGCGGACAGTCCATGAAATAGAAGCGTTTCTTGAGAAAAAAGAGGTCACTGAATCCACGATCAAAAGGGTAATCGATAAATTATCAGAGTATGATTTTGTTAATGATAAAACGTTTGCGGAATCGTTCGTAAAAACCCGTATGAATACTTCTTTTAAAGGACCGGGTGCTATCCGCCAGGAGCTTAAGAAAAAAGGCATAGGCGAAGGCGATACGGAAGAGGCGCTAGACCAGTTCACATATGAGGAACAGCTCGAGGCTTCCGTGAAGTTTATTCAAAAACAATTCAGAAGCAATGCAAAACGTTCTGAGAAAGAACAAAAGCAAAAAATCGCTCAGCAGCTTCAGCAAAAAGGATTCAATTGGGAAGTGATTGAGATGGCTTTCCAAGAAGCAAAGATCAGCCAGACTGCTGAAGAAGAAAAAGAAGCCCTGCTGGCTCATGCGAAAAAAGCGCATCAAAAGTATAAGAAATACAGCGGCTATGAGTACGAGTCACGCATGAAGCGGTTTTTATACGGCAAGGGCTTTGATTCATCAGTTATATCGGAAGTTCTAAATGGAGACGAGCTTAACGATCTATAAAAATTTCTGATCGGTTATCGTCCTGATCGAAAATCATTTTTGCTACCGTTTCTGGAGATTTTAAACGGGAGCGGTCTTTAATGTGATCTGTCTCATCCCAAAATGGCGTATCCATGCCACCCATATAGACCGCTGTAGGGAATATACCGGTTCCTTCCCATTCTTTAACGAGGCTTTCTGTAAAACCGCGTACAGCAAATTTCGTAGCGCAATAGACAGACTCATTCACTTTTCCTCTTAGGCCGGCAGTAGAGATAATGTTCATGACCTTGCCGAAGCCTTGTTTTTTAAAAAGAGGAAATACTGCTTGTGAAGGATAAAGCGTTCCATATACATTTGTATTGACCATGAGCTCAATATCGTCTTTTGTTAAGGCGTTTAGAGGTTCAAAAACACCAATTCCTGCGTTGTTTATTAAAAGGTGTACAGATTCTTTTTCAAATATTGCATGTAAAACGGTTTGGACTTGCTCATAGTTGGCAACATCACAAACTTGATAGGAAACGCGATTATCATTTTGCGTTATGGTTTTTACGGCTTCCTGAAGTTTCGTTTCCGTACGCCCAATCAGGCATACATTAAATTTTTTGATGTATTGCTTTGCTAAGGCCAATCCAAGACCTGACCCGCCGCCTGTAATAATGACAGTTTTATTCAAAATAATCACTCCTATGTAAAGTAGGTTTGAATCCACGTTTCAGCGTACAGAAAAGAGAGGAAAGATTCAAATGGAAAAAAGATTTAGCGAGATGACTGAGTCTGAAATAAGAGCAGAAATTGCTTCCTTAAGGGCAAAAGCACAAAAAGCAGAACAAATGGGCATGGTAAGTGAGTACGCTGTTTATGAACGTAAAATTGCTATGGCTAAATGCTATCTGATGGATCCTGCAACCATTGAAAGCGGAAAAGAATATGGCATACAAGGAGATCCTGGCTCCACTTTTTCTGTTCTTTACCTAAATGGTATTTTTGCCTGGGGCTATAAAAATAAACAGAGTACGTTAGAAGCGTTGCCGATTTCTGTTCTGGAGGTATAAACCCGTTTTTTTCTATTTGCAAAAAAACTTCTTTGAAAAGTTGATTGGAGTGCAAGGTTCGAGACTCCTGGGGGACGAGTGTGACAGGTGAGACTCCTATGGCGCATAGCGGCAGGAGGCTCACCGCACGCCCCCCGGAAAGCGAGCACCTGTAACGGAAATCAACCACTTCCAAGAGCAACAAAGCTTTACGAAACATAAATAAAGAAGCGATAACAGGACCGCTTCTTTATTCTTCACTATGAACGCTTACGTGTTTGAATTTCAAGCACATAGTTATTTAGTGCTTGCTGGGTCTCCCCATTCACTTGATTGTACGCATGCTTCGAATTGGCACGCGGAGAGTGAAAGGGGTCAGAGTATTTTCCGTTAAATCGTGTTGATGAGAAGTAATCTTTCTTGTTCAACTGATTCACCCCCCAGAATGAAATTCATAACCGCAAGAGTTACTGATCATCTCGGTGTTGATTGGATAGAAACATTCGCTCCTGTGGATGGTCGCGAGTTGATCCATCTGGCCGTTTAGAAGAGAACTCTTCTTTTGCTCTCGGCTCACCTGAGAAGGAGATCCGATTAGGGAAGTTTTTCGATTTATTACGCATGTGGTATTACCTCCTTTAAATCGGTTCTCAACTAGTATGAAACGTAATAGAAACCTTTATGTGACGGGACTTTCTTTAAAAATTGGATAAGGAGGGAGAATAATGGAAGAGCGTTTTGACAGATTGGCGAAAATGTTGCAAAAAGTGAACCCAGGGCTAAGTTATCATGAATCAAGGGAATGGGTGGAAGGATTATGGGAAGATTTTGAATCAACCCGAGCAAAAGCAGGCAGGGAATATGAGGGACAAGATGTAACCGAGAAAATGGTAACACAGCTCATTAATTCTTACGGCCACAAGCTGCACGAATACTTCTCCAGCAATCCAAAATTTCAGCGATTCATTAAAAAAGACGGGCCGATTAACTGTAACGGGTTCTCTTTTGGAGGAGAAAACATCAAATAACAGCTTAAATAGCATACCAATTCGCAGGTGAATTGGTATGCTATTTTTTATTGTTATATCAATGTTTTTGGCGATTTTATGTATAATTTAGCACCCGAATTCGCATACTAATTAGCAGGATGACAATAACTATTGTCACGCTGCTAATTGCACTGCTAAAATAGGTGTTAATTTGGTTACCAATTTTGAAAGGAAGAAAAAGATGCCGACAAAGACGCTTGATTTTATTGAGCCTAAAAACAAGAATGCCAAAACAGTGGATTGGCACATCTCAGAACAAACCCGTTCTCTCGTCAAATACTATGCCGAATACTGTGAGATCACAGAAGATGAAGTGGTGGACTTGTTCTTAAGCCGAAACCTTGTAAAAGACGAAAACTTTATCAGCTGGATTGAAAAAAGACGGAACAACAAACGTATTATGAAGTCAATCGGTTTAGAACTATAAGGAGGATTACTGATTGGTCAAGCTAAAACGGCTTCTTTCAAAAGACGAATCACTAATTGATATTGAAACACCAATTGCCCATAAAGAATTGCAGGATCGAAATCAACAGTACCCTCTACTTCCGCCGTTGCAATTCTCTAAACGTTATCACCCAATGCTGTTCCAACCTGTTTCTTATAAGTGGAAAGGCGAAGAATATAGCCTCCAGATGAACCACTGTCTCAATCCTTATTGTGAATCGTTTGGACTTCCTCAGGTGAAGTATCAAACGGTCAAAGGAAAACCCAGCCGCTACAAGTTAGTTGGAGCAAATTACGATAAAAGAATCCAATGTAACGATAATCCTCTCCCTTCCAAATCTGATAAGTCAACGCTTGGCTGTACATCCAGTGTTTTATCAAACTGGTCTATTGCAGAAGAAATCAAACGATTGGTTGAGGCGGAGTCAGTTGCCGAAGTGAACCCAGAGTACACTTTTCATAAAGATACTTGTACAAACGTAGATTCCACACCGTTTGATGAACCGCAGTTTTTCTATAAACAAGGAAAAAGTAGAAGTAACTCTCAGCGGTATCAATGTAAAACGTGTAAAAAGAAAACGAATGTCCTTCCAACACAGCGACAATCAAGCACTTATCATCAGAAGAGAAACGATATTCTTCCGACGTTCACAAGGATGTTATTGAACCGCACACCTGTCAGTCGAACGTGTGAAGTCTTACAAATCGGCAGGAAGACTTACTACACGAAATTAGAATGGATGTACCGCCGTTGTTTAGAGTTTTTAAATCGGTATGAAAAGAAAGGTTTTCAGCAGCTGAAGTTTGATGAAATGTGGCTGAACACCGATAAGATGACCTACCACTTGAACAATGTGAGAAAAAAGGGTGAAGGTGGATTCCATTATCGAAACATAGATGCGGCGATGTTTCCGACAAATATCATCGTTACAACGGATACGCATAGTCGTTATGTCTTTCGAGCTGATGTGGCATATGATTGGAACGTAACATTAGAAGATATCGCACTTGATACCTTTCTTTATAAAGAAGATCATCTGTCGGAATTCAGTAAGAAGAATGCCCGTTTTAGAAAATACACGAGCTGTCCGATGCCACCTACTGCCAATGACACTGAAACAAAGGGTGAGTACCATTTAGCTTTATCCGAGTGGGAGAAAAGGCAGTCTTTTATCGATGGCTTACACGTTCAGGCGACTTATACAAACATCGCTCATTACTGGTTGATCAAAGAGATGGTTCAAGCGAAGGAATGGCGGTTTATCACTGATGACGATGCCTCCATAATGTCCGCCTTATACCGTACATTCTCTAATGAAATTCGAACGTATGATGCACATCATTTTTTATGTAAGACCGACAAAACGAAATCGAAACAACAGGCTTATGAAGAGTATAAGGATGCGAGAATCAACCTCAAATGGTGGGCTGACGGTCAAGACCTTCAAACAAAATCTTACTTCCGAATAGCTACACGATATCTAGAGGAACAATTAAAAATACACTCTTTCTATCAAACGGTTACAACCCCTGTAAAAACGTATATTAAAGATGCGAACAATCCATTAGAACATCCCATCGCTGCAATTGATAAAGGATACTATTCCGTTGATTGCAAAACGGACGTGAGTGGTCTTTCTGAGAAGGAATTAGCGAAGCTGTTGATCCAAGTGAACGATCAATCATCTGATGCGTTTATCCAAGTGATTAGACGAAGACTAAACATCTTAGAACGTCCACTTGTAACAGCTAGAGGAGAAGGTAAAAGCTATATCTATGCCAATTTCAATCCAAAGTACGCACAGTTCGCTCTAACCATCTTAAGAACGTATTACAACTTCTGTATGAAAGATAAACAAGATATGACTCCTGCACAACGGATCGGTTTAACGGATAAGGTGTTTGAGTTAGAGGATATTATATATTTGAGGTAATAAAAAACACCTAAATAACTCTGTAACGAAAAACACCTCACCTTTGAGGTGTTTTTTTAAAAGGTTTGTTGGAATTTTATGTTAATATTTAAATATGAAAACAAGTATGATTACTAAAAAGGAGGAGTTTATTTGAAAGTTAAATTTTCTTTACTCGTGTTTTCTTTGTGCTGTTTGATTATGAGTGGTTGTGTTTCAGAGAAAGAGGAGACAAAGGATGAAAAAGCACAGCCCGTTATGCAAAATGATGATTCGCCTAGTTTTGTTAGCGATGATGATATTAAAAATATTGATTGGGACAATACGATTTCAAAAATAGGGACCAATGGAAACAGTGATATCTTTGGAAATCCAAACAAAGTCGGTTATGTTGGACCAGATTTACAAGCGAAGAAAAAAGATAAATGGTTATGGCACTTCTTTGGGAAAGCAGAAGGAGAATTAACCGTGGTAGCTTATCATCAAGAAACATCTATGAAAGAGCCTTTGTTAACTAGTGGTTATACTAGAGATTTTTCAGGAGGAGCAATGAACGGGGCAGATGCCACGATGCCTTCTAATGTTTCTTTACCTTCATCTGGGAAATGGGCATTGCTTGTCTATATTGATGAGCAGTTATTTGACACTTTAGTAATAAACGTAAAAGATAAAGCAACTGAATAAAGTAAAAAAAAGACCAGATTTATTTCTGGTCTTTTTTGATGTTATTTACATAACCAATCATAGTGCTATTTCCTATGCTAAAAGGCTTGCGAATTGCCATTTTCTCCTCCAAAAGAGAACCCGTTAGATTAACTGAGCCCGTCTCTTTACTTATTCATTGTTATTTAAAAGATCCATCGGTGAGAAATCCATTTTCTTTTTCAGACGGTCTTCAGAATATACCCATCCCGTATAAGATGTGATAATGTTCAGGTTCTCATCGAGCTGGACCATGGCAACAAAGGGATAGTGACCTTTACTTCTATATCTTAAATCGATAAATTGGACCATATGTCCATGATCATTTTTCTCAACTTCCCATCTGTGAACAGGGGAGAAGGAAAGAAAGGCCGAAATATTTTTATCCAATTTTGCCGCATCGACGATCTTTGTCTGTGGAATGGGGAGCCTGTCAAATGTATCCCAGATCGTCACTTTCCCATTTTTTAAGCCAGCAACGAAAAATTCATGCTTTGATTTAATGGCCAAATGATATTGTCCCCAGCGTATTGTGGGACTCGCATAAATTTCTTCTGCTTCCGGTATTTTTTCTAAAACGATTTTATTTACTCTTTGACGTGCTAGAATGCGCCAGATGTAATAAAACACAAGAATGATATACACCGCTAAAAATGTGTATCCCGGGTGGACTCCAACATACCAGAGAAGAAGCCCCGCGATATGGAGGAAAAAAATAAATGGATCAAAGATGCTTATTACGCCAAGAGCAACCCATTTCTTTGAAACAGGATATAAGGCTTGAGTGCCATAAGCGTTAAAAATATCTACAAATACATGCAGGAAAACAGCAATAGCGGTCCATAAGAGCAGCTTTCCGCTATCTGCCTGCGGAACAAACAATGAAATGATGCCGAATAAAAGAAGCGGCCAGATCACCAATGCAGGCAGGGAATGGGTTAGACCCCTATGATTACGAATATAGACTGCGTTGTTTTTTAGCTTTAGAATAGTATCAAAATCAGGAGCCTGGGAACCGATCAAAGTCCCGGCAAGGATGGCTTGGGATGTCGCTGGATCATTTGCAATTGCAGGGTCCAGCATGGCTAAACCGCCTAATCCCAACCCCATCACAATATGTGTGCCTGTATCCAAGGCGACCACCTCCTATGTAGGGAATGGAGTGAAAGTTAATGTTAACAGTTTTCATGGAGTATAAAGTAATTCCACAGACACTTCAATCATATGAGTACGAAATGGCATCTGTGATTGATGAGCTTAAAAAACTAGGCGCAGCCGACATTCAGTGGTACAGAGCTGCGGATCAGCCGTCGCTTTATGTTGAATATTTTAAGGTTAACGATAAAGAAGCATATGAAACGATAAAAGAAAAACGTACGTCTTCAGAGCACCCTGTTTTTTCAAAACTTTTCCCGTTTGTGTCAGGGGGAGCAGAAAAAATTCACTGCTGGGCGTTTGAAAAAATGAACGTAAAGGAAGATTTTTAAATTGAACACAACAAGTAATAGTATATTTTCCCTCGAAACGTCATATGTGAAACAATTTCAAGAACAATTGCTTACTTGGTATGGTGAAAATAAGCGAACTCTGCCTTGGCGTGAAAACCAGGATCCCTACCGTGTCTGGGTATCCGAAATCATGCTTCAGCAAACAAGAGTGGATACGGTGATTCCTTATTTCGAACGGTTCACAAGTCTTTTTCCTACTCTTCAAGATCTTGCTTATGCTGATGAAGAGAAAGTACTTAAAGCTTGGGAGGGTCTAGGTTATTATTCCCGAGTTCGAAACTTACAAACCGCTGTAAAGGAAGTATGCGAATCTTATGGCGGAAAAGTGCCTGATACACCTAAGGAAATAGCAGGTTTGAAAGGTGTTGGTCCTTATACTGCTGGAGCCATTTTAAGTATTGCTTATGGCATTCCTGAGCCAGCAGTCGATGGCAACGTGATGCGTGTTTTATCAAGAATACTCTTAATAGAAGAAGATATCAGCAAGCCTAAAACCCGGATTTTGTTTGAAAAAGCTGTTCGCGAACTCATATCCCACGAGGATCCGTCATCTTTTAATCAAGCGATGATGGAGCTTGGTGCGTTAATCTGCACACCGAAATCACCAGCTTGTTTGCTTTGTCCGATGAGGGAGCTTTGTAAAGGTTTCGAGCAAGGAAAACAGCATGAGCTTCCTGTTAAGCTTGGTAAAACAAAGGTCAGAAAAGCAAAGATGGCAGCAGGAATTTTAACCGGAGAAGATGGACGTTTCCTTATTCACAAAAGACCTTCAGAAGGTTTGCTGGCAAACATGTGGGAGTTTCCGAATACCGAATATGTTGGTGAAAACAAAAATGCAGAAACAGAAGCGTTAAAAGGATATTTGGATGAAAATATTGGTGTCGAGGTTTTGCTTGAGGAAAAGGCTGGCTATATTGAACATGTTTTTTCACACTTAAAATGGGAAATCAATATATGGCAAGGAAAAATGCTGGATGGTACTGAAGAGATGCCGCCCGATTGGAAATGGGTAACAGTAGACGAACTGGATCAGTATCCGTTTCCTGTTTCTCATCAAAAAATTATCAGGCTTATTAAGGAGGCGATTATTGTATGAACTTAGAACTTGAAGGAAAAGCAGTCCTCGTTACAGGCGGATCAAAGGGCATCGGACAGGCGATTGCATATGCATTTCTAGATGAAGGCGCAAAGGTTGGAATTGTAGGACGGACCCTGAGTGATTTGGAATCAGCTCAAAAAGAAGGCATCGAGATTTTTCAAGGGGACGTAACTGATGAACATGATCGGGAACGTGTGATGAAAGACTTCTTGGAGAAGTTTAGTACGATTGATGTACTCGTCAACAATGCGGGCGGCAGTAATGGATCAACTGTTATGGAAACAAGCATGGAGCAATTTGAAGAAGCGATGCATCTGAACTTTTTGTCAGCTGTGGACTTGAGTAAGAAAGCTGCTGCAGTGATGAGTGCTAATGCCGATGGGGGAGCCATTATTAATATTTCGTCTATCTTCGGCCGTGAATCAGGCGGTAAGCCAACTTATAATGCAAGTAAAGCGGCAATGATTTCTTTCACGAAATCATTTGGAGATGAGATGATTTCCAAAGGTGTCCGTGTAAACGGGGTAGCTCCTGGTTCTATATTGCATGAGACAGGAAATTGGAAAAAAAGATTGGAACAAGATCCAGATAAAATAAATGCATTCGTTGAAGAACATATTTCGGCTGGACGTTTCGGTACAGTCGAAGAAGTTGCAAATGTAGCTGTATTTTTAGCTTCTAAGAGAGCTTCCTGGGTCGTCGGCAGCACGCTGAACGTCGATGGCGGCCAGTCATATAGCAACTTTTAATAAAAACAAGCCCCAGCGAAGCGGAGGGCTTGTTTTTATGCGCGTTCGCAGAGATTTATGCGCGTTCGCAGAGATTTATGCGCGTTCGCAGAGATTTATGCGCGTTCGCAGAGATTTATGCGCGTTCGCAGAGATTTATGCGCGTTCGCAGAGATTTATGCGTGTTCGCAGAGATTTATGCGCGCCGTCAAAAAAGATCCCCAGCACGCTGCACGCTGGGGATCCACCTTATTCAATCATATTTAACTTCGGTCCCGTGTGTCCAATCAGCTTCGCCGCGCTTTAAGCCGCCGCGAGCTTCGATTTCTTTAATAATTTCTCTGTGAATACTCGTGCCTTCTTCGTTTAGATAAGGGGCCATCTGCTGCAGTGAGTGATGAAAATAGGCGAGCTCTTCGTCTTTCCATTCATTTTTGCTGGTCATACTCAGTTCGGTCATATCTCTTCCTACATACATGATTTCAATCCTCCTTAAATTAGTGTAATCATTCATTTATCCCCCAATTTTTTAACTTTTAATACTGGAAATATATATTAATAAAAACACCTTATAAAACACATCTCCCCCGGGTAAATTATATTTCGTGGAGGTGAAAAAACATGGACAAACAACAACAACAAAAACAACAACAACAGCAAGCTCGCCAAAAGCAGCAAGCTCAACAACAACAAGCTGGTCAGTCTTACGGAACTGAATTTGCTAGCGAAACTAACGCTCAAGAAGTTCGTCAGCAAAACCAACAGTCTCAACAAGGTAAGAACCAACAACAAAAATAACCTCTATCCAGGAATGCTCCCTAATCACTAGGGGGCATTTTTTGGTTTAATTTTTTTATTTAAAGGCTCTTTTCTAAAGGATTGTTGATTTTGGTTCTTATTTCTCTCTTCATCTGCAGGTTGAATGAAGCGCAAGGTGCGAGACTCCTACGGGACGAGCGGTCAGGTGGAGACTCCTAATGGCGCAAAGCGGCAGGAGGCTCACCGCACGCCCCGTGGAAAGCGAGCAACCTGGAGCGGAAATCAACCACATTCAAGAGCAACAATGAATAAGAAAACAGCCTATTAAAAAACCAGTACGTTTTCTATACATAACCGATGGGAATACTAATAGAGCGGAATTATTATAAAAAAGGCGTTTATTTTTAAAAAACAGGGACAAGTACATTTCCAAACTATTCTTAAAACGATATAATAAAGTAGAGAAAAAAACGTGTTTTGTAAGAAAGCAATGATCGGGAATGAAAAAACAAATGTAGAACGAGGTTTAATCATGGAGCTGGTGAATTACCGACAAATGGATAGAAGAAAGGAGAGTCAGCAACTCAATAGGTAACATTAGCTTCCGGAACTCGGGCAGAAAGGAGAGAGAGATGAGTTTTCCTGCAACCGGAAGTATAATCAATATTCAAAGCTACAAACATAATGGCTACCTCCACCGTAACTGGGAGGATACTGTTATTTTGAAAGGGACGCCCAGTCAGGTTATCTGCGGTAACGACCGGATACTGGTTACCGAATCTGACGGCCGTCAATGGCGGACAAGAGAACCTGCTATATGCTATTTTAATTCTAAGCAGTGGTTCAACGTGATTGGCATGATACGTGAAGATGGTATCTATTATTACTGCAACCTTGGCTCGCCTTTTATGTGGGACAAGGAAGCATTAAAGTATATTGATTATGATTTAGATATTAAAGTCTTTCCAGATGGAACTTATATCTTATTAGATGAAGACGAATATGAGCTTCACAAAAGAATGATGAGGTATCCCAGTCAGCTGGATACGATTATTCAAAAAAATCTTCAAGAATTAATCATGATGGTTACACAGAAAAAGGGACCATTTGAACCTGGATTTGTGGAACAATGGTATGAAAGATATTTAGAATTTCGTTAAAAAGGAAAACCTGTTGATAGCCGGCAGGTTTTCTTTTTATGAATACAGAATGGTGTGATGTGCATGGATAGTATCAAGCGGTATTTGGCTTTTGTTAAGCCATACAAATGGCAGATTTTCTGGACGATTTTAATTGGTCTTGCTAAATTCGGAATTCCTTTAATGACTCCGCTTATTCTCAAATATGTGGTGGATGACATTATTCAGACTTCATTGCCGTTTAATGAAAAGATGAATAAACTATATTGGCTGATGGGCGGTGCAGCTGTAATATTTGTTGTTCTTCGTCCACCGATTGAATACTGGAGACAGTATTACGCGCAGTGGGTCGGAAGTAAAATTCTATATGATATCCGCGATAAGATGTTCGACCACATTCAGCGCTTAAGTCTCCGTTTTTATTCAAACAACAAATCAGGAGAAATTATTTCAAGAGTAATTCATGATGTTGAGCAGACGAAAACGTTTGTAATCACCGGCCTTATGAATGTTTGGCTTGATATGGCAACCATTATTATTGCTGTAGCCATTATGTTTTCCATGGATTTCTGGCTGACCATCGTCGCGCTATCGATGCTGCCGGTCTATGCGTTTTCGGTAAAATTTTTCTATGCCCGTCTCCGCCAGCTGACAAAAGACCGTTCACAGGCACTTGCAGAAGTACAAGGGCATCTGCATGAACGAGTTCAAGGTATGTCAGTTATTAGAAGCTTTGCTCTTGAAGATCATGAGCAAGTTCAGTTTGATAAGCGCAACTCGAAATTTTTAAATAAAGCAATGGATCATACGAAGTGGAACGCAAAAACATTCTCTGTTGTAAACACAGTGACAGACATCGCTCCGCTGCTTGTTATTGGTTTTGCTGCATATCAAGCCATCAGCGGGAACATCACGATCGGTGCCTTAGTAGCTTTTGTGGCATATATGGACAGGCTTTACAATCCGTTACGACGCCTTGTCAATTCTTCAACAACACTAACTCAATCCATTGCTTCTATGGACAGGATGTTTGAATTCCTGGATGAATCTTATGATATAGAGGATTCGCCTGGAGCAAAGCCTCTTAACAATGTAAAAGGGGCACTGGACTTTGAAAATGTTTCTTTTTCATATAATGAGGAAGAAGCAGATGTACTGCATAACGTCTCGTTATCTGTCGTACCTGGGGAAACGATTGCCCTAGTCGGAATGAGCGGGGGAGGAAAGTCATCGTTAATTAGTCTGATTCCCCGGTTTTACGATGTAACAGAAGGAAGCATCAAGCTTGATGGAACAGATATACGAGATTTTCAGGTAAGATCTTTACGCGATAAAATTGGAATGGTTCTGCAGGATAATATTTTGTTCAGCGAGTCTGTACGAGCAAACATCCTCATGGGAAACCCGGAAGCTTCAGATGAAGAGATGATCTTAGCCGCTAAGGCAGCGAATGCACACGATTTTATAATGAATCTGCCGCAAGGATACGATACTAAAATAGGAGAGCGCGGCGTAAAGCTTTCAGGCGGCCAAAAACAGCGTGTTGCCATCTCAAGGGTATTCTTAAAAAATCCACCGATCCTAATTTTAGATGAAGCTACGTCAGCACTTGATTTAGAAAGCGAGCACCTTATTCAAGAAGCGCTTGAGAAGCTCGCAAAAGACCGGACAACGTTCATCGTTGCACATCGGCTGTCCACGATTACTCATGCAGACCGCATCATTGTTATTGATCATGGGAAGATCGCCGAAATAGGCAAACACAAAGAATTAATGGAAAAACAAGGACCATATTATGATTTATTTACGGTTCAACAATTAAGTTAAAGAAATTAAAGACTGGCAGATGCCGGTCTTTTTTATGTAATCTTTCATGAAATAAATCCAATAAAAGCATGACTTTATACCTACATCCAGAGGAGTATTTGTCGATTATTCTGAAAATTAATTATTGTCAAAATGTCAGAGTAGTGTCATAATTCACAACAGAGAAGTAATATTCTAGTAAATTTGACAGCTTAGAGAAAGGAGTGAGATCTCATGGGGAATCCAGTTTTAGAAGTTAAGAATCTGAAAACTTCTTTCCTGACAGAGGATGGCGCAATTCCAGCTGTTGACGGTGTCGATTTTCACATCAATCCCGGCGAAGTTTTAGGAATTGTTGGTGAATCCGGCTGCGGCAAGAGCGTAACATCACTATCTGTCATGGGCTTAGTACCTACCCCGCCTGGGAAGATCGAAGGAGAAATTCTCTTTAAAGGTGAAAATCTTGCTTCTGCACCAGAAAAAAGGATGCGGCAAATTAGAGGCAATGAGATCGGAATGATTTTTCAGGAGCCGATGACAAGCTTGAATCCGGTTATTACAATCGGTGAACAGCTTATTGAATCACTGCGTATACATAGAAAATGGTCAAAGAAAGAAGCATGGGGCAAAGCGATTGAAATGCTTAAGCTGGTTGGATTGCCAAGAGCTGAAGAGCTTGTAAAAGAGTATCCGCATCAGTTATCGGGAGGTATGCGTCAGCGCGTCATGATCGCGATGGCCATGATCTGTGACCCGAAGCTTCTAATCGCGGACGAGCCTACAACTGCTCTTGATGTAACGATTCAAGCCCAAATTCTAGATTTAATGAAGCGGTTAAACAAAGAAACAGATACTGCCATTATGATGATAACTCATGATCTTGGTGTAGTTGCTGAAATGTGTGAACGAGTAGTTGTTATGTATGCTGGAAAAGTAGTTGAAGAGGGCTATGTGAAAACCATTTTCCAAAACCCGCAGCATCCATATACAGTAGGACTGATTAAATCAGTACCAGATATGAGGGAAAAGGTTGGAAGACTTTATTCCATTCCTGGAAATGTTCCAAAGCCTGGATCCATTAAAACAGGCTGTTCATTTGCACCTCGCTGTGAGCATGCAGGAACAAGATGTATCTCTGAAACTCCGCATCTTAAAACTCAAGAAGGCAGCCATCAAGTGAGATGCTGGCTTTACGAGGAGAAAGGAGTGAACCTGCATGAGTCAGACACAGCTATTAGTTAAAGTAGAAAATCTTAAAATGCACTTTCCGATTAAAGGCGGAGTGCTAGGCAAACAAGTCGGCGAAGTAAAGGCTGTAGATGGTATTTCCTTTTTTATAAAAAAAGGAGAAACACTTGGACTCGTAGGGGAGAGCGGATGCGGAAAGTCCACAACAGGACGAATGCTGCTAAGACTTTTAGAACCTACTGAAGGAAAAATTTACTTCGAAGGCGAAGATATTACAAAACTTTCAACTAGCGCGATGAGAAAGAAACGCCGCGAAATGCAGATGGTGTTTCAGGATCCTTTCGCTTCACTCAATCCGCGTCATACGGTTGAAAAGATTCTAGAAGAACCTTTGATCGTTCACGGTGTAAAAGATAAAGCCGAACGAAAAAGAAGAGTTAAAGAATTACTTGAAGTTGTAGGGCTCAGCAGCTGGCATGCAAAACGCTATCCTCACCAATTTTCAGGAGGACAGCGTCAGCGGATAGGGATTGCCAGAGCTCTTGCTGTTAATCCGAAGCTGATCATAGCGGACGAGCCTGTTTCTGCACTGGATGTTTCCATTCAATCTCAGGTGCTGAACCTGATGCAGGATCTGCAGAAAGAATTCGATCTAACATATCTGTTCATCGCACATGATTTGGGAGTTGTACGCCATATCAGTGACAGAGTTGGAGTGATGTATCTGGGGCATATCGTGGAGCTTGCCGATAGTGAAAAACTATACGACAACCCGAAACACCCATACACTCAGGCATTATTATCTGCTGTTCCGATTCCAGATGTTGAACATCAAAAGGACCGAGTCATTCTCCAAGGAGATGTACCGAGTCCGTCCAATCCGCCAGCTGGCTGTCCGTTTCATACGAGATGCCCTGCAGCGATGGAACATTGTGCATCAGTTAAACCTGTTTTAAAAGAAGTTGCTGAAGGCCACTACGCTGCCTGCCATTTATACGAATAAACGGTAAGCGCGTACATATACACAAAGGCACTATTAAAATGAGAACTGGGGGAAAGAAGATGAAGAAAAGTCTATTAACTTTATTTGCTTTAATGCTTGCTTTATCGCTTGCTTTGGCAGGATGTTCATCAGGCAGTAAAAGCGGAGGAGACGACGAGAAAGTCGATCCGAACAATGTTATGATCTACGGTCGCGGCGGGGACTCTGTTGCACTTGATCCAGCTGTTGTTACTGACGGTGAATCTTTCATCGTTACAGAACAAATCTATGAGCCGCTAGTAAACTACGGCAAAGACAACACAGATATCGTTCCTGGTCTTGCGAAAGAATGGAAGATTTCTGATGATGGCTTAACGTACACATTCACACTTGAAGAAGGCGTTAAGTTCCATGATGGCGAGAAGTTCAATGCTGACGCAGTAGTTAAGAACTTTGACCGCTGGGCACAAAGTAAAGATGGCGAAAAATTCGCTTACTACGGATCTATGTTTGGTGGATTTGAAGGTGACGAAGGACACGTAATTAAAGATGTTAAAGCAGAAGGTGACTACACAGTAGTTATTACACTGAACAAGCCTCAAGCTCCATTCCTAAAGAACGTAGCTATGAGCCCGTTCGCAATCGCGAGCCCTAAATCTTTAGATGGCGACAAGTTAAGCAAACAGCCAGTTGGTACTGGACCTTTCAAATTCAAGAGCTGGAAGCCAAATGACACAATCGTACTTGAAAAGAACGCTGATTACTGGATGGATGGTCTTCCAAAACTTGATGGTGTAACTTTCAAAGTAATTAAAGATAACTCTTCTCGTTTAAATGCTTTAACTAAAGGCGAGATCGACTTAATGGATGCTCTTAATCCATCTGATATGAAAAAAGTAACAGATAACGGAAAACTTCAATTGTTCGAACGTCCTTCAATGAACGTTGGTTACTTAGGATTTAACGTTGAAAAAGCACCATTTGATAAGAAAGAAGTTCGTCAAGCGATCAGCCACTTGATCGACAAGCAAGCGATCATCGACAACTTCTATGAAGGAACTGCTGAGCCGGCTAAAAACCCAATGCCTCCTTCAATCGCTGGTTACAACGATGAAATCCAAGACCGTGAGTATGACGAAGCTAAAGCTAAAGAACTTTTAGATAAAGCAGGATTAGAAAAAGGATTTGAAATGGATCTATGGGCAATGCCAGTAGCTCGTCCATACATGCCAAACGGCCAAAAAGTAGCTGAAGCAATTCAAGCAAAACTTGCAAAAGTTAATATCAAAGCTAACATCGTAACTTTTGAGTGGGGTACTTACCTTGAGAAAGTTCAAAAAGGTGAAGCGCCAATGTTCATGTTAGGCTGGACTGGTGACAATGGAGATGCGGATAACTTCCTTTATACGCTTCTTGACAAAGACACAATCGACTCTAACAACTACTCTCGTTACGCTAACGAAGAAGTTCATAAGCTTTTAGTTGAAGCACAAACAACAGCTGATGAAGCGAAGCGTGAAGAACTTTACAAAAAAGCTCAAGTAATTATTCATGAAGATGCTCCATGGGTGCCGCTTGTTCACTCTAAGCCTCAATTAGCAGGAGTAAGCAAAATCAAAGGATTCGTTCCACATCCAACTGGATCTCAATCTTTCGTGGATGTATCTTTCGAATAAGGTATGGCGGGGAGTATGGCCTAAAATAGCCTGCTCCCCTTTTTTTGCAAAATGACTTATTACCCTATCATACTTGTAATTCTTCGGAGAAAGAGGTGACCCTATGTTTGCCTATACTATCAGACGGTTAGCAACGCTCGTTCCTGTACTTCTAGGAATGACATTTATAGTTTTTATGATGATTCGTGCTATCCCGGGGAATCCAGCACAATTAATCTTAGGGCAGCAGGCCACAAAAGAAGCCGTTGCATCATTAACAAAGCGACTTGGGTTAGATCAGCCTTGGTACACACAATTTATCGATTATTTAAAAGGTCTATTTACTGGAGATCTAGGAGTTTCACTTAAAACGAACGTACCGATCGCAGAGGAAATCTGGCCATATTTAGCAGCGACTATTGAATTAGCGCTTGTAGCGATGATCATCGCAATTGTAATTGGTATTAATGCTGGTATCGTATCAGCTTGGTTCCAAAATTCATGGTTTGACTATGCGGCAATGGTGCTCGCTTTAATAGGGATTTCTATGCCGATCTTCTGGCTCGGTTTGATGGAGCAATATGTATTTTCTATCCACTTTGATTTATTGCCTACCACTGGCCGTGATAATATTCGTGTCCCGGTAGATCCAATAACGCACTTATATCTAATCGATACTCTGATTCAAGGCAGAATGGATCAGTTTGTGGAAGTAGTTAAACACCTTATCTTACCTGGTGTGGCCCTTGGAACGATCCCAATGGCAATCATTGCGCGTATGACACGATCAAGTATGCTTGAAGTAATGCGTTCTGATTATATTCGTACCGCTCGTGCAAAAGGGATGAAAATGTTCTGGGTCGTTTACAAGCATTCATTGAAAAATGCTTTAATTCCGGTTGTAACGGTTATCGGATTGCAAACAGGATTGCTTCTAGGTGGAGCTATTCTGACAGAAACAATCTTCGGATGGCCTGGTATTGGTACGTATATTTACGATGCTATCTCTTACCGTGATTATCCGGTTATTCAATCAGGTATTCTTGTGGTGGCTACCATCTTTGTATTAATTAACTTACTCGTGGATCTGCTCTATGCAGCAATTGATCCGAGAATTAAATTTAAGTAGGAGGGATTAGAGAATGTCAGAACTAACTAGATCACAACCTCCCGTAGTCCCGCAGCCGGATCCGCAGCCTCAGCATATGCCAGTGGAACCTGTGGAAGACAAAGTAATCTCTCCTTGGAAAGATGCTTGGAGAAGTTTTAAAAAGAATAAAATAGCACTTGTCGGCCTGTCGATCGTATCCTTTTTTATTGTAATTGCGCTGCTCGCAGATGTGCTGGCTCCATACGAATATAGTAATGTAGAGCTGAAAGACAAACATATCTCGCCATCGGCTGAACACTGGTTCGGAACAGACGAATTTGGCCGTGATATCTTAAGCCGTATTATACACGGTGCACGCATTTCTTTATGGGTTGGCTTTTTCTCAGTAGCAGGTTCTGTAATCGTAGGTTCATTGCTTGGTATCGTAGCAGGTTATTACGGGAAATGGGTGGATGGCATCATCTCGCGTATTTTCGATATCTTGCTTGCGTTCCCGAGTATCTTGCTTGCGATCGCAGTAGTATCTGTACTAGGACCATCCTTAAAGAATGCTTTGATTGCAATTGCAATTATCAACGTTCCAACGTTCGGACGTTTACTGCGTTCAAGGGTGCTTAGTGTAAAAGAAGAAGAATACATCACCGCAGCACGAGCAATTGGTATGAGTGACACGAGAATTCTCGTTCACCATATTTTGCCGAACAGCTTGGCTCCGATCATCGTTCAAGGAACACTTGCTATCGCAACAGCAATTATCGAAGCGGCAGCTCTAGGATTCTTGGGAATGGGTGCTCAGCCTCCGACTCCAGAGTGGGGTAAAATGCTTGCTGATTCGAAAGACTTCATCATCCAGGCACCATGGACGGTATTGTTCCCAGGTCTGGCAATCATGCTGACCGTATTAGGGTTCAACCTAATGGGTGACGGATTGCGTGATGCACTCGATCCACGGATGAAGAGCTAAAAAGGTAAAGGGAATGAGGAGGCTTGGCGTATGCTGAGCTTCTTTTTTATTGTTCTTTTTTTATGAGTGGCTCGAGGTGGTAATGGCGAGATTTAGTAGATCCAGTATAAGGTAGATTCATAGAACGTAGAAGATGGTTTGTTTGATTACTGGATTCCAAATTTAAATAATTCATGCATTCCCGATTCGTTATCTTTGTAGAAATAAGATAGGCATAGTCTTGTAACGCTGTTATATGAGCTGTTTTTGATGAGGTTTTACAAGTGAGGCACCGCCAATTACCCCAGGTATATTTCATGATGGAAAAATCACATATAGGACAGAATACACCGTTTACCAATTCATTTTTGTTAATTTGAAAGAGTTCACAAACATCTGGATTGTAGGTTGAGTTTAATTTAGTTAGTAGTTTTGTAAGTTTCTTAATTTGCTTTTGTTCAAGAATCGCAATGGGGTATTTTTGTGAAAGGTTCTGGAATTTTTGTTGGAGACTTGAACTCTTTATCACCTTTTCAATAGCTTCTTTATAAGTAGGAGAGGCTTCAATAATTGCCGAAGGATGCGTCATGATAACAAGTGTTTCAATAGGAACAGAATTAAGCTTATATTGATTTAGAATCTTAGTAAGATGATAACTCTGTCGTTTAACCTGTTCTATGGGATTAGAGAATGATTCTCTTCTACCCTCGGAAGTCCTAATAAGTTGTGAAAACCGATCTTCAAAATAAAGATGACCAGCCAGATGTTTTATCTCAAGGATTGTAATGAAACTAGGATTAATAAGTATTGTATCTATCTGGAAAAAATAATCATCATGTAGGATGCGTATTCCATGGAGGTAGTAAATAAGACCTTTTGGTAAATAACGATAAAAATAGTCAAGGGATTGCTCACCTTTAAAACCAGATGAGTGTTTTTTCAATTGTTCTTGAAGTACTTGTCTTCTACTATGAGTTTGAGGAACTCTCTTTATCAGTTTTGAGAGTTTTATAATAAAAATGGGTGTCTTTCTCTTATTTTTAATAAAAACGCCTCCTAGTATTTTATGTTAGGGGAAATTGTTCTTAAGTTTGCCGCATTCTTTCGTTTGAAGCAAAGTTGGAAATTCTTAATTTGGAAGATAAAACCTGATAATTCCTGAAATTTTGTATATAATCCCGCGAGAATTGAGTTTAATTCCGCGAGTTTTAATTAGAATCCCGCGAGTTTTGAGCTTATACCCGCAAGTCTAACAAACATCAACAAAATACAAGGCCAAGTGAACCGCTGATCCACAACAAAAAAACCAGCCCCCACAAAAAGGGCTGGTTTCCTTATCTAATCTTCAAATCGCTGATCCAATTGAACTTCGCTGTCGTCCTGATGGTAGTTTTTAAAGCTTTCTACCAAAGTGTTCAGGTGTTCGAGCTGGTCACTGTAATCGATAATTAGCGCGAAAACAGGGAATAGCTGAATCCATTCTTCGTTTTCTGGACTTTTGTAATAGCTCATGATGCATTTCATAAGCGACTTCTTGCTGATTTCGTCGTCCATGTCGAGTGTGTGCTGCGCTCTGATTTTATCCGTGTATTTCAGCAGCATTTGTTCGTGGAAGTTCGTTAATCCATCGAGCTTAAGCTGAATCAGTTCCTGAAGCGGTTCAGGCATGTTGTATAATTCGTTCTCATGCCGGTGCAGGCTCTTCAGCAGCTCCAGCGCTTTGTTGGTTGTCTGAATCATCTGCCTGTAGAGTACAAGCTTCCGGGTTTTTGAATATTTGTTCGTCCTGAAATAAGTTCGTTCTTCTTTATATAATAAATAGTATTGATCCATCTTAAAGCGGTTTTCTTTTAGATGAGTCAAATCTTCCTTAATAGCATTATGTTCTGATGCGTGTCTCGTGACCATGCGAATCCATTTAATAATTTCATCGGTATGACCTGAGATCTTATAATACAATTTTGTTTCGTATTTAGGAGGCATAAATACCAGGTTTACTAAAAATGCGGATAGAACACCGAGCATAATGAGCAGAAACCGGTCCACTGCAAAACCAATAAAGTTCTCTGTGTGGCTCTCCATAATCACGATTACCGTAACAATTGATAACGGGATTGTTTTTTCAATTTTCATCTTTAAGTTGGCTGCGATAACGAGTACAACGACAAATCCAATTACAAACGGGTTATTGCCTAGCAAAATAACAAAAATAATAGCAAAAATAGCACCTACAAGATTCCCTTGAATCTGTTCCAATATAGTTTGATACGACCTGTAGATCGAAGGCTGAATCGCGAATGTTGCAGCAATAGCCGCGTATACCGGCTGATCCAGTTGAAACATCATTGCCAGGTAGATCGATAACGATATGGCTAAACCCGTTTTAATCATTCGGGCTCCTAATTTCATAACTGCGATAATTCCTTTCTCATAAAAAATGTTAATAATCTCAAACACTATAAACTGTTTTGTAAGTTTAATCAAGTCAGAGTGTGTTAACAAATTGTGAAAATTACAGACTTACATACCGTATGAAAAGACGCCGGTATTTATTACTTGTTTTCCCATAAAACAAAAAAAGAATCCGTGATTGGACGGATTCTTAATACAACTATAAATACTAAAGTCTGCTGAATGCTTTTCCAGCTGCTTCAATCGTTGCCATAACGTCTTCTTCAGTATGAGCAGTTGTTAAGAACATCGCTTCATACTTAGAAGGTGCAAGGTTGATGCCTTCGTTAAGCATCTGTTTAAAATACCTTCCGAAAATCTCTCCATCTGTTGCTTCAGCCTGCTCATAATTAACGATCTTTTCATCTGTGAAATAAAGAGTTAATGCACCTTTCAAGCGGTTGATGCTCACTGAAACATTATGTTTCTCAGCTTGTTCTAGCAATCCTTTTTCTAGAATCGCACCTAAACGATCCATCTCCTCGTATACACCTTCTTGCTGCAATACTTCCAAGCATGCAATTCCCGCTGAAATGGAAGCTGGATTTCCAGCCATCGTTCCTGCTTGATATGCGGGTCCAAGCGGGGCTACTTTTTCCATGATCTCTTTTTTGCCGCCGTATGCACCGATTGGAAGTCCGCCGCCGATAATTTTGCCGAGTGCTGTCATGTCTGGCTTCACACCAAGTAAATCTTGCGCGCCTCCATACATAAAGCGGAAAGCAGTAATAACTTCATCGTAGATAACAAGAGCACCATGCTCGTGGGTAATATCATTAACTGCTTGTAAAAAACCTTCTTGTGGCTCAACGATTCCGAAGTTCCCAACGATCGGTTCCACCAGGACAGCAGCAATCTGGTCGCCCCATTTGTCCATGGCAGCACGGTATGCATCAACATCGTTAAAAGGAACAGTGATAACCTCTTGTGCAATACTTTTCGGAACGCCTGCAGAATCTGGGGTACCCAGTGTGGATGGACCAGAACCAGCAGCAACAAGGACTAGATCAGAATGACCGTGGTAGCAGCCTGCAAATTTAATGATCTTATCGCGGCCGGTATAGGCACGGGCAACGCGGATTGTCGTCATAACCGCTTCAGTTCCAGAGTTTACAAAGCGGACTTTGTCCATGGCTGGCATGGCTTCTTTAAGCATTTTTGCAAATTTAACTTCAAGTGCAGTAGGTGTACCATAAAGCACGCCGTTTTCAGCAGCTTTAACAATCGCTCTTGTTATATGCGGGTGAGCATGTCCAGTAATAATAGGACCATATGCCGCAAGATAATCAATATAGCGGTTGCCATCCTCATCCCAAAAATAAGCACCTTCAGCGCGTTCCATAAAAACTGGTGCACCGCCTCCAACTGCTTTAAATGAACGGGAAGGGCTGTTTACACCGCCGACAATATGTAAGAGAGCTTCATCATAAAGAGCTTCAGATCGAGAGTGATTCATATATATAATTCCTCCTAAAAGACTAATAAACCTTGAGTACAACTAGTATTGTAGCATGAAAAAGGGATACAGACAGGCATGGAAAACTATATGCTATTTTCTCAACTATTTGAGTTTTAGAAGATGTATAGGATACACTATCTTAGTGCTTGAGTTTCTCTAAAGGAAACTCTAAATTTTGCTTTGCAAAATTACAAACACTAAAAATACCTTACTTATTTTAAAAGGCTCTTCTTTAAAAGATTGTTGCTTTTGAGTAATTTTGTTCCATTCACTTCTTTGACACGTTGATTGGAGTGCAAGGTGCGAGACTCCTGGGGGAGTAGCGGGACAGGTGAGCCTCCTAATGGTGCGGAGCGCCAAGGAGGCTCACCGCACGCCCCCCGGAAAGTGAGCATCCTGTAACGGAAATCAACTACTTTCAAGAGCGACAAAGTTTGCGAAAACAGCCTTATTAAAATAACTTATATTATTTCTTTTATTTATTTTGGAGGCTTCCTTATATGGAGAATATTATAGATGTTCAGAATCTGAAGAAAGAGTTTAAGTCCTTTTCGAGCCGGCAAGGTTTGAAGGGGGCGTTTCGTGATCTTTTCACACGAAATTACACGATAAAAACAGCGGTAGATGATATTTCTTTTTCTATTAAAAGAGGAGAGATGGTCGGATATATTGGTGAAAACGGAGCTGGTAAGTCTACTTCTATTAAAATGCTTACTGGCATCTTAACACCGACTGACGGCAAAATTGTTGTAAATGGCATGAATCCGCATAAAGAGCGGGAGAAATTCGTTAAGACGATCGGGGTTGTATTCGGCCAGCGTTCACAGCTATGGTGGGATATCGCGGTTCAGGAATCGTTCAGGCTGTTAAAGAAAATATACAACGTTCCTGATCAGCAATATGAAGAACATATGAAAGATGTGATCGAAACGCTCGATATCGGACCGCTTCTTGATAAGCCTGTCCGAAAGCTGTCACTCGGACAAAGAATGCGGTGTGAATTGGCAGCAGCTCTTATTCATAATCCGCCGCTTCTGTTTTTAGATGAGCCGACAATCGGTCTTGATGTTCTTGTGAAACTAAAGATTCGTGAGTTCTTAAAGCGCATCAACGAAAAGTATGGAACGACGATTCTTTTAACGACACATGACCTCTCAGATATTGAAGCTCTTTGTGAGCGGGTTGTCATGCTTGATGAAGGAAAGATTATTTATGATGGTCCGTTAAAAGAACTTCGTGAAAACTGGGCAGAAGGAAAACAGATTCAGTTCCAGTTCAGTGAAAAGGCATCATTGGAAGAATTGCAGAACCTAACGAAAGATCATCTTGTCGTTTGGGAACAAGGTGAAAGTGACCTTATTTGGGTAGCTTCTGTCGACAGTGATGAAACAGTGATATCAGGAGTTATCGGAAAAGTGACGGCTGTTAAAAAGATTGCAGATTTAAAGATTCTAGAGATCTCAACAGAGGAAATCATCCGTAACATCTATGTTGAAGGTGCTGTTCGTCATGGGTAAGTATATTGAAATGATCCGCATCCGTTTCTTAATGATGCTGGCTTACCGTACAAACTATTACAGCGGAATTTTAATCTACAGCATCAATATTGGAGCTTATTACTTTTTGTGGAGCGCGATCTATGGCGGGAAGGAAAACATTCAGGGCCTTTCGATCACACAGATGACCACATATATTGCAGTAGCTTGGATGGCAAGAGCCTTTTACTTTAATAACATAGACCGTGAGATTGCTATGGAAATTAAAGAAGGAAAAGTGGCGATCGAGATGGTTCGTCCTTATCCATATTTAAATATGAAGATGATGCAGGGACTAGGTGAAGGGATCTTCAGGTTACTATTCTTTTCTGTTCCTGGAATGGTTATTGTTGCGCTCGTTTTCCCAGTTGAGTTATCGGCTAACGCCTGGACTTGGATTTACTTCTTTATATCGATTGGCTTCAGCTTCATTATTAACACACAAATCAATCTGCTTGCCGGCATTGCTACGTTCTTCTTATTTAATAACGACGGACTGATCCGAGCAAAGCGTGTTGTGATCGATCTTTTCTCAGGGCTGATTCTGCCGCTTAGTTTTTATCCGATGTGGGCGCAGAATATTATGAGCTATCTTCCGTTTCAGGGGATCAGTTACATTCCGAGTATGATTTTTACTGAAGGGTTTAAAGGGTCTCAAGTATTTGAAGCTCTGATCAATCAGGCGGTCTGGTCAGCTATTTTAATTATCCCTGTGTATGTGCTCTGGATTTTAGCGAAGCGCCAGCTTGTGGTTCAAGGGGGATAGAAACAGATGGAATATTTATCGGTCTTTTTTCAATATGCAGGACAATATTTAAAAACAAGGCTTACTTACCGTGCCGATATGGTAGTGGAGATTTTTTCTGATTTTCTGTTTCAAGCCGTGAACCTCGTGTTTATCCTTGTTGTTTTCGGACATACGACACTCCTTGCAGGGTGGAGCAAGGACGAGATGATCTTTATCTATGGATTCTTCCTTGTACCGTTTGCGATATTTTCTTCCTTTTTTAACATATGGGATTTTACAGACCGTTATATTGTAAAAGGGGAGATGGACCGTATCCTAACTAGGCCAGTTCACAGTCTGTTTCAAATCGTGCTGGAGCGAATGGAGCTTGAATCATTATTTGGTGCTGTAACAGGACTGATTGTCATGTTTTATGCGGGTGGCAAGCTGGGTCTCGAGATCAGCTGGTACGACCCGTTTATCTTTCTGCTTCTTGTTTTAGGAGGAGCACTCGTATATGCGGGTATCTTCATCAGCCTTGCTACGATCGGATTCTGGTCGGATTCACGGACAGACATCATGCCTATGATGTATAACATCGGTAACTATGGGCGGTATCCGGTTGATATTTATAACAAAATCATTAAGTACGTGCTAACGTGGATTCTACCGTTTGCGTTTGTTGGTGTATACCCGGCCTCTTACTTTTTAGAAAGGGAAGAGTGGTATACGTATGCCTTCTTAACACCAGTTGTCGGACTCGTATTCTTTATGATTGCCGTAACTTTGTGGAATGTCGGTGTCACAAAATACCGCGGTGCAGGAAACTAAAGAAAACCGTTCTCCAAAAATAGGAGAGCGGTTTTTTGCTTAATAAAGAGTTCGTTTATCAAAGCTTTTCTCAAGACTTTTCGTCATAACGTTCACACATAAAATCAAAACGGTATAAGCGACAACAGGGATCATAACAACAAAAGGCTCCAGCATTAATTCTCGGTGATACATGCTGATCAGTCCAGTCCATTCGTTCGAGACAGTCGCATAGTTGTTGAATTGGTCATGCACCTGACCTGAAGTGATCTTAACCCCTCCGATAAATAGATGATAGATGGCTAAGTGAAGCATTAAAGTTAGCACTTGTGAAAATTGCCTGCCGGCGAGTACAAATAGCCGTGGCCACAAATGCGGCAGAATATGGCGTGCCGTAATTTGTAATGGGGATGCTCCCATGTGTTTTGCGCAAGTCACATATTCATTTTGAGATAATGAGTCAGCTGTTTCTGCAATTATTTTCCCTAATGGAAAGACCCCTACTGCAACAAGGACAACCAGCTGAATGACCAGTGTTTCTGTATAACTGAAAACAGACTGTGTTCTAAGCTCATAAAAAAGGAGCGGAGATAAAACAAGCAATACAATTAGTGATTGAGGTACAAATTGAAAGCCCTGCAGCAAGCCGCTCACCCAGCTTTTTTTAAACAAACGTTTAAAAACAAGTCCGCCAATAAATGAAAGCAGCATTCTTGTAAGTGTAATAACCAGAGCGAAGAAGATCGTATATTTTGCCCCATCCACTATTGCATAAAATAAATCTTTGCCATTTCTGTCGGTACCGAACCAATGCTCCGCAGATGGACTGAATGGCGGGATTTTCAATGACTTTTGATCGAAATTATATTTGAATTGTTCGACAGACGGTTCGGTCATAAAAATGGGCATGGTCATACTTATTAATAGAATGATAGTCAGCAAAACGGTTCCTAAATGAAAAGCGTTTAATTTACGAAGCATTTGAAATCCTCTCTTTCTTAATAAACAACTTTACCCCTTTTACCACTGCAAACAGAGGAAATGCGATAAGCATCAGCAGTGCAGCTCTCGTTTCAGCAGGCTGTTCACTAAGCAAAATTTGTATAATTCCATTCAAATTAAAGAGATATTCCAGGATGATTATCTGACTGAAAAGCAGGAGCATGATAAACGGAAGATGTATAGACAGTTCGGAAATTGTATTTTTTAAAAGGTGATGAAAGACTATATGTGAATTTGAAAGGCCTTTTGAACGTGCAAAGGTAATGTAGTCCTTTTCTATTTCGGTCTGGGATAATACGAGCTGGAGCCTGAATAAATAAATAGCCGGTACGATGCTCAATGTTATAACCGGTAACAAAATGGAAGGTTCTCTGCTCGATGTAAAAGGATTTGCTGCAAGGAACCCCGTTTTTTTATAGATCCAGACAACCGCTAATTGAATGCAAAACACAAAAAATAAATCAGGTAATGCTTCAAGAAGCTCGCTAATGCGTAATGCCGCTTTCTTAAATGAAGAGGGAAGAAGTTCTGCTATCCAGCCCAGCATAACAGCAAGGATGAATGCAGCTGCAAAGCTAATCAGCAACAAGATTAAAGTGTAAATAACAATATCCCAAACCTCAGGAAACAAAGGGATTTCATAGATCTCATTAACGAATTCGTAGGAAAGGTTTACGGGCATAGGCTCTATGATCATGTTTTGAGAATGGATGTATAAAGTAAGGGAATCAGGACTTGCGAGATTCTTAAGTGCCCCTGCCACGGACTCACCATATCTTAAAAGACTAAATTCAATCCCATCATCACCAGCGAGAAAGGATGGAACAGCAGCAATAAGAATAATGCTAGAGCATAGTAAAAATAATTGGTGAAGATTTAAGATTACTTTTCTCATATGAGGGCTCTCCTTTTTTAAGTTAAATCAGGCATAAAGATATATTCATCTAAGACTGGCTGCTGCATGAACTGCGTAACTTCTGTCCTTAAAGATTCCAAGCGGTCACGTTTTCCTGTGTAAAATACGTAATATCCTTTTCTTTGAGTTTCCACTAAGCCGCAAGAGAGTAATAGTTTTAAATGGCTTGATACAGTGGCTTCGGTTAATCCGAATTTATAGGCAAGCTGTTTCGTGCTGTATGGGTGATGAAGCAGATCCTGCAAAATCTTCAAACGGGTTGGTTCACTGAGTGCTTTTAACAGTGAAATTAAATCCTCGGGAGGCTCTTGGTCTTTTTCTGAATCAGGAACCGCAACATGAAGAGCAATTGCAACCCGGTCTTCGTTGCAGCAAAGCATGACGTGAGGTGTTGCGTAAGTAGACGGCTGGATGACGAGTCTAGGAAACTCTTCAAAGGAAAAGGTGTATACATCGTTCTTTTTTATCTTTATATTTTCGGACGTAACGGTTACATCGGGATGAATGCTGTTTAATGTTTCTATCTTTGAGCACATAAGTTCTTTCTTAAAATTGTCAGATGCCCTTGCTATCCAAGGAGTTATCCGGAAAAGCTCCTCCGCAAATAGGTGACGGTTATAGTCATAAAAGAAATCACAAAATCTGCTTTTCCAGCTCGCTGTTCTTAATAGAATGTCTTTTTCAATAGAGTGGAGGGGTGCAGTTGCCGGATTGTTCTTCCACTTCAGCAAGCTGTCTGTTCTATATTTCTCTCCGAGCAATAGATAAGCAAAAGTTAAGTCGGGAACTCTTGCTAACTTTTCAATTCCTTCTTCTACCGTTTCCTCGTTAAATTGAAATTCGTTTCGGATGTTTATAAAATACATCCAGTCATAAAAATGCGGTCCCCATTCCTTTATAAGCAGCGCGAGATCTTGAGGCAGTTTATTGAGCGCTCTTTCTGCCCATGCCTTTCTGTAAGGATGGTGTGAAGGGTTTTGAATAACGTGAAGACTGGTCATCATTTCGTTAAATGGTGAAAAATCAACAGATACGTGCATCAATTCTAACTTCCTCTCCGATTATTGTTTATTTTTGATTAGGTATGCATCTAATTAGTTTTTATAAATCCCAAAATTACAAATAATTTACATTTAGTTGGTAGCAAAGTCAATAATAATTTTCAAAAAAATCCTGACTAAAGTAGTGATTTTTTGTTTTTGAATTCGTTTTGCTGTTTGAACATGGTAAAAGTCTAGTAATATATGAGCGTACTACTTTTGAACATTGCAGAAATGAGGGATACATATATGAAGATCATGGTTATAGCAGGAAGCCCTACGGCAGAATCCAGAACACGGGGAATTGCTCAATATGCAGCTGAGGTACTGAGAGAAATGAATGTTGAAGTTTTATATTTCGATGTAGGAATTGACCGGCTTCCATTGTTTACAGGTGACGCAACGTCTGCAGAAAATGAAACAGTGAAAAAACTTGCGGATTACGCTGAACAAGCCGACGGCTTCTTCGTAACAAGCCCGGAATATCATAGCGGTATGAGCGGAGCATTAAAGAATGCACTTGATTTCTTAGGCGGAAAGCATTTTAAAAATAAGCCTTCAGCAATTGCGGTCGCAGCCGGCGGCGGAAAAGGCGGAATAAATGCACTGGCAAACCTTCGTACCGTATTGCGCGGAATTTATAGCTTAGTTATACCTGACCAATATGTGGCTGATCCCGTTAACTTTGATGAAGGAAACGTATTAGTTGATGAGCTGGCAAAGACGCGTGTGCGTGAATTGGCAACTCAACTGAAGGAATTAACGGAGCTTGTCTCTGCAAATAAAGCAAAGAATTAATAGCAAAGACAGCTTGCATAAATGAATGCGGGTTGTCTTTTTTCTTTAGGCTCATTTCTAAAAGCTTGTTGCTACTGATCATTTTTTCATTCACTTCATTGATAAGTTGATTGGAGAGCAAGGTGCGAGACTCCTTTGGGACGAGTGGGACAGGTGAGACTCCTAAAGGCGCAGAGCGCCAGGAGGCTCACCGCCCGCCCCACGGAAAGCGAGCATCCTGAAGCGGAAATCAACCACTTCCAAAAGCATACGAATACAGTCTTTCTTTAAAACTCGATAAAGGCTGTCCTATTCACATTGAAAATCTCATAAGATAAATTGAGGTGGAAAGAATGGGACATGGCGTATTGGTCATTTTATTAATAGCAAGTGCTGCCATCATTATGCGCAGTATATGGATGCTGTTTAAACACCCTGGTATAAAAGAGCATCTAATGCCAGCCAGTCATCTGCTGGTTTTATTCATTGTGTATGGAACAATTATTTCGGGTTTTGGAATGATATATGCTTTATTGTCCATTATGGGTTATCCGGTGATAAAACTGGAGCTGGAGCAAAGCGATTTCATCTCGTTTATTGAAGCTTGTATTTATTTTAGCAGTACGACGATTCTTTCGGTTGGATATGGGGATATTGTTCCAGTCGGTGCAGGAAGATGGATTGCGGCACTTCAGGCACTGATTGGCTATTTGTTGCCGATCGCATTTGTTCTCTCATCTGTTATTCACCATAATAGAACAGCAAAATAGTTGTTGAAGAAGCGGCAATTAGGCTACCCTTAAAAGAGATTTATTTTAAGGAGGCTTATTCAATGACTGTAGAAACCGGAACAAAAGCGCCTGATTTTAAACTGCCAGCCAGCAATGAGAAGGAAGTCCAGCTTTCTGATTTTAAAGGCAAGAATGTGGTTTTATATTTTTATCCGAAAGACATGACACCAGGATGTACAACACAGGCTTGTGATTTTAGAGATATGCATGGTGACTTCGAGGAGCAGAATACTGTTATCATTGGTATTAGTCCTGATCCGTTAAGTCGACACGATAAATTCATAGAGAAACACGGTCTGCCGTTTTTACTTCTGGCTGATGAGGATCATAAGGCTGCAGACTTGTATGATGTCTGGAAGCTTAAGAAGAACTTTGGGAAAGAATACATGGGGATTGAGAGATCAACTTTTATCATTGATAAAGAGGGGATCATTCAAAAGGAATATCGAAAAGTAAAAGTGAAAGATCATGTGCAAGATGCGCTAGAATTTATAAAAGAAAATTTATCATAAGAAAAAGCCCTGTATTAGGGGCTTTTTTAACTTTCCTGCAATTCATTAACAGGAATGTTCATTTCGTTATCCGGCTGTTCTCTTGTGTAAGCTCTTGCTGTTTGACTGTTTTCGTCAACAGATTGAAGCCAGACAGGAGTTCCATTATGTAAAACTTCGATCTCTTTTTCAGATTCAATAATTTGCTGAGCACGTGATACGTTCATATTTAATCACCTCCACGATATTTATTATGCAGCGGTGCAGATAATACTATGCTTTCATTTATAAAAAATAGGCAGGATTGCTCACCCATGATAAAATGAAATAGTGTGAATTTTATAACAGATAAATAATGGGGGTCTACATAATGAGAGATGATCGTTTAACAACATTAGCAAGAACATTGTTAACGCACTCACTTAAACTTGAAAAAGGTCAAAAGGTATTAATTACTTCTTTTATTGCAGGAAAGCCGCTAGTTAAAGAACTTGTTAAAGAAACATATAACATGGGAGCTTATCCGTACGTACAGCTTGTGGACGAAGAAATTTCCCGTGTTTTGCTGACGGGATCTTCGAAAGAACATACAGAGCCACAAGTGAAGTGGGATTTAGCGAGAATGGAAGACGTGGATGCTTATATCTCCATTCAATGTAAAAACAATGATTCAGAGTTTGCTGAAATTCCAAGTGATATTTTCCAAATGAAAGCCGAGTTGAATAAGCCGGTTCAAAACCTGATTATCAACGATCGCCAATGGGTATTGCTGAACTATCCAACAACAGGTCTAGCTCAAATGGCTAAAATGAGTCTAGAGAAATTTACTGACTTCGTGCTTGATGTGTGCAACGTCGATTATAAAGCGATGGCAGAAGCGCAAAAGCCTCTTCATGCATTGATGGAACGTACCGATAAAGTACGCATCACAGGACCAGGAACAGATTTAACGTTCTCTATTAAAGGTATTCCTGCTGTGATGTGTGCAGGCGAAAACAATATTCCTGATGGAGAGGTATTTACAGCGCCAGTCAAAGACAGCGTGAACGGAAAAATTACGTATAACACGCCTTGTCCATATCATGGAACAACATTTAATAATGTAAGCTTAACGTTTAAAGACGGAAAAATTGTTGAAGCTACTTCAGACAATACTGAGAAATTGAACGAAATCTTTGATACAGACGAAGGCGCACGTTATGTTGGTGAGTTTGCAATCGGTGTAAATCCATTGATCCAGCATCCGATGGGTGACATCTTATTCGACGAAAAGATTGGCGGCAGCATTCACTTTACACCAGGAAGAGCTTATCAAGATGCTTTTAATGGAAATGAATCAGGCATCCACTGGGATATGGTCCTCATTCAGCGACCGGAGTATGGCGGGGGCGAAATCTACTTCGATGATGTTTTAATCCGTAAAGACGGATTATTCGTTCTGCCTGAATTACAAGGATTGAATCCAGAAAACCTTAAATAAGCAGTGGAAAAAAACTAATATAAATTGCGGGATGCACTGTCCCGCTTTTTCTAATTCACTAATAATAAAAAGAAGGTGTTTTTTATGATACTTTCAAGTGGACGATTAAAAGATGAAATGAAAGAAGAACTTAAAGAGCGGTTTCCTGAAGAGGAGTTTCATTTTTACAACAAGATGAAAGAAGCTGTCGTGGATCTTGATCAAGCTGAAGTACTTATTTCTTACGGTGAAGATCTGACAGACGAACTAGTCGATAAGGCAAAATCGTTAAAATGGATTATGGTTATCTCTGCAGGACTGGATAAGATGCCTTTTAAAGCTCTTCAAGAAAAGGATATCCTCATTACAAACGCCAGAGGCATACATAAGACCCCGATGGCAGAATATACAATTTCAATGATGCTGCAAGTGTCGAGAAAAGCAAAAGAATTAATGGAAAATCAAAAAGAGCATAAGTGGGACCGAAAAGTTCCTATGACTGAAATTTCAGGACAAACAATCGGTATATTAGGAACGGGAGCAATCGGATCAGAAGTGGCGAGGCTGGCGAAAGCATTTAATATGAAGACGATTGGTTTTAACAGAAGAGGCGGATCAGTGCCGAACTTTGATGCAATCGTTGATCAAGAAGGAATAAACAAGCTGTATGAAGAAAGTGATTTTATTGTGAATGTGCTTCCTTCAACACCTTTAACAGAAAGGTTCATTGGGGCTGAGGCTTTTTCGCGGATGAAATCGTCTGCTGTACTTATAAACATTGGCCGCGGCACTACAATAGTTGAAAGTGAACTTATTGAAGCTCTCCGAGAAAAGAAAATTCATCATGCCGCTCTGGATGTTTTCGAAAAAGAACCGCTCTTTGAAGAAAGTCCGCTATGGGATATGGACAATGTGACCGTAACACCGCATCTATCTGGTATTTCACCGCAATATCAGGAAAGAGCAATTGAGATTTTTAGTGATAACCTTAAACTTTACCGGAAGAGCCGGCTTTCTGAGATGACCAATATCATTCCATATGATCGGGGGTATTAATATGAAGATTTACACAAAAACTGGGGATAAAGGAACAACATCTTTAATCTTTGGCGAAAGAGTATCAAAAAATGACATCAGGGTAGAAGCATATGGTACATGTGATGAAGCGAACAGTATGATTGGTCTTGGAATAAGTCAATTACCTGATGAAGATTGGGCAAAGCAAGCAGCGATCGTCATGCAAAAAGTTCAAACGGTTCTTTTTCATGTTGGTGCTGAACTTGCGACACCTTCAGGCAAAGAAGTATCATGGAAGCTGAAAGAAGATGACATTCGTTTTCTTGAGGAAACGATCGATAGCTGGCAGGATGGGCTAAAACCATTGAAGCAGTTTATATTGCCAGGAGGGTCTCCTTCTGCAAGTGCTCTGCATACAGCCAGAACGATTGCAAGACGGGCGGAGCGGCTAGCCGTAGGAGTGGAAGCTGTGAACCCTCTTGTTTTATCTTATTTAAACCGGCTATCAGACTTTTTATTCGTTGCTGCAAGATATGTAAACGAACAAATGCAGGTAAACGAACCTGTACTTCACGAAGATTTAACCTGAAAAGCGAGTGTTCCGTATACTTCAATTGACAAAACCTGTAGTTAAGCAGTAGACTAATTATAACGATTATAAAGTAATAATTCTTAAAGAAATGGGGTGCATGACGAATGTCTAGTGCAAAGATCAATGCTGCAATTGACAATTTAAAAGAAGCAGGTGTACGTATTACACCGCAGCGTCATGCTATCTTAGAGCATCTTATTCAATCGATGTCCCATCCAACTGCTGATGAGATCTATAAGGCGCTGGAAGGGAAGTTTCCAAATATGAGTGTTGCTACCGTCTATAATAATCTCCGTGTATTTAAAGAAGCGGGCCTTGTCAAAGAACTGACTTATGGAGATTCATCTAGCCGGTTTGATTGTGTGACAACGGATCACTACCATATCATCTGTGATTCTTGCGGAAAAATTGTAGATTTTCATTATCCAGGCTTAGATGAAGTAGAGAGTCTTGCTGAGTCGGTGACAGGCTTTGAAGTAGGTCGGCACCGGATGGAAATCTACGGCGTCTGCCCGGATTGCAAAAGAAAACATTAAAAAAAGCTGACTTCCTAAACGGAATGTCAGCTTTATCTATTTTCTTTACGCATTTGGCGTTTGGAATTGTATTTTTCATCAAACTCTTCGCCTTCAAGACCTTTATCCATCGTAAGCGGCTGATTACAGGACATACATGCATCAACACGGCCGAGAACTTTCGTTACTTTTCCACAATTCGGACAGACAACTTGCACTGCCTGAGTAGAGATCATTCCAATCCAAAAGTAAACACCAGCACTAGCGATCGTTGCAATAAAACCAATAACCATAAAAATAGACATTACGACAAAACTTGTCTTGAAAAACAGGCCTGCATACATGATGATAATACCTATAAACACAAGGCTTAAGGCAAACGTACGTATTTTATTAATTTTGCTCGTATACTTTATCATACCTGTCCCTCCTACGTTCATTAGTATAACATATGAACTCTAAAGAAAAGAAAAAGGATTTCTTTATTTGATGTTGAAAGATAACACACAGGATTTTGTTAATATGGGAGATGACCTTTAATGGACGATATTTTACGCCCCCTTTATCAGGAAAGAGCCAGCAACGAAAACACGTTAGGTGTTTTGGATGTTGAAAAGACAAAAGCATTTAGCCCAGGTACTGACCACTTTGACAGTATTCTTCTTATTATAGTAAAAGAATCTGATCAGCCGTGGATGATTAAACATTACGAGTTTCAATCTGGTTCAGCGGCCTTGCATGTGGTGACAGAAGAGCTATTGAATTCATGGCTCATGCTTGGCACTAATAAAAGAGCAGTTGACTGGGTAATGAACGGAAAAGTCCTTTTTAATCGAAACGAATACATAACGAGGTTAAGGGACAGGCTTCATGAATTTCCGGCAGAAGAGCGGACACATAAGATTGGACTTGAGTTCGCTAAACTTTTAAGACGCTATAATGATGGGAAGGAATTATTCCACTCTGGACAATATCTTGATGCTTTTAATAACATCATGCATGCCCTTCATCATTTAGCGCGTTTGTCTGTTATTGAACATGGTTATTATCCGGAGGTAACAGTTTGGAACCAAGTGAAAATGATCCAGCCTGAGATCTTCAAGCTTTATGAAGAGCTTGTAACAGGTGAGGAATCGATTGATAAAAGAATTGAGCTTCTCCTGCTTGCTTCTGAGTTTTCACTTTCTTCTAAAACAAAACTTGGAGCCAATCATTTACTAAGTGTTATTAAACAAAAAGACGAATGGGCTTACCATGAGTTAATGAAGCATAGTGAAGTACAGGATTATGCCATCGACCTTCCAATGCTTCTTACACATCTAAAAGATAAGGGATATATTAAGACGGTTAAACGGGAAACAAAGAGCAAAAACCTATACCACCGTTATTACGCGATAAAAGAATAAACTTTTTTACAAAAAGGTGTTGACCTGTTTATGAATATCGTGCTATATTATTTCTTGTCGCTGCGACACACAGAAACAATGTTGCAGTCGGGAAACACGGTAAAAAAACAGGTTGACATCTTATTTTTGAGATGTTATCCTAATAAAGTCGCCAAAACGAGCGACAAGCTTTAAACAAACAAGTTCTTTGAAAACTGAACAAAAGCAAAGGTAAGGAATTAAGAATTAATTCCGTCAGTTTTAAAACGAGAGCAAGTCAAACACTTTTATGGAGAGTTTGATCCTGGCTCAGGATGAACGCTGGCGGCGTGCCTAATACATGCAAGTCGAGCGAATGAAGAGGAGCTTGCTCC
>NZ_JBHTNQ010000006.1:0-60622 GCF_042680145.1 Fictibacillus halophilus | reverse complement strand
ATCAAACTCTCCATAAAAGTGTTTGACTTGCTCTAATTTATTACTGACGGAATTAATTCTTAATTCCTTACCTTTGCTTTTGTTCAGTTTTCAAAGAACTTGTTTTGGCTTGTCTTCTTTCGAGACAGCTTTATCATCTTACCGAATCGAAGTTATAAAGTCAAGCTCTTTTTAAAAATCTTTTTTAAAGATAATATGGTGGGCCTAAATGGACTCGAACCATCGACCTCACGCTTATCAGGCGTGCGCTCTAACCAGCTGAGCTATAGGCCCGTGAAAATAATGGAGCGGGTGATGAGAATCGAACTCACGACCAGAGCTTGGAAGGCTCTTGTTTTACCACTAAACTACACCCGCAAAAGAATGGTCGGGAAGACAGGATTTGAACCTGCGACCCCCTGGTCCCAAACCAGGTGCTCTACCAAGCTGAGCCACTTCCCGTAAAAAATATGGCGCGCCCTGAGAGATTCGAACTCCCGACCTTTTGATTCGTAGTCAAACACTCTATCCAGCTGAGCTAAGGGCGCATATCCATTGCATATTCAAATGCATTATATGTTATTTTGAAAAGTTGGTGCGGTCGAGAGGACTCGAACCTCCACGGGGTTGCCCCCACTAGCCCCTCAAGCTAGCGCGTCTGCCATTCCGCCACGACCGCGCGGCAAGATGCCAGCGCATGAACACTGCAACTTATAAGTTCAAAAGAATTAATATGGTGCGGGTGAAGGGACTCGAACCCCCACGTCAAAGACACTAGATCCTAAGTCTAGCGCGTCTGCCAATTCCGCCACACCCGCATATTAATTTGAAAATGGTGAGCCATGAAGGACTCGAACCTTCGACCCTCTGATTAAAAGTCAGATGCTCTACCGACTGAGCTAATGGCTCAAAATGTTTTAAGCATTAAATACTTAAACACTTATCTTAAAAACAAAAAATGGCTGGGCTAGCTGGATTCGAACCAGCGCATGACGGAGTCAAAGTCCGTTGCCTTACCGCTTGGCTATAGCCCAACACCTTAGAATAAAAATGGCGGACCCGACCGGGGTCGAACCGGCGATCTCCTGCGTGACAGGCAGGCATGTTAACCACTACACCACGAGTCCATTCATCTAGGCATTTTGTATTTTATTTATGAAATAAAATGGTGACCCGTACGGGATTCGAACCCGTGTTACCGCCGTGAAAGGGCGGTGTCTTAACCGCTTGACCAACGGGCCACATGGCAGAGAAGAAGGGATTCGAACCCTCGCACCGCGTTAGCGATCTACACCCTTAGCAGGGGCGCCCCTTGAGCCACTTGGGTACTTCTCTGTATGGCTCCACAGGTAGGACTCGAACCTACGACCGATCGGTTAACAGCCGATAGCTCTACCACTGAGCTACTGTGGAATGTCTTTTAAGGACAATTAATATCATAATTGTTTCAGCTTAAAATGTCAACCCGTTTTAGAAGGTTTTTTCTAAGCTTTCGTTGCTGCAGTCACCCATTATAAAAGGCTATCTAAAGGGCTTGTCTAACAGCGACTTAATTAAATTACCACATTCCTATAATCGAAGTCAACACCCTAATATGAAGAAATCTGTTTTAATTTTCCCCTGCACTTTCCGCACACATATCTCTTCGTATCAATTTTCCTTTTTCTTTTATAAGACTGCATACAGTCTGTGCAAATATAGTGATGTTTATAACTCTCTGTTCTCCTTTTTTCAGGGATAGATTGACAATAACGGGAACCGCCAACTCTATTCAGCCAATACTTAAAGTCGTAATCACCATGTTTATAGCCTTTCCCTTCAATATGCATGTGATAATGCACCAGCTCATGCTTTATTACCCCGATCAACTCATCCATTCCAAATGCATCATAAAGGTGAGGATTCATTTCGATGTCATGAGACCTTAATAAGTACCGGCCGCCGGTAGTCCGTAATCTTTTGTTGAATCTGGCGTTATGACGAAACTTTTTATTGAAAAATTGTATGGAGATTTCTTCTGTTAGTTTTTGCAGTTCTTCATCTGTCATGGTCATGCCCCTTACTATTTCAAGTTCACATTAACAAGCATCTAAACATAGACTAATACACAAACAACGGATTGGGAAGTTCAAGGAGGTTCTCTATATGCCAACATGGTTTAAAAGACAGCTCCGCCGCGCTTATTACCAAAAAGATCGTTACCAAATCCGCTTATTGAATCAATGCTGGTTCTTTTATAACAGAAAGCACTCCTCCAGTGAAGAATGACCCCACTGGAGAAGCGCTTTTTCTTTTGACTATCCTTTTTTAGGAGCAATCATCGTTAAGGCGATTCTCTGTTTAGCTACATCTACAGAATCGACCCAAACGGTTACAACTTGTCCCACACTTACAACATCCATTGGATTCTTTACAAAACGGTCAGTTAATTTCGAAATATGAACGAGACCGTCTTGTTTTACACCAATGTCTACAAAAGCACCAAAGTCTACAACATTGCGGACTGTTCCTTGAAGCTCCATACCTTGTGCTAAGTCTTCCATCTTAAGAACATCTGTTTTAAGAACCGGGCCTGAAAATTCATCTCGAGGATCACGCCCAGGTTTTGTCAGTCCTTCGATAATATCTTTTAATGTCGGAACACCAATATCCAGTTTACTCGAAGTCTCCTCAAGTGAAAGGGACTTTAATTTATCGGCCAGAGCTTCTGTACCGATGTCGGCAGGTTTAAATCCTAACTCTTTTAATAAAGCTTTGGTTCCCGAATAACTTTCAGGGTGGATTCCAGTTTGGTCCAAAGGCTGATCGCCATCCATTACACGCAAAAATCCAATACATTGCTCGTACGTTTTCGCGCCTAAGCGAGGAATCTTCTTCAGCTCTGTTCTATTTTTAAATTTCCCAACATCATTTCTTTTTAAAATAATGTTTTGAGCAACCGTTTTGGACAGGCCTGAAACATATTGAAGCAATGAAGCTGATGCTGTATTTACATTAACACCTACCTGGTTAACCGCTGTTTCAACTACAAAGCTAATCTCTTCACCTAGTCGTTTTTGCGATACATCATGCTGATATTGTCCGACGCCAATCGATTTCGGATCTATTTTCACAAGTTCAGCCAACGGATCTTGAAGTCTTCTCGCTATCGAAACGGCACTTCTCTCTTCAACTTGAAGGTCTGGAAACTCTTCACGGGCAACACTAGATGCTGAATAAACACTCGCACCCGCTTCGTTTACAATTACATATGCTACAGATTTATCGAGATCTTTTAATGTCTCTGCAATAAACTGTTCCGTTTCGCGAGACGCCGTACCGTTTCCGATCGCTGCAATTTCTATATCATATTGATCAATCAGTTTTTTTACTACCGCAGCAGATTTTTCAACTTCTGATCTTGGCGGTGTTGGATAAATGGTCTGAATATGAAGAACCTTCCCCGTCTCATCAACAACACCAAGCTTGCATCCGGTGCGGTATGCCGGGTCAACTCCTAATACAACTCTCCCTTTTAATGGGGCTTGAAGCAAAAGGCTTCTTACATTTTCAGAAAAAATATGAATGGCACGCTCTTCTGCCTGCTCTGTTAAAGCTGCACGTATTTCCCTTTCGATCGAAGGCGCAATTAGTCTTTTATAAGCATCCTCAATTGCTTCACGCAAAAATGGTGCAGCTGGAGAATGTGATCGCTTAATCGTTTTTCTTTCCATTTTCGAATGGATCAAGTCAGCAGGAGTACTGATGCCAACCTTCAAAATCCCTTCTTTTTCTCCCCGGTTCACTGCAAGTACTCTGTGAGGAACAATCTTACGTATTGGTTCTTGGTATTCATAGTACATCTCGAATACTTTTTTCTCGTCAGCTTCTGTATTTTTTCCTTCTGTCTTTATCTCACCTTTTGAAAAGGTATCTTCCCGTATCCATTTTCGCATATCAGCATCATCAGACAGCATTTCAGCTATGATATCCTTAGCTCCTTGAAGAGCATCTTCTTCTGACAATACTTCTTTTTCTTCGTTTATGTATTCTTTCGCCGCTTCTAAAGGATTTTCATTATGTTCTTCCAGTAGCCATAACGCAAGAGGCTCTAATCCTTTTTCTTTTGCAACTGTCGCTTTTGTTCTTCTTTTCTGTTTGTACGGACGGTATAAATCTTCTATATCCTGCAGCTTTTGAGCTTTATTAATTGCAGCAGTAAGTTCTTCTGTCAATTTTCCTTGTTCGTCGATTAAACGGATAACTTCTTCTTTACGAGAAGCAAGGTTTTGCAAATAAGTCCAGCGGTCCATGATGTCTTTAATCTGAACTTCATCAAGACCTCCTGTTAATTCCTTTCGGTAACGGGCAATAAAAGGCACCGTATTTCCTTCTTCTAATAATTCAATAACTTGATTAATTTGTTTCCCTTTAACATTAAGTTCCTGTTCCATCATACGCAATGCTTGTTCATTAACAGGTTGTCCCAATAAGAACACTCCTTTTTCAATCAATTACTTCTATTATAAACGAAGTAAATCCCTCAGTAAAAAAAGCTTTGGTTTTCGTAAACTTTGTTGAGATTAGGAGTGGTTGATCTCCGCTTCAGGATTCTCGCTTTCCGCGGGGACGTGCGGTGAGCCAGGGTGAAAGATATGAGGTGCTGCTCCTACGTCTACAAGAAATCCTGCCGAAGCAAGCTTTCTCGTCGCATGCCTTGCGAGAAGAACAGTCAAGTAGATGGCACGCTGCTCCCGCAGGACAAGGAAGGTTTCGGCAGCTTTACATCGCACGAAGAAAATGTGAAGTTCATTTTCGAGGGGTCTCGCACCTTACGCTCCAATCAACGTATCAACGGAGAGTACTCAAAAAATCAGAAAAGAACCAAGACATTTAAACACAAACAAAAAACACCATCCTCAAATACGGTAAGGATGATGTTTCTCTAACTCATATTCACTTGACCTACCAGGACTGTAGCATCATCATTGATATCCTGCGGCAATCCGCTTATATACTTTACAGATTCCTTCGGTGAAATCATTTTTGTTAAAAGCGTACGGCTTTGCGTATGAATATCCATGCCATCTGAATAGAGCATAAATGTTAACTCTTTCTCGTATCTAAAATCCTGTACTTTAAATCGTTCTGGTTTTCCTACTAGGAAACCGACTTTCGGCAAAGGGTGTACGGCACGTTGTCTTTCCGCAGAGATCATAAAACGGATGTTACCTACTCCAGAATAAGTGGCAGTTTGATTTTTATAATCGACTTTAACGATTGCAATAACAGCACCGCGCGTATGTCTTAGTCCATCGTTGCAAAGATGCATCAGCTGCTCTACTGTCTCATGATGATGTTGATCGATGATGTCAGTTGCTGCTCCTGAAGCTTCTTTAGCCATTTTCCCGCTTCCTAAGCCATCCGCAACAGCGCAAATCAAATAATTGTCCGTTTCTTTCACATAAAAACTATCTCCGCAAAGATCATTTCCCTTTTTCGGTTTTTGATACGAGGAAACAGATGCTCTGCTGTATTGATAGTGTTCGATCATCTAAGCGCCTCCGAAGGAGTCACTCGCAAAGCTTCTTTTAGCTTTTCTAAAGCTCTCCTTTGCAATCTGGAAACGTGCATTTGAGAAATATCTAACCTTTCTCCAGTTTCCTTCTGGCTTAAGTTTTCAAAATAAGTGCACTGAAGAATTTCGCGTTCACGTTCAGAGAGAACCGCAAAAGCTTTCTGTAAAAGAAGTCTTTTGTCAATCTGATCAAATCCTTCATCATTGGAACCAACAAGATCTAGAAGTGTTACTGTACTTCCCTCTTGGTCAGCTTCGATAGAGCTGTCTACAGATAGAGCTTGATAGCTCTTGCCCATTTCCATCGTCTCTAGCACTTCTTCTTCCGAAACTTCCAGATAATCAGCAATTTCGGCAATCTTAGGTGATCTCTGCAAGCTGGTTGTTAATTCTTCAACCGCTTTTTTAATTCTCGGTCCTAATTCCTTGATTCGGCGAGGTACATGTACACTCCAAGTCTTATCACGAATAAAACGTTTAATTTCTCCAACAATTGTCGGAACAGCAAAGGATTCGAAAGATCTGCCAAACGTTTTATCATATCTTCTAAATGCAGCTAATAAACCAATCATACCGACTTGAACTAAATCGTCATGAATGCTTTTACCTTTAGAAAACTTCCTTGCCAAGGAATGAACAAGATCTTGATATTGCAGAACAAGATTCGTCTGAATTTCTTCATTTTGTGGATCTTGCTGCAACTCGTCGATCCATGCATAAACTTGCTCTTTACTGTGAAGGCGCTGGCGAGATTCTGTCGACATGTTCCTCCACCTCATCTCTGTGAAGATACTTAGTCATCATAACAACGACGCCGGCTTCACTGCTTATTTCTACCTTGTCCATGAGTGTATCTATTAAGAAAAGGCCTAAACCTCCCTCATTTAACTGATCAACAGATTTCCCATCTACTGGGCCAAGATTTTTTGAGATAGATTCAACATCAAAGCTCTTACCTTGATCGACAACAGTTATTTCAATACGGTCATCGAAAATATTGCAGCCAACACGGACTTGACCTTTATCTTTATCCGCATAAGCGTGATTAACAACATTCGTCACTGCTTCAGAAACAGCGATCTTAATATCTTCTATTTCATCAAACGCAAAACCCATTCTGTTAGCAAGGCCAGAAATCGTTAATCTGACCACACCCACATAATCCGGTTTTGCGGGGACGTTCATTTCAATATAGTCGGACGCTGTTCTCATAGCGCCTCCCCCTTTACTCCGCTTTCAATGTCCATCACTTCAGTTAATCCAGTAATCTCAAAGATACGTTTAACACGATCTGTCATACCGCGAAGTTTTAATGAACTATTGTTAGCTTTTGAAGATTTTAGCGCTCCAACAAAAATTCCTAATCCTGTGCTGTCCATATAATCGATTCCAGAAAGATCGACAACAACAACGCTGCCTTCTTTTTCTGTCAATGGAAGCATTACCTCTTTTAGCTTTGGAGCAGTATATGCATCGACTTCTCCAGTAAGATGTAACTCGTGTGTTTCATTTATTTGGTGTTGATTAATTTGCAAATTCATTGTTTTCCCCCCACGCTTTGATTAAAACCCGATAAATTACCTTTACCCTAAACCAAAGTATGCTAAACCATTCGTTTTAAAATAATTAAGGTGAAATCATCTCTAAGCTCAAATCCTTGTAATCGATCCAGTTCCTGAAAAACATTCTGAACGATTTGCTGAGCTGGCAAATCCATATACTTTCGGATAAGAGACACGATTTCTTCTCTTTCAATAAAACCTTTGCTTGTCCGGCACTCCGTTACTCCATCAGAGAGCAGTATCACCATATCTCCAATTTCGATTACTCTCTCATAAGGATGATAGGTGGTTGTCCGGGAAACGCCTAATACAAGTCCCTTAGCAATTAAATCGTGGAATTGATCTTCTTTTGCATTATAGATAAATCCAGGTTCGTGACCTGCACCCGCATAGAAGAATTTATGACTTTCAGGCTCATATACACCATGAAACATTGTAATAAACATATTGCTATGAACGTTCTGTTCAACAACACGGTTTAGGTTTTCTAAAAGAAGATGAGGCTTCATCTGTTCTTCAGGAAGACTGTCCATTGCGTACTTAATCATAGACATACAGAGTGCAGCAGGTATGCCTTTGCCGATTATATCAGCTACGGCGACACTAAGGCTACTTCCACTTTTTACAAAATTATAATAATCACCGTTCATTTTCTTAGCTGGAACACTGACAACTCCAATATCCAGTTCATCAAATTCAGGCACATCACTTAACAGCAAAGTCTGCTGCATGTTAGCAGCCACTTCAATTTCTGATTCCAGCTGCTGCTGTTTATCACGTAAACTTTGATGTTCACGATATGCAAACCCATATCCAATCATTGCCTCGAGAAGAAAATCAAAGGAATCCCTCATTTCTTCTGACATATCAGGGAACAATTCGTCCATAACCTGAATATGCAGACTGACAAGATCTTCAGGTGAGATTTGCTGTTCAAGCAATTTTCTGCTAAATTGCTGGCCTTTATAGAGTGTCGTCTCAGTTTTAGCTTTTAGATAGACCGATAATAGATCTTGGTAACGTTCAGTTAGTGCGTCTTTTGCAGTCAAGAGCTCTCCTCCTAACGAAGCCATTTAGTAGCAGAAATCTCCGTTCCCACATCTACTGTGGATTCTATAGAAAATTCATCCATTAATCGCTTCACGCCTGGCAATCCCGCTCCTAAACCACCGGAAGTAGTATACCCATCTTCCATTACTTTACGGATTTCGCGGATTCCTGGTCCATTGTCTAGGGCTACAATTCGCAGACCCTTTCTTCCTAATTGATCGATAGGCTCGATACAGATCTTTCCTCTGCCCGCATACAAATAAATATTCCGGGCAAGTTCAGAAATAGCTGTTGTAATTCTGGCTTGGTCAACATTTCCGAAGCCAAGCTCCTTGGCCATGTTTCTGCCAAGCTGACGGGCACTTACAATGTCCCACTCGTTGCGTACTTCCACACAGGATTGGATGTCCATTATCATCCCTCCAGTTCCAGACGCAATTTATCAAGCCCCTGTTCTAAGTCAAGCGCTGTCGAAACTTCCCTCATGGATATTCCAAGGTCAATAAGTGTAATAGCAACTGCGGGCTGTATTCCTGTTAATACAACTTGCGCTCCCATTAATTTTGACATTCTCACTACATCCCCAAGAACTTTTGCAATAAAAGAGTCGATCATATCAACGGAAGTTAAGTCAATTACTACTCCCTTAGCACCGGTATCATGAATTTTATTCAACAGATCTTCTTGAAATTGAAGGGCTGTTTGATCGTCCATTTCAACTTGGATAGTGATCAATAAATATTCATGCAATTTTAAAATAGGAATTCTCATTTTTTCCAACACTCCCTATTCATTGCTTATTAACTGCTGATTCGTAATTTCCAAAGCATTTTCCATACCCTTTTGAAGCGTGCTCTTTGTAGGGAATAAACTCAAATCAATGCCCAGACTTACAATTGTCTGTGCAATTTCAGGCCGGATTCCTACAAGGATACAAGTAGATCCAAGTAATCTAACAGCATCGGCAGCCTGAATAATATGATGGGCAACCATCGTATCAACGACTGGCACTCCTGTAATATCAATAAGAACTACTTCTGAGCGGTACTTGATTACACCATTCAATAAGTTCTCCATAATGAGCTTTGCGCGCTCTGTATCGATAGAACCGATCAAAGGCATTACACTGATATTTTTGAATACCGGAATAAGTGGAGCAGAGAGTTCCAATAGTGCTGTTTTTTGAATGGATACTGTTCTCTCCCAAATTTGAGATGAGTTTTCTACCACCCTATTTAAAATTGGATCTAGCCAGCTGTCGATTTCACGGTAAAGAGCAGCAAGTTTCTCCTGATCCATTTCCGATTCGACAAGCATATTTAAAATAACGCGGCGAGCAACTTGAAGCCCTTGCGTTAAATATTTAAGCGGCAATCCAGTATGAAGCACCTGGTCGAAAAATTGATCCAGTGTTCCATCCTTGGAAATATCGTGATAATTAATATGCTTAATTAATAGCTCAAAAAACTGCTGGTCTGTTTCTTCACTAAGCTTCAGTGTAGTTGTATAGCCAGCAATTTCTTTATCTTTAAAAAGATTGACCTCTTCAAGCCAATTATTTTTAAGGGTTTCTTGATTTTCGTTAATCATTTTTACAATCAAGTTGTCCAATTCTTATAGCACCCCCGCTACATATAGTATCGACTCTATTATTTCATTTCTGATAATTTTCTGCAATGTTTACACTGTTTCTAACTTTGGATATATAACCCATTCAACCAAAGTCTAAACATGTATTTTTTTCCATATAAAATAAAAAACCGCCAGACCTCCGTCAGACAGTTTCTCAATGTGTGTTATGGAAATTTAAAAATCTACCAGACCAGTACTGATCTGCAATGCGTCGTCTACCCTGCGCATCATGTCTTCATCCAGCTGTGTAATCTTATCTGTTAATCTTTGCTTGTCAATCGTTCTGATCTGCTCAAGCAAAATAACTGAATCCCGTTCAAAGCCATATTTTTTTGAATCTATTTCAACATGTGTTGGAAGTTTTGCTTTTTGAATTTGGGCTGTGATTGCAGCAACTATCACTGTTGGGCTAAAACGGTTTCCGATATCATTCTGGATTATCAGTACAGGACGTATTCCGCCTTGTTCTGAACCTACTACCGGTGAAAGATCTGCAAAGTAAACGTCTCCGCGTTTGACTATCAAGGACTACACCCCGCTAACTAAGCGGTCCAAGGTATGATCGGCTTCCTCCTCTAACATAAATGCTTCTGAGGCAATCGTTAGATTGATCTTAGCCATTTCCATGTAACCCTGTTTCATCTCATCACGAAACTGACGTTTGTTCTTCCGCTCACGAAGAAACATTTCAGTAGCTTGATGGATAAATTCGCTGCGGTCCAAATTCTCTTTTTTAATGACACGATCTACCTCAGTCAGCAACTTTTGAGGAAGACTAATCACGATTCTTTTTGTGTTCAATTCGGACACAACATACACCTCCAGCGCAAAGCTATACTACGATCGAGTTCCTTTTAACCACATATAATCTTATCACTTCAATATTCCATTTGCAAAGCGATTTCAAAGTATTTATTCTACAAAATTTTTAATAGTCCTTCTAATATTCTGCTAAAAATTTAGAATTACATTCATATTTTCTGAAATTCGACCCTTTTTCACAAAAACTCTCGGCACTCGTGAAGAAATTAAACACGGTATCTCATAATTTATGGTTTTAGCTAGTGAAGCGATTTCATCCATTTCAATTGTTTCATCATTCTGGTTCCCTATTAAGGTAGCTTTTTCACCAACATCCATTTTATAAGGAAGCCTTACCATGCATTGATCCATACAGATTCTGCCGATAATAGGTGCACGCTCTCCCCGGATCAGCACATCAGCTCCTGGCGATAATCTTCTTTGCCAGCCATCTGCATAACCGATCGGAAGGGTGCCTATCCACTCTTCCTCTTTCGCTGTATAAGTTGCTCCATAACTTACAGTATCCCCAGGCATTAGTTTTTTAACATGGATCAGCTGAGAATGCAGACTGAAAGCTTCTTCTAAAGTAAAAGGGAGCTTTTCTTTCATCTCTGAAGATGGAGATAAACCATACATGCTGATTCCCAATCTCACGAGATTAAAAGGTCCTTCAACTTTACGCAATGCCGCGGCACTGTTGGCACTGTGAACGTATTTCGGTGTAATTCCCCACTTATTCAGTAAATCTAATTGATTAATAAATCTTTTTCTTTGAGTTTCAAACAGTTCAGATTCCCATTCATCTGCTGTTGCGAAATGAGTAAAAACACCTTCTATTTCACAGGCAGAAGAATTCTGTATCAAAAGAGAAACATCATGAAGCTCCTCTTCTTCTGTAATACCCACTCGGCCCATACCTGTATCAAGTTTTAAGTGAATGTTTAATACTTTATCGGTTTCTTTTAGAAACTCCGAAGCTTCTATCAGCCAATCTTTTTGGAAAACGGTTATGCTTATCTCATTTTCCGCCGCAAGACTAACATATTCAGGACTTATACGGTTCATAACTAAAATCGGTGCTGAAATCCCTTGCTTTCGTAAAGCCAGCGCCTCGTCGAGCATGGCAACTGCAAGCAGTTCAGCTCCTGATTCGAGCGCCTCCACTGCAGTCTGGTAGGCTCCATGGCCATAGCCATTTGCTTTCACAACTGCCATGATTTTTTGATCTGGAAGATGTTTTTTAAATGATTTTATGTTTCTGCTGATTTTATCTAGGTTAATTTCTGCCCATGTATCTCGATAAAAGTGATTTCTGTCCACAATTAAGCCTCCTGCAAAGAAAAAACTGAATGATTGCCTCTTATTTTAACGTTTTTATTAGAATTATGTAAGTGAATACGGGTTGGTTCTTTGGAAAGATAGGTTTGGTTGAAGAAGTAAAACCTTGTTTTGAGCGCAGGTGGCAAAGTTTGAGCGGTACGGGGCTTTTTTGAGCGCAGCTAGCACTGGTTGGAGCGTAACTCAGACATTCTGAGCGCAAATCGGAAATTTTGAGCGAACGTGTAATAAATAAAAGAACACGTACCGTAAAACTCGTAAAAAGCCAAAAGAAAAAGACGGCTAACATTTTCAGCCGTCCTCAATATTATAGAAGAAATTATTTTATTGCTTCTCCATAAACGGATCTTGCAATAGCCATAAGCTCTTCTTGATTTAAATTATTTGAAGCGAGGAAGTAATCTACACCGTTATAATTCCATGTTACAGATTGTTCTGTCATGGCACCAACTGTAAAGCCTAGATCAACAGGTTCTCCGTTTGCCAAAGTTAACCTGGACGCTGTTTCTACAGCTGTATTTTTTTGCTGCATGAGTGTAAATGATTTATTTTCTTCTGCATCAGCATAATTTAAAACTACTTTCGAATCATTGTCTCCAAGTGCTACTTCTCTTTCATTCACAAGATTCAAGTTAGACGTGTATGTCGGATACAGCACTTCAAACTCTTCGTCTGATCCAGAGAAAGTGGGAATTTCGAATTGAGCACTCGACATGTTGGACTCCATATCGAAAGAGTTCTTATCAAACTTTGCATTAAATTGAACTTTTGAGAAATCCAGTCTCACAAGCTCTTTTTGGTCCTGATCCATAATACGAACTTGAGTTGGATCCAAATCTTTATTTAATGTGATTTCCTGCTGATATAAGTTTTTGTTCTGGTAATTCGTTTTTGTATGGAAAACATAGCTTTTCTCTTTTGATTTAAAGCCGCGGTCAGTATCGTTTAAAATATCTGCGATAAGTGATTGGAACAAATAGACCTGACTATTGTTTTCCGGCCAGTCACTTTGGAAACGGAAGCTTTTGTTAAGAGCTGGCGTCAGTACGAAGACCCCATCCTTATTGCGCAAGATCATCTGACTTTGGTCTTTTTCAGCATTCTTTAAGCTGACCCTGTAAAAATCCGGTTTCTTATGCCATATTTCTAAATCATACGTTAATGGCTTTTCCCCTGTGTTTAAAGTCATTTTGGCTTCTGCTTTATAGCCTGTCATCTTTTCCATTCTTTCTTCCAAAGAATCCAGAACATCACTCTGGCTTTGCTCACCGCATGCAGACAGGACCATTAAAGCCATGAACGCCGTCAAAATAATTGACAGTGTTTTCTTCATTTTTTGCCATCCCCTTTGTCCCAAAGTAATTTCGACATTGAAGGGGGTGCTAACTTCGCTACAAGCAAAGGACTGCCCCTTCTACCGCATTACAATATATGAGACAACCCTGGACAATATGCAGACTAGCTTGACGAGCTTTCTAAAATAACTTGAGCTACAGCGTATTCCTTCGTATGAGAGATCGATAAGTGGCATAAATAAGGATAAGGAGATGTTATAAAAGGCTTACCTTTTTCATCAGCTTTAATTTCCATGTCGTGCCATGAGAGCTCTGCACCAATCCCAACTCCCAGTGCTTTTGCCATCGCTTCTTTAGCTGCAAATCTTCCGGCAAGGTATTCATATTTTCTGTTCCCGTTCAGCGATTCAAATCTTTTTTGCTCAAAAGGCGTTAAAATCCTGTTCGAAAAACGCTCTTGATGAAGCGCTGCTTTTTTAATTCTTTTCAGTTCTATAATATCGATGCCTGTTCCAACAATCATTCGTTTTCTCCTTTACAGCTATATCTTTCGCTCTCTTCCCTCTCACATGGTAAACTTAAGGAAGAATTTAAGTTATGTATAAACTTCGCATAAAAAAGGGTGATCTATTTTAATGTTTATAAGGGATGAAAGCTTTCAAACCTTTATTAGGCGCTATCCAATTGTAACTTTTTTGACAGCTGTTCATATCGTTGTGTTTCTTCTTATTAATTTTACCCCTTTTCGCACTTCTTTGTACCATTTGATGGTTGGTTCTAACTATTATATTGCGGCGGGAGATTATTGGCGGCTTTTAACACCCATTATTACGCATGAGGCTGCGGGACATCTCATTTTTAACTCGTTTTCACTTATTTTATTCGGTCCTGCTCTGGAACAAATACTCGGAAAAGCCAGGTTTATCATCGGTTATGTCGGTGCTGGTCTGATAGCGAACATCGCAACCCTTTTAATGCTTCCGTTGTCATATGCACATATCGGTGCTTCTGGTTCAATCTTTGGGCTGTTCGGAATTTATGTTTATATGCTGTATAATCACCGTCAATATATCGACAGAGCCAATACACAGATCCTTCTCGTCGTATTGGGGATCAGTTTAGTTTCTACGTTTTTAAATGAAAGAATCAATGTTCTCGGTCACTTGTTCGGACTGATCGGCGGTGCGGCATTAGCCCCTATCATCCTGGCTTCATTGCACCGGAAGAAAAATAGATATTAATCTCTATGAAAAAAGCACCTCCATTTAAGCGAGGTGCTTTCTGTACTTAGGAATGCTGCTGCAGTACTTCTTTTAATGACGTTTCATAATAGACGGGCCAGTCCACATCAAGTTTATGAAGCTGTCTTGCGTGCTTGGGTTTTACACCTATAATATTGACCGGCTTTCCATTCATGTAGTGCAGCATGCGGAATAGTTCGCTTAACTTTTGAACTCCTGGTTCATCAATTTCGCCGGTAGCAGACAAATCAAAGAAAATGTCTTCAAACTGGCCTTCGTACGCGGCTTTCAAAGCATTTCCCGTGACAGTCATCATCTTGCTTTCTGTAATATCTCCGAATAAAGGGACAAAAGCCATCTTTTCTGAAATCGGAATAAAAGGCCCTGACAATTCATCCAGGCGCTTCAAAGCATCTTCTAACGCTTCTTTTTTCTCAAAAAGCTCAAAATCCGTAGAAGCCAGCCTCAATCTAAGTTCTGAAAGCTTTTCTTCGAGTCCCCTTACATGTGTGCCAGTCGGGATAAAAACAACATGGGCATAATCTTGTTCCCAAGAGATATGAATGTCGCAGAGAACAAAAGGGTTATCTTTTCCTTTTACGTTTGCTTCAAAACTTTTTTCACCTTCAAAAGGCAGCAAATACTTGGTTAGTTTATTATGGCTCTCCTCATCAAAACAATCATGAATCGTTTCTGCCTGTCCAGTTAAAAGGTCAATTGCCTTTTGAGACATACCCTGAATCAGCCCATCTTTATTTATTTTTACGTATGGTACCGGTAATGCGCAGTTCATGTTCAGGCATTGATCCTCTTTTCCACATACTCGTCCAGCCATTTTTCTGCCTGTTCGAGATTATTAATGATGATCCCTTGATTGTTGGTATATGGTTCTAAGTCATACTTATTCGCGAGTCTCCCGCCTATTAAAATTACTGGCTTATGAGGCAGAGCGGCTAAAGTACGGACATAATTTTTAAGAACTGGCAGGTTATAAACGATGGACACTGAAAGACCGATCACTTCAGGTTTCCATTGAAGAGCTGACTTTAGCGCATATTCTAACGGAAGGCTAGCTCCGTAATATTTCGTTTCCCAGTCTCTTTCTTCAAAAAGACTATTAATCATTTTTATGCCTAAATAATGTTGCTCACCTTGCAGACACAGAAACATGGCTTTGTTGTTTCCGCCCATCTTTTCCTCTGACACTTGAAACAATCTAGAAAGAACAAAATCACAAACTCCTGTAGCTAAATGTTCATCAGCTACTGAAATCTCATTATTTTCCCATAATTCGCCTATAAGGTACATAGCAGGAGTAAACAGGTCTCTAAATAAAACCATCCGGCTTTGATTGGGCTGCTGTTTAATAAAACGCATCGCTTCAGCATGATTGCCATCTAAAAACAACCGTGCCAGTTTCTCAACATCTGATATAGCCATTGGCCGACCCCTCCCTTTTATTAGTGAGCAGCTGCTGCTTTCTCACCTAAAATGTTGTTGGCTTTGTTTAAATAATCTATATATGCTTTAATCCTCGGGGTATCTTTTGCATCTTGTTCATTTATAACATCAATGATTATTGAAAAGTTATCCATCAGGAGTTCAGTGCTCATACCAAACTTCTGTAGGATTCCATCCAGCCATAAAGCATAATCCGAAAAAAATTCCTCGTTGTCCAACTCGTAAGCTGTCTCTAAATGCTTAAAATGGTGGTGATTGTCTTCGATGCATTTAGCTCTTCCTTTATCACCATAACGGTCCATAAGTGACGGGTCATTTTCATAAATTTTCTCAGTAACTCTTTTTACCATAGCATTTATGTTAATTTCCGTCATTTTGCAACCACCTTATATTGTTTAACCGTAGGAATAACAGCAGCTAGTTCCTTATCAGGATACTTTTTCTCCAGATCGTGAATTTTTTTGAAGTCCTCACTTCTGACCCATTTTAAATAATCTTCCTTTGTAGAAAAAATGAGCTGAACAGTTAGTTCGCCCGCTCTCTTATCATTTTGTAATAGTAAAAAATCCACGAACCCTGGTGCATGGTCTACAGAGCGCGAGCGATTTTTATAGATATTGATTACTTCTTCTGCTTTTTCATTAGGTACATCAAATGTAGAAAAAACTGTATACATGCAAATATCACCTCGTGGATGTATTTAAATCAGGATAATTATTCATTTCATAAAAGATTCAATAAAGAATAATATTTTTCCTTCTTCATTTTTAGGCTGTTTTTGTAAACTTTGTTGGTTTTGAAAGTGGTTAATTTCCGTTCCGGGATGCTCGCTTTGCGCTGGCGGGGTCTCACCTATCCCACTGATCCTGCAGGAGTCTCGCACCTTGCACTCCATGACCCAAAAGTAACAATCTTTTAGAGAAGAGCCTTTAGAAAAAAGCCTAAAAAGAAACCTCTCCTTTATTTGACTCCCAATACTACAGGAAAGAAACATATATGTCACTAAAAAGGAAAAGCACTAGGGAGATCTCCCTGGTGCTTTTAGTACAAATCAAACATATTCACTTCATGTTTCGTTTGCTTTAAATATGTAAATAATTGTGCTCGATGATGAAAAGCGTGCGTCACGATTTCGACGAGCCACTTTGACTGTGTCATGCCTTTTTCAGCGTAAAATGCTTTTGTTTCCTTATTCAAAAATTCTTCTTCTGAAAGAGATAAAAAGTAGGACTTTAATAAATGATAGCCTTCCTCCAGAACATGTGTAAGTTCAGTAACATTTTGAGCAGATAATTTCTTTTCAAGTTCACGAATTTCCTTTTCAGACTTTTCCTGAAGGATGGCTAAATCAACATGTGAGATCTGAACAAGATGGTTAGCCAGTTCTAAGAATGTCCTCATATTATCTGATGGGCGGAAATCAAATACGGATTGATCCGCTTTTTTCAATAAATTACTTGTCGTTCGAACGACAGTATAGAACTCTTCCAATAATGTCTCGGTCAATGAAACAGTAGCATTCATCTTTATTAGCCCCTTACTTTATAAATTATTTTCACTCTTATTTATTCTTTGGCTAATTCAATTTTCCTTCGAATAATCCCGAGGAAACCTCTTTATGTGCGATAAGATTCACGTTATTATAGATGTCCTCATTCTCTTCACAGATTAAAAGCATGTCATAATAAGCTCGATTAAATACTTCTACAATTGCCGGATCATACATTTTTCCAGATTGATTTTCGATCTCTTTTTTTGCATCCCAAGGAGTCATCGCTTTTCGATATGCTCGACTGCTAGTCATAGCGTCGAAAGAATCTGCGATTGCTAACATTCGAGAATAAAAAGGAATGTCTTTACCCGCAAGCCCGTTCGGGTAACCTAGGCCATCAAACCTTTCATGATGGTGAAGAATCGCCTTGAGCACCCGCTCTGAATAACCGAAAGACTTAGCCAGTTCCATGCCATCGACAGGATGCTTTTTCATAATTTCATACTCTTCCTGGGTTAGTTTACCTTTCTTCATAAGCACTGCGTCAGGTGTAGATATCTTTCCTATATCATGAATCAATGCCGTTAACTCCAGCTCTTCAGGATTAATATCCCTAAAAGCCCCGTGCCTTGCCAAAATCATAGAATAAAGTGCTACTCTCTTTGAGTGACCTTGTGTATATACGTCTTTGGCTTCAACTGCCAGAGAAAAAGCTTTGACCCCTTGCTGTATGGACTCCTTTTCCCTCACCGTTTTATAGACAATGGTTTGAACCATAAAAAGCAGCAAACAAAAGATCAAATAAATCGATATAAATGCAAAATAATCAGCCGTAGCATCTCTCGATAACATGAGATAAGAAAAGAATCCTCCTGCACTTGACAAGTAATAAAGTCGTCTGTCATTTAAAAGAAGAGCAGTAACCGGCAAAAAGAAATAGGCAGACTGAACAATTGGATATTCCACGAATATGTAAGAAACAGAAACAACATATATTCCGCATAATACAAAGACAGCTTTTGTCCAATCTTTATTTATGTAATTCATGAGTAAGGCAGGCAAGAATCCTATTAAAAACAGTAAAATAAACGTGTAAAAGAGCTCCATTGGCTGTATAAAATAATGGTGCAGCGCCTGAAGTACAGCACTTCCTATTATAAATAACTGACCGAGTTTTATATTGCGAATCATTTAAAATCTCCAATTGTCGAATTTTGTAATTTAATGCAATTATATACCAATCGTACTTTTAATCCTAATAAATTTTTTCAATAGAGAATGATTGCAAAAAAAAACCGCCCAAAGGACGGCTTATTTCACATAGCTTCTGGCTACATGTCTCATTTTTCTATGCTTTTGTCTTTGGCTTCGCATTCTTAGTATGACGAGGAAACCTAATAATAGAAGTAAGCCTCCATAGAGAAAAACACTAGCCTTTACAGCTGTTTGCATAAATGTTGGGCTCTCTTCTTCTTCCACTGGTTCCTCTTTAGATGCAGCAGCTGCTTCTTTTTTCGTTTCTTTAAATAGAGTATGAGAAAGCAATACTTCACCTTCTGCATTCTTTAATTGAAGTTCACCATCTGATGTTACATCTTGAATCGGTTTTTCTCCGATAGGCATTGTTACTGAAAGGTCTTCTTTTAAGGGATAAACCTCTCCGGTTTCAGCCTGAATCTCTGTTCCCGCTGAGAGGGTTTGTCTTTCAAAATTTGAAAAACCATAATCTCCGATCGTCATCGTATCCCAGTAAGCTGCACGGCTTGATGGCGCTTTTAAAGTAACAATAATCACATCGAGGTTATCCCGTGAAACAGAGGTAACAAGAGTATGTTTGGATTCATTTACGTAACCGTTTTTGACACCTGTAGTGCCAGGATAATCCCACAATAGCTGGTGATGATTTCGCAATGTGGTTTCCCATCCTTCACCAACCCAAGGGAGCTCTTTTGTAGACACAATCTCACGAAACACTTCATTCTCCATCGCGTATTGCGTAATCTTCGCCATGTCTTCTGCGGTTGTGTAATGTTCTACATCAAAAAGGCCATTAGGATTCACAAAATGTGTGTTTTCTGCTCCAACCTTTTTAGCGAATTCATTCATTTGATCTGCGAAGGATGCTACATCCCCCGCCATATATTCTGCAATCGCGATCGCGGCGTCATTTCCCGAGTTAATCAAAAGACCTTGAACCAGCTTTTTCAAAGGTACTTGCTCACCTTCTAAAAGGTAAACACGTGTTCCGTCAGCTTTAGCCGCTTCACTGCTTACAATAACCGACTCTTCTAACTTGCCTGATTCTATAGCCAGAATACCAGTAACAATCTTCGTGATGCTCGCTGGATACATTTGGTCCGTACTATTTTTTTGATATAAAACATCTCCAGTTTTCGCATCAATCATTACGGCGCTTTCGCTTTTAATATCCGGTTTGTTTTCTCCTGCTGCCTGCACAAAATGTGATTGCGCCAATATCACAAGTGAAAAAACAAGAAAAAGGCTAAGTTTTTTCATACTATTCCGCTCCCGTTAGTCATTTAATCTTCATAACTCTTCGCCAGACTTTTCTCTTCTATTATGGTTGAAATCAAAATGAAATTTAGAAATTATCGCCATAAAAAAACAGGCGATTTTATCAATTGATACCTTTCGACAAAATTCGCCTGATTCCTTTTATATATCGTACATTTCAGCCTATTCTTTAGTCAAAATGCTTCCTGTTTTTCTTTCCTCGAAGCAAGTCGCCTGTCCAGCCTTTCATTCTCAGCCACACGTATATTCCTACAGTTGAACCCACAATCAAGATCATTGCATATAAATAGCCAAACTTCCAGTTAAGCTCCGGCATATGTTTAAAATTCATTCCCCAAATCGCACCAAGGGCCATGGCTGGGGTAACGATAACCGTAAATACCGTTAAAGTTTTCATGATTTCATTGCCTCGGTGCGAGGAAAGAACCTCTTCCAGGTTAAGCAGTGTATCGATATCCTGACGGTAATGCGATATCAGAGTTAATGTACGTTCTATACGCGTTGTAATCTTTTTATAAGCGTTTGTTTCAGTAATGTCATCTAAGAACGCTTCTTTAATCGCCATTGCAGTCTCATGAACGGGCAGAGTCAAATCACTCCAGTTAATGAGTTCAATTCGACTGTCATATATACTGTTCAAAAGGGTTGTATGATTATTTCGCTGTACATCCCGCTGCAATTTCTTAAGCTTACTCTCAAACTGATCGATTCCATCTAAAAAATGATTAATCAATTCACCCATAAGAATTAAAAAGCCTTCAACTGGAGTTTTTTCTTCTATAATAAGATGATCACAAGATTCTCTATAGTCACCGGTAATTTTTGATAGGTCAAGACCAACTGTGATAAATGATTTCGGCCGGATATAGAAATGAAAGACCTCAAACTCTTCCTGATTCTCGGGGTTTTGTTTGTACGTTAGAGAACCGCGTATAATCGGATCTCCGTCTTTGTCTCTTTCAATTCTCAAATAGTTCGTTTTATTTTCTTTAATATGAGTAAGCCACTTCCTACAGCCTTTATTATCCGCTATTAGTTCGCTTAGTTCCTCTTTATGACATTCGTGCTGGTGCCAAGTCCAGCCATATACACTTGTATATTCCATTAATAATCCCATCCTTTTTTAGCTTTAGATGACGGTATAATCTTTTGCACCGTTTTGTCTCAACCAGTTCAGCGACTTCTGCATAATTTGTGGATGGTTCTCTGTTCCTTCCTTATTTAAATGAAGCCAGATGGTCCCCGTTTTTTTAGTCACTTTTACCTTTAATAAAGCGATCCCCATAACTTCTTCATCTTTTTCCATCATTAATACAGCTGTATCATCACGGTCTATGTATTGTGGCAACTTATCATGAACTTCCGGAGCTTCACTGCACCAGTCTAACAAACGGTTCAGATCAGCTTTGTCCGCAAACTTAACATCCACCAATATTCCTCCTCAATAGATTCCCCTGTATTTTCACAAGCAAACCTAAATAATGTCCGCAAATGGAGCAAGATAGTTCATCAGCAATTCCCGGTCCTCTGGAAAGGACAAGGTTAAATGTTTCAGTTCCTCAAAGGATACCCATCTTATATCGTAGATTAAACCGTCAGGATCCTGAATTTTTAGAGAACCACTGACTACTTCCCCTAAGAAATATTGAACTTTAAAGTGTATGCCTAATGATATGCCTTCTTTAATATGAAGCTTTTCTTTGATCTTCACGAAATAGCCTGTTTCTTCCCACACTTCGCGTATACAGCATTCTTCAAAGGTCTCACCTGTTTCTTTGCCCCCTGAAGGAACACTCCATCGTTTTTCTTCTTCTGGTGTTCCTTGCAGCACCATTAAAAGTTTCCCTTCATGTAAACAAATGCAGCTCGCACCTTCCCAAAACATATAAACTCCCCCTTTACAGGAAAATTTTCTTGAACGCACCAAAAAAGTCCTGCGCATTCACACAGGACTTTTCAACAATTAGATGACTTTAGCTTTTTCATTTACCTTTTGAGTGTTGATGATTTTTCGATTGCCATGATCCCAAGTGTAGATCGTCTTGCTGTTTTGTTCGAGTAAAGAAAGGGAGTCATTCGTGCATTCCACAATTTTCGAATGCGGAATCTCATGTTCCTTTTGTTCACCAGTTTGGAGATCAATATAAACGATTCTTTCGCTTTTTCCTGTTGAAAGATCCAATTCGTATACAAGAAGGTGATTATCTACCTGATATAGGGCACGAGGTGAGATGGATAATTTATATTCAGTGACTACTTTATCTTTTTCATTCAGTACCATGACTTTCTTAGGATCTCCGTTTAATACGGGAGCTCCTGATACGTAAACGTGATTTTCATAACACAGGATATCTGTCGGTGCCATATTGCTTCCTAGATTCACACGCTTTTTCTTCCCGTTTCGAATGATGTAAAGCACTGCTTGATCTTCTTCAACAATGTAGGAAGAAATATAGAGAACATCATTATTCATTTCAACTTCCCACAGATAGCCGTTCACTTTCCACTCTTTAACTAATTCTGGTTCATTTTTTGAGAAGATGAGCACCGAGCCTTTTGAACCATCGCCCTCACAAGCAACTGCAACACAAGATTCGAATTCATAGAAGTTTGGCTGTCCCTTAATGATCTGTGACTTTAAGCAGCCGTTTTTATGATCAAAGATAAATAACTTATAATCCTTCGAGCTGTTTTCAACCTTTTTGGAGAACCAGTAATTCTTCTGGTTGTCCATGAATACTTCGGAGTAGGCAAATTCGCTCTCCTCATTTTTTACTACACTTCCGGCCTGTTCAGGATCACGTGAGACATACAGCGAGCTCGTGTTCTCTGCAGTTCGTGATGATAATTTATACATTTTGGCCATAGTACTCTCTCCCTTCAATTTTGGCGCCGGTTCCCCGCATGACTTCGGTTTATGTAAAACTCAATTATCGAAATTATCAATTTCTAGCAAAAACTTTGTATTTTCTGTTATATTTATCTTATCAAACAAACAGCTGATTCTGTATTGGGAAAAATGGTAGGAAAGATGCTTGTTAATTGGGGGTCTAGCATGACAATTTTCCCAAGTTCTGAAAGGGGGATTTTATGGTCGGTCAACGAATAAGATATTATAGAAAAACAAAAGGCCTAACCCAGGAAGAGCTGGCACAGGGAATTTGCTCTGTTTCTTACTTGAGTAAGATCGAGAAAGGGGACGCCAAATCAAGCGAAGAAGTCATTAACATGCTTTGTGAACGTCTAGGTATTTCGCCGGAGGAAGTGGACGAAGGCAAGATCCTTGAAATGCTTAATGAGTGGAACATGATGATGGTAAATAGGCTTTTTGAAGAAGCTCAAAGCTTTAGTGAACAACTCGAGGAAAGAATGCAGGGTGTAAGCGAGCCGAATTTACTGTTACGATATCAATTATTTAAGGCAAGACACTACATCGTTTGCAATTCTCCTGATAGTAGTGCCGCTAAAGAACAACTTAATAAAGTAAAAGAACTTTTTCAACAGTTGCCGAATGATTTGAAATTCTATTATTATACTTTTCAGGGAATGTATTATAATTACAATAAAATGTATCAAATAGCATTAGATTATTTTTATAAGGCAGATAAACAATTTACTCAAACTTCAAATATTGCAGACGTAGAAGCTGCCATTGTTTATTATTTACTTGGATTAACCCATAATCATTTACTTCGAATAAGTTCAGTAGCAAATTATGCATACAAGGCAATTGCGATTTTTGATAGAGAATATTGTTATTCAAGAAGTGCCGACTGTCAAATCCTCCTAGGATTGAGTTATCGAAGAGCTCGAAACTATGAGAAAGCCGAATATCATTTGAATCTAGCATTAAAATATTCAACTTTGTTTAAAGATGACATGACAAGTGGTATTATTTATCATAATTTAGGTTATGTTGCTTCTTGTCAAAAGAATCACAATAAAGCAATTCAATATTTAGAGAAAAGTATGATATATAAGGAAAGTCAATCAGTACAGCACACAGCAAATACCATATTTGTATTAGCATCTGAATACTATGAATTAGGTGACCATGACAAATCTCAGTTATTGACAACAAAAGGGCTAAAGCATGTTAATGATCAAGATGAAGTCTATTATCACCTGAAAATTTTAGAATTTAAACTTAATAAGTCCTATGACTCAGAGTTACCTGTTTTTCTTAGTAAATTTGCCATTCCATTTTTTGAAGAAAAAGGTATACTAGAGTATGAAGCCCTATATTCTGAATTATTAGCTGATATATATTTTGAACAAGGTTTATACAAAAAAGCGAGTTTATATTATAGGATAGCTAACAATGCTAGAAAAAATATATTTTAATTAGGAGGATAAAATGAAAAACTTAAAGAAAGTTTTACTTACGAGCGTTTTTGCCTTAGCAATGTCATTACCTTTTTATTTAACTTCAGTTGAAAATAATCCACCTGGTAACTCACCAATGTCAGCAGTTGAAAATAATCCCCCAGGTAACAAAAAAGCTATTTTATTATCAGTTGAAAATAACCCTCCAGGTAATAAGCCTAGTTCTCTAACATTATCATTAATTTCTATTATGCGAGTTGAAAATAACCCTCCAGGAAATTAAAAAATAACCCTTAATGGGTTATTTTTTATGCACTTATAACCACCTTCGTCCCAATGGGCACTAGTTTAGAAAGCTCTAGAACGTGTTTATTGTGCATTCGTATGCAGCCTTTTGAGACATTTTTCCCGATAGATGCAGGGTTGTCTGTTCCATGAATTCCATAATGCGGTCGGGACAGTCCCATCCACATGACACCAAAAGGTCCTCCTGGATTTGGGGCTTTATTGATAATGGTATATGTTCCTGTGGGTGTTGGTGTAAGCATTTTCCCGACTCCAATCGGATAGCGTTTGATTACTTTGCCATCCTTCGCTAGGGCGAGTCTTTTCCTAGTTGTTGATACATAGATCACATAAGGCATAGCGTGATACCTCCCGCTTTAGCTTATGCAGGAAATAACGGTTGTGCCCCTCAATTCATTGACTAGCTCTTGAACATGAAACAGTGTTCACTATGTGAAGCGGGTATTCTGCCTGTTGCTTCTAAAAAGCTTTCTGCCGTTGTTAAGCCGAAATGCCTGAATGTTTTCTTTAATACTTTTTGTTTTTCAAGTTTGTCTTCTGGCAGCTGATCCAAAAAGGCATCAAAACTTCCATAATCTCTTACAAGCTCTTCAATTCTTTTGGCATTCTCGATCGTTGCTTCAATCTTCTTCCGGTGCCTCACGATTCCTGCGTCTGCTACTAATCTTTCAACATCTTCTTCACCAAACTGCTTTACCTTTTCTACGTTAAAATCAGCAAAGGCTTTTCTAAAATTTTCCCTTTTATGAAGAATGGTTCTCCAGCTTAATCCTGATTGAAACAGCTCAAGTGTTAAGCATTCAAACAGTTTGTTATTCCCTTCTGCCTTATTGCCCCATTCTTCATCATGATAGAGCTGCAGCATTTCACTTTCTTCACTCCATTTGCATCGGTTCATCTCTTATTCTCCTTTTTGTATAAAAGAAAAAAGCACAGCACCGCTGTACTTTTTATTGAGTTGCTCTCATTTCAGTAAATGGATAGATTACGACTTCTGAACGGCCTTCAATGGATTTTGTTTCAATCAGGCCTAATCCATTTCGTGAATCCATGCTGTTAAGTCTATTATCACCCATAACGAAAACTTTGCCCTTTGGTACTTTCAACGGCCCGAAATCTTCAGTTAAATGCACTCCAAGGCTTTTTGCTTCTGTTTTATTTTCCTGCAAATACGATTCTTTAACTTTTTTATTATTAACATAGAGAACGTCACCCTTCATTTGAATCACGTCTCCTTCAACCCCTATTATTCGCTTTACGTACCGTTTATCATCACCTTTAATGATGACGATATCCCCTTTTTTCGGTTCAGAAAAAGCATAAACGATTTTGTTTACGTATAACTTTTCCTGATCATGAAGGGTAGGTGACATGGAAGCACCTTCAACCATATATGGTGCGAAGAAATAGGCTTTCGTTATGAAAACAAATACGAGTGCAAAACCGATCGCTTTAAGCCAGCTTACCCATTCACTCTTCTGCTGTTGGGTCTCTTTTTCCTGTTCTATCATTTCCTCATCACCTCGGCGCCACAATTTCAATTTTTATGCGGTCTGGATCTTCGAAAAACAAAGCGTAATGCCCTTCGCCCCCAGCAAAGGGATAATTATTATCATATAAAAAAGGTACTTTATTTCCACTCAATTGTACACGAAGGTGCTCCACATGCGCACGTGATTTAGCCCAGAAAGCTAAATGATTCAGACCTGTGTGTTTGCGATGGAAAGAATATTTCTTGTACTTAGCTTCTGTTTGTGTAAAAACTAGATATGCTGAACCACTTTTATAACTTATTCCTTTATCCCATTCTTGAAATAGATTGAAGCCCAGCTCAGCCATCAGCCAGTCATAAAATGATTTTGTCCGTGCAAGATCATGAACATTAATTTCTACGTGGTGAAGCCCTTGAGGTGTGCTCATTCCAACATTGTCTCCCTATACAATCATTTAAAATAGCTAAAAAGTAGTTATTACACTTTTAATCTTATAAAAAATAGCCTACAATGGTAAAGATTTCCGTTTTCGAAACAGGAGGGTTTCCATGACCGCTAAAACAAAACACGCAGCAATCTTCCTGGCTATTTCATTGCTTTGGATAAAAACTTATATTGTTTCTAAAGTTTCTTTTACGCTGCCTGCAGATCATTTCCTGCAAGAACTTTTATTATTTTTCAATCCGCTTAGCTTTCTCGTACTCTATTTTTGTTTCGCTTACTTTAGTTCACCTTCCAAAAGAAGACGAGTCATCTTTTGGATGGCGTTTATTTATAGTTTCATATTGTACGCCAATGTTGTATATTATCGGTTTTTTACAGATTTCCTTACGATTCCCGTCCTCTTTCAGACGAAGAACGTTGGGGATATCGGCAATAGTGTTTATGAGCTCGTTTACGTGACTGATCTATTCTTTTTTGCCGATCTTTTTGTTTTAGCGTATCTATTAAAAAAGCCCCTGTGGCAATCAGAACATTCGATAAAAACGAAAGAACGAAGAAAAGTCTTTGCATACGGGTTAGCTATTTTAGCGGTGCACTTGATTTTAGCTGAGATTAATCGTCCGCAGCTGTTAACTCGTACATTTGACAGGGAGATTCTAGTAAAAAGCTTGGGAACGTTTAATTACCATCTATATGACATCATGCTTCAATCAAGATCCTCCATACAAAAAGCACTGGCAAGCAATATGGATGCAGAGGAAATTCTACATAAGATTAATAAAGAAACGGCAAATAATCCTGAATTATACGGGATAGCAAAAGACAAGAATCTAATTGTGATATCCCTTGAATCTACTCAAAACTTTGTCTTGAACTATGAAATTAACGGTGAAGAAGTAACACCATTCTTAAACGAACTTGCAAAATCCAGCTATTATTTTTCTGATTTCTATCATCAAACCGGACAAGGCAAAACATCTGATTCGGAATTTTTGCTCGACAACTCACTATATCCGCTGCCAAGGGGTGCAGTTTTTCAGACTCATGCATTGAATGAATATAACGCCATGCCTGAGATCTTAAAAGCAAACGGCTATTATTCAGCTGTGTTTCATGGCAACAATAAAAGTTTCTGGAATCGCGATGTCATGTATAAGACGATGGGCTATGATCAATTTTTTAGTGAAGAATATTATAAGATCACAGACGAAAATACGATTAACTACGGATTGAAGGATATACCATTCTTCCATCAATCCATACCCTACTTAAAAGATCTCCCGCAGCCTTTTTACGCGAGAATGATCACGTTAACGAACCATCATCCTTATTTAATCAATGAGGAGGAACAATGGGTCGAACCATATCCGGTGGACGATGGAACAGTAAGCCGGTATTTTACCACCGTCCGTTATGCAGATGAGGCGTTGAGGGAGTTTTTTAATGATCTTAAGACATCTGGACTTTACGAGAATTCAGTAGTAGTGGTGTATGGAGATCATTATGGGATCTCGGAGCGACATCAGGAAGCGATGGCTGATGTTCTAGGAAAGGCATCCATTACAGCCTATAATCAAGTAGAGCTTCAGCAGGTTCCGTTGTTCATCCATATCCCAGGTAAAAAAGGAAAAGTAGTCGAGACGGTTGGCGGTCAGATTGATCTAAAACCTACTCTGCTTCACTTGCTTGGTATTGAAGTAAAAGATGATGTTCATTTTGGTACAGACCTTTTTTCAAAAGATCATAATGAACTAACCGTACTTCGCAATGGTTCTTTTATTACGAAAGATTTCATTTATACGAGTGAAACATGCTACATTAAGCCATTTGGCGCACCGGTTGACCCCGCCAAATGTGAACCGTATATGGAAAATGCGAAAGAAGAACTTGATCAGTCGGATCAGATTATATATGGTGATCTGCTTAGGTTCTTAAAACAAAAATAGAGCCGTTAGGAAGCGGCTGAAAAAAATGAGTTAGAAAACGTGATGTGGATGTCCCTTCTGATTATTTTCAGGAGGGATATTTGTATTCTCAGGGGGAAATCATAAAAAACTACGCTAGTCAGGTTAAACTCCTCGTAAAACGCTCAAATCAGGTTCAGTTTCGGGTGCCGAAACTGTTTTTAGACGATACCTAACGGGGTATTAAGCCTTATCCAAGAGTTCGATTCCACAAAAAAGCAGCCTTAATCCAGAAATTTGGCCACTTTATCCACGAGTTTTAGTCCACAATCGAAAAGTTTCAGCTGTTTATCCACGAGTCTACAATCCTCGACGAATTTCGCTCTCTCCTATACCCTCGTCTACCACCATTTTGACTTGTTTAGGTCGCACCTGGTTCAAGGACTATTTTTTCGCGTTTCTCATCCTGATCATCGAGTAGTGCAACGTAGTTTTGAGGAGCTGTTCGGCAATTGGTTGAAGTGAAGGTATAATTCTAAGCTCCACACCTTTTTGAACCATTGCTTCTAACAGTGATCCGACAGGCTCTCTTTCAAGAGGCTGCTCTGTTTCATACGATACGAAGTAGCCTGCACCTTGATCCATCATTGTAAAATGATCAGGAGCAAATGAATATCGGTAAAGCTTTGTGTTTTGAAGGCGATCCAGCCAGCCGCTTTCGATCGCAATAATCTTGTCTGCTGAGGTTGTATGTAAGTACTTTTCACGGTCATCATCACTAGTTTCAGGTGTAGCCCAAAACCCAATTCTTGGACAATCACGCGGCAAAAGATATAGAGGGGAACGTTCTTCATCAATTGCCCAAACCATAGGCGGACGGTCTGGAAAACTCGGATGTTTTCTTGGTTGAAAAATTTCGATATTATCCTCTTCTGAAAAGTGGTAGAGCATATTGATTTCCTCCTATTTTATTTAAAGCCTTCTTTTATTATCCTTTTAAACAAGGAAAAAAGGAATCTCCTATTTCAGAAGATCCCTTTATGCCCATAATCAGCGAACCTGATCTTGAAACAATACAGAAACTTTCGCAAAACGACTTTATCGGTTCGGCCATCATTATTTTACTGAAAGCCTTTCATAATAGAGGTAAATCATTTGATTGTATAAATTCAATTTCCTCACGATCTGGTCCTTCATAAAAAACGGTTTGCCATCCGTTTTCGAGCTTATATGGACCTTCAGATGGTATTATTCCTAATTGTTGAAGCTCTTTTATTTTAGCTTTCACACTTTCCACAGCAAAAGCGATATGAGTTGAGTGGGAATCTGGCAATGTAGCAGGGATTAATTCCAGCGCAAATCCTTCGCCTCTTAAAAACACGAGCTCTGTTTTATTCCAATTCATTGTTTCTTTTCTCTGAACTGGCAAGATTGTTTCATAGAATTGAAGCGATTTTTCTAAATCAGTAATGTAGATACCTATATGATGGAGCATGCTTTTAATCTCCTATAAAATCAGATTCATATCGCCAAATTCGTGCCATAAATAACGTTGTTCGATCGCATCTTTATAAGCATCATATAACTTATCTTTATCAACAAATGCGGAAAGCAGTTGCAGATGACTGGCTTCTGGTTCATGCATGCCTGTTATCAATCCATCACAGATTTCCAGTTTCGTATTTTCCGTAATGTACAAGTTCGTCCAGCCGGTCTGAGCCTGGAGTTCATTTTTCTCGAGTGCCACGGTTTCTAAAGCTCTGACAACCGTTGTGCCTACAGCTACTACTCGCCCGCCAGCTGCTTTTGTTTCACGGATCATGTTTACTGTTTCTTCTGGAACCTCATAGTTTTCAAAATTTTTGTCTGGTCCCTTATGCCATTTATCATCAAGAAGGTAGCTAAGTCCAGTATGAAGAGTGATGTATGCGATCTGTACACCTTTCTTTTGCAGCCGGAAAAGAAGTTCCCAGCTGAACGCACGGCCTGCTGACGGCATCTCAACCGACCCTGGAATGGTTGCAAACACAGTTTGATAATAATCAAGATTCCAAGGCTCTTGAATGTACTCGTATCTCACAGGCTCTCCTAGACTATAAATCTGATTATAAAGAGAAGAACAGCACAAATTAAAAGCTAATGAAACAAAAGGTGAATCTGATGATTGTTCGACTACTGTTGCTGTAAGTGATGGTGAAAATCGGATGATTTCCCCTTTTTTAAGGTTTCCGCTAACCGGCAGGGCTTCCCATATGGATTCATTTTTTCTGTGAGCGAGCCTCACTTCTACTTCCGTTCCGTCTATCTCTCTTATACTTTTTAAAACTGCGGGAACTGTGCGGCTCGCATTAAGTACGATAAGATCACCTTTTTTTAAATAACGGTCAAGCTGAAAAAATTTTGTGTGTTCTGTATGGCCAGTAGTTTTGTCCAATACCATCATCTTCACGTAGTCTCTGCGAATTCCCCTGCGCTCCGGCGGTTCTTTCGCATTTAATTCTTGTGGAAGCTCAAACTTCATGGCAAATTCCATCAGTTTTCACTCCCCTCAAGCTGAAACTCTTGTGCTTCAAATCGTTTTCCAGTGATATGCCTTGACGCGTCTGATACTAAATAACCAAATACAGCCGTGATATCTTCAGGTTTTGCCAGTTCATAATCACAATCTGGAACTGCCAGCTCGTGCATTTCCGTATCCATTTCTCCGGGATCGACCATATTGACCCGAACGCCAGATCCGCTTACTTCATCTGCCCACGTTTCTGTAAGACCTTCGAGTGCGAATTTTGAAATGCCGTACGCTCCCCATCCTGCATAACCTGTTGCTCCCGCTTCTGATGTGATGTTAATAATACTGCCTTGTTGTTTTTGCAGCATGATTGGCAGAACTCTTCTCGTCACGAGGAATGGTCCGATCGTATTGACCCGCAATACTTCTTCAAAATCTTGTTCTGGATAATCCAGTAGATATGGCATCGGACTAGGTCCTAAGATCGAAGCATTGTTGATGAGAACATCGATTTTCCCAAAGTACTCTTCAGACAACGCTACAAATCGCTCCACATCTTTTGATTTAGACATATCTGCACTAACCGCCAGTACGTCAGCTCCAAATTGTTCTGCTTCCTCTTTCACATCTTGAATTCCCTGTTCATTACGTGCACAGATTGCTAAGTTGTATCCTTCTTTAGCAAAAAATAGCGTAAGCGCTTTCCCTAATCCTTTTGATGCTCCTGTAATCATCACAACTTTATCCATGTTATAGCCTCCAATATTTGATTTTCGAGTTATTATATACTTTTTATACATTTATGTTTACTAAGTATTTAAATTATAATTCCCAATAATTTCATTCGTCAATGACTTTGTATTATAAATCGTTCGACAAATTCTTTAGATAAAGAAAAAACCTTGCCGCAGCAAGGTTTTACTTAAGCCGAAATGAAGCTCCATCAATGATCTCCACATCTTTTCTTTCTTTAATTTCCTTCATAAGCTGAAAGAGCGCTAAATCTTTTTTCTTAGATTCAATCATACAATCGATCTGTTCTACACTGCCTTTTACTTCTTTTAGGAAATCAAAAAACATATTAACATCCACGTAATCTGCATGATTTCTATACTGTTTTTCATTCTTAGGGCTGGAAATGTGCATTTTTAACGGAAGCGTTGATTGTTTCCATGATTCTACTACTCTGGGCCAATGCTGCGTCCAATTTTCATCATGATGGTAGGCAAGATGATGGTGATAATCAAAAACAAGCGGAATCTGAAGCTTTTCGCATAAGTAAAGGGCATCTGCCATCGTAAAAGACGTATCATCATTTTCCAGCATGATCATCTTTTGGATCTGGACGGGAACGTAAGCCCAATTTTGCACAAATCTCTCGAGTGCTACGTCTGTCTCTTTGTAATTGCCCCCAACATGCATCACACATCGGTGTGTTGTATCAATCCCCATATTTTTTAAAAGTTTATAGTGAAGCTGAAGCGTTTTTAAAGAGTTCTTCAGGACTTCTTTTTTAGGAGAGTTGATGAGAACAAAATGATCCGGATGAAAATCCAGTCTCATCTTATTTTTCAGGGCAAACTGTCCCATCTCATGAAGTGCATCAGCTAAAGGACTGATATAATCCCAGTATAGTAAATCACCATGATTGGCAAGGGGGATAATTCTTGAAGTCATCCGGTAAAAAGCAATATCGTGAGCGGCTGCATGTTTTAGGATCCGCAATGTATTCGTTACATTTGCGAGCGAGATCCGTTCTAGTTTTCTTAACCCTGCTTCTCTGTTTTGAAGCTGGCTGAACTGTTTATATGTCATTGTCTTTGAAGGAGAAGCATTCTGCAGTTCCATGCTCATCGCAACAAATCCAAGCCGAATAATGGTCATTGGTCACACCTCATTTCATCTTTAACAGTATGACCATATGAAGTTATGATCTAACCAAAGACATATAAAAAGCTTAGCAGATGCTGCACTAAGCTTTTGGAATAAGATAACTAGTTAAAAAGTTCGAGCCACTTTGGGTATTCAAACTGGCCGTCTGATATAGGGAAAAAGTTTCCGAGGATACCTAAATACGTTTTTCCATGTTCTTCTGCAACAATAGGAGTATACGTCGAGAATAGAAAGAAGTTTATACGTTCTAATTGGTAGCTTTTATTAAAGATTTCAGCTGATTTAATATGTGGATGCACAAAAATAGCTTCATAATCTTCTTTTGAGGGGTTCGTTGTGGTTAGCGTAATTACTACGAGGAAGAATAAGCCTATGAACATCCACCTTCTCTTCATCTCTACGCCTCCAATCTCGCTTCTCACCAAGTATATTTTATCAATTTCGTTTTTAATCCACGAGTTTTAACCTTGAATCCAAAAGTTTTTAGCATTTATCCACGAGTTTACATTTCTAGACAATTTCCGACATACAAAAAGCCACCTTGGAGCCTTTCCCGCCAAGGTGACTTTATTATTAAGCTGCTGCTTTTGCCTGCTTTTTCTTTTTGCGTTTAAACAGGTTGCCGATATTCGCCAACATTTCATAGATCACCGGTACGACAACTAGTGTAAGCAATGTTGATACAGATAGACCGCCGATAACTACGATCGCCAGACTCTTCGAAACAAGACTGCCGCTTGCTCCGCCAAACATTAGCGGTATCATAGCACAGATCGTCGCTACAGCTGTCATCAAAATTGGACGAAGACGGGTAGAACCAGCTTCCAGTATTGATTCTCTTACACCTAAACCTTTTTCACGCTGCTGCTGAACGCGGTCGATGAATACAATCGCATTTGTTACAACAATACCAATCAGCATGAGTGCGCCGATCAATGATGAGATATCAACTGGAATTCGTGTAATAACAAGCGCCAAGATTGCTCCTATCGCTGCGAGCGGAAGTGAGAACAGAATCGCGAATGGTGCGCGCGCCTGACCGAATGTGATCACCATGATTAAGTATACGATCAGAATAGCCGCTCCCATCGTCATGAAGAGATCCATGAATTGTTCGTTCATTTCTTCTCCAACTCCGCCTAATGCGACGGATACGCCAGCTGGTTTCTCAATGTTTTTAAGGATATTCGCAATATCAGCGTTTACCTTTTTGATGTTCTTATCTGTGATGATACCTGTAACCTGCAGATACTCTTTCCCGTCTTTACGGAACACTTGAGCTTTTGCAGGCTGAAGCGATAGTTCAGCTATATCGTTCAAAGCAACTGGACCTTTTACAGGGGAAAGAATCGTCGTATTTAATAAATCGTCACGATCCTTCACATCACGTAAATCATAGTTCATCATAACTGGCAGTTTAATGCCTTCCAGCGTAATTTGACCGACTGGGTTACTCACTGTTAACCCTCTTACTTGCTGGGCAATATCAGCTGGTGTTAATCCAGCTTCTTGCGCTTTAGATTGATCAACATTCAGCACCCATTCATTTTTCAAATCTTCATTGTTGGATTGAATATTTTCAAGCCCTTTAACATCTTGCAGTTCCGCTGTCAGCTTTTCAGCCATTGGTGCCAGATCCGCTTGCTTTTCAGCGGTTATATTTAAACTGATGGCATCAGAGCTCCCACCCATCATACTTGCCATTGAAGCAGAAATTGTTGCAGGTGCGTATTCTTTTTCAAGTGCTTTCATTTCTTCAACAAACTTTTCTGTATCAGCACCTTTTTCCATCTTTGCTACTAATCTTGCTGTGTTGTTTCCTTGAGCCATTCCCCATTGAGCCATCTCACTTGATACTCCAACTTGAGAGTAGCTTGAAACCACACCGTCGTAATTATTGATTACTTCTTCAAGCTTGTATGTTCCTTCTTTTACAGCATCAAGAGAAGTATCTTTCGGATATTCGATACTAACGTTAACCATGCTTTCATCTGCTGATGCCATAGACCCCGCTGGCATTACCACATAAAGAGCAATCGAACCAGCAAATAATAATAAGCAAAGTCCGCTAACGATCCATTTATGGTTCAATGACCAGTTTAAAATGTTTAAATAACGTCTAGGCGGTTTTGGTGTATGTTCTTTTACATTCTTCAGCATTTTATAGCTCATTAATGGTACTACTGTAAGTGCTACAAGCAGTGATGCCAATAGAGAATAAACCATCGTTAATGCAAAAGGCATAAAGAAGACACCTAGTGCACCTTCGACTAAACCAACCGGCAGGAATACTGCGATAGTTGTAATCGTAGAAGACGTAATAGCTTTTGCTACTTCTCCTACCGAATCAACGATCAATTCCTTAGAGCGTTCTCCTGTCTGCAAGCGGCGAAAAATATTCTCGATAACTACGATACTATCATCTACTAAACGTCCAACTGCTACAGCCAGACCACCCAGTGTTAAAACATTGAGGGTTATGCCTGATTGATGCAATAAGAACAGTGTTAAGAAAATGGATAACGGGATACTGATTACAGCTATTACCGTTGACTTAAAGTGGCGCAAGAATAGGAGGATAACGACAGATGCAAACAACGCTCCAAGCGCTACTTCTTTTGCCATGCTCATTACAGAATCATAAACAGAATCAGATGTTGCATAGAACACCGAAAGTTTAAATGTGTCCCCATACTGCTTATTGATTTCTTTCATTTTCTCGCGCACATCGTCACCAATTTGGACGGCGTTTGCACTCGCTTCTTTCGTGACAGATAAGTACATCGCGTCTTTTCCATCAACATGTGTAAACGATTCAAGACGCTGTTCATCTTTTAAATCAGCAACGTCTTTTAATAAAACACCTGGTGCAACGGCAATGTTTTTCCACGCATCCAGATCTTTCATTTCACCTAATACCCGAAGCGTGTTTGTCTTTTCATCAAGTGTTACGTTTCCTGCAGGAAGTGAAACATCTTTCCCCTGCAGAGCAGCCATGATTCGCGGAGCTGCTACCTTCTTTTCCAGAAGTTTATCTTGATCCAGGGTTAACGTAACCTCTCGTGTTGCTTTTCCAAATAAGGCAACATCAGCTATACCTTCTACACCCTCTAACTGGGGAATCACTTCTTCTTCGATAAGTTTATAATCTTCTGTAGTAAATGCACCGTCTTTATTAATCGTCAGATCCATAATCGGAATCATGGACGTGTTTAATTGAACGACGTAAGGTTTGTTAATTCCTTCAGGCAGCGGGAAGCTGTTCGTCTTTCTTTCAACCTCAGCTGTTACTTCTTTCATATCTGACTTCATATCAAATGTTAAATCAATTCTAGAAATACCCTGTCCAGATACGGATGTTACAGATTCCACACCTTTTACATTGCGAAGCTCTTGCTCCATCGGCTCCGTAATGGAATCTGTCATTGTTTCAGAATCCATGCCATCCGCAAGTGTTGTTACTGTCACCATAGGATTATCGATACTTGGTAAAAATTCCATCGGCAAGCGCTGTCCTGCATAAACCCCTAATGCAGAAATCAGCAAACACATAATTACGATGGCTGAGCGGTTTTTCAATGAAAACCAAGTCAGTTTCAACATATTCCCTTCCTCCATCCCCTGTCGCCTCCACTAGTACAAAAGGCTCAAAAATATCACAATACTTGGATATTGTAGTACGATTAATTAGGAAAAACAAGTAACATTTATAAAAAATTGCCAAATTTACATAAATAGAATTTTTTCAGCAAAAAGCTGCTCTCTTTTACATGAGAACAGCTGTGTAAATCTATGAAATTATGGTAAATATCGACGGGCTCCTGCATAATTGTCTTTCCAGTACTTTGTGTTTAAAGACTGGATGCGCACCCCTTTAGAAGTTGCTGCAATAAATTCTTTGTTGCCTAGATAGATCCCGACAAAAGAGATACTTTTACCATTTGTTTTAAAGAAAACGAGATCACCCATTTTTTCTTTGCCTTTCACAACAGCCGCTCCGCCTTTATATTGAGCGGCTGAAGTTCTTGGAATATCTTTATTCACTACAGTTGTTTTAAAAATATATTTGGTAAAACCTGATGCATCAAACCCTTTTGGCGTTGTGCCTCCCCACTTAAATGGAGTTCCCTTATAGAGTTTAGCGGTTTCAGTTACTTCCTGGTCATAGGATGGAGAAGCTTTTGCTGCGGTTACACCACCTAAAATTAATAGTGCAGCGAGCCCTAATGAAACAAATGCCAGCAGTATACGTTTCATATAAAACATCCTCTCTTAAATTAGCTCTTACAATCTATTAGTCGATGGGCCGTACCGCAAAGTTACTTTTTTCCCATAAGAAAAAGACTGCAAATTGCAGTCTTTTTCGACAATCTATTGATAGTGGTATACATTCGTTCCCGTGATATCTTCAATTGGCTGATCTAGTTGATAAGGTCCAATAGAGTCTAATCCTGTATTATTAAACTTGATGCTGTCGTAGTCATAGCTCTCAGCCGTAAGCAGAATAGCATCAATCATCATAAGATGTTCCTGATTATCTGCTAAAAGTTTAAACGAGTCAGGGAATGTAATCTCAACTGAATGCTCTCCGGTTACCTTAACTTCTAGATTTAAGTCCTTTGGAAGCAATGGTTTCAAACCGCGTTCTTGTTCTTCATCCATAACATCAAGAGCATTATCTAAATCTGCTGGCATATCTTTCGCTTCCTGACCTGTTGAAAATAGGCTGACAATAAAGGAATCTGTTGTTGGAGCGTCATACCTGAAATGAGGAGCTCCTGGTACTTCAAGATTCCAATCTTTTACTAGACCATAATTTGAAAAATCATATCCAGCTTTACCTTCTGTTCTAAATTCCACTTTATACTTCTGACTTTCATTCGAAAAGGTTAAAGCAATTAGGTTTTTAAGCAAAGGCTCTTCTGCCTCATATATGGATCCTGCCGGCCAATCAATGATTACTGTTTCTTCTTCCTCTGTAATTTTGGCTCGCTGCAGCGGACTTTCCACAAGTCCTGCTGACTTCGGGTCAAATTTCTGAAGCTGTTCATTAACTTTATCCAAGTAATGATTTGGCTGAGTGATAAAACTAACTGGGATCGCAAGCTGTGCCTGATCATCCAAGTATCCTACCGTTACCCAATCTTGATCAACCTCGCCGCCATCAAGGCTGCTTTCTTGTATAGGACCATGATAAGCAACAGGTACAACTTTGTTTTCAGCTTTCTGACTTACCCTTTCATCTGTGGCAGTTGAAGCTGCATCCATTCCTTTTGACCCTTTATCAGCTTCAAGAACCATTTTGTTCTGCTCCATCTTTCCGCCATTTTTCATTAAATCAGGAACAAATACACCAAAAATAACAAGTGCACAAGCTGTCGCAAGGGCTGGAAGACTCCACGTCGGAAGCCGCTTCCCTTTATTGTCTTTATAATGAACCTTCGCCTGTACCTTTAAATAAAGTTCTTGTTTAGATCGGCGGTCTTTTATAGGGGGCAGACTTTTAAGATGCTGTTCAATGTTTTCGTCGTTCCACTTAATTGGTTCCATCTTTCAATTCCTCCTCCAGGCCCGGTTGCTGATCCAGCCAATTGCGCAATTCTTTTATGGCCCGGTGCTGGGTGGTTTTCACTTTGCTTTCTGTCCAACTTAAAATTTGCGCAGTTTCCGAGATAGATAATGACTGAATGTACCGAAGCACGAGTACCTGCTGCTGATCTAAAGAACAGCGTTTAAGCATTTTATATAAATCTTTAAAAGACTCTTTCTTTGCTATTAACTCTTCTGGAAGGGGGTCCTGATCTCTTAGTACGCTTTCACTTTCTTTAATGTCAAAGATCAAAAATCGTTTGTTGCGCCGTGATTGTTTTCTTAGCCAGTCAATGGCCACATGCCTGGCAATCGAATACAACCATGTTTTTTCTGAACTTTTGCCTTCAAAACTTTCATACGCGTTTAATACCCGGATATAAACTTCCTGAACAAGATCCTCCGCCGATTCCCGGTTTCGGACCATGTAAAAAAGAAATTGAAACAACGCGTGGTGATATTCATCGTATAACCGGTCGAACGTTTCCTTCACCTCGAATGGCCCCCTGTCTATCTATTTATGTAGTCGTATTTACTCATAAAAAGTTACATTACAAACATGTTACTCTATTAGTCTACTCTTAATTGAGGCATCCCGAAAGGACCAATTTGTCGATAATTACCAACAAAAGCATTACTCCTTAGACAAATTAAGTCGTTAAATAGAAAAAGGTGTTTTCGTAAACATTGTCGTTATGTGAAGTTGTTGATTTCCGCTCCAGGTTGCTCGCTTTCCGGGGGGGCGTGCGGTGAGCTTCCTCTGCGCTTTGCGCCGTTAGGAATCTCACCTGTCCCGCTGATCCCCCAGGAGTCTCGCACCTTGCGCTCCAATCAACTTGTCAACGAAGGCTTTACAAAAGAATTAGAAAAGCGCCATAGAAAAAGACGCCGGTCTCGGCGTCTTTATTGCTGCACATAGTTCAAGAACATTTCTTCAATAGTATCCCAGGCAATTCGGTATTGCTCTTCTTCCCCTAAAAAAGAATAATGCAATACATTGCCGTCGCGAATTGCCCAGAAGATCCTTGAAATATTCTGCGGATCAATTTCCTTCTTAATTTCTCCGGCCTGCTGGCCTTCTACTATAATATTAACAATGTAGTCTATAAAACGGTTGTATCTCTCTGCAAGAATTTTTCTTAAGTCTTCTTGCCTCGAGCCATAAAGCCAAAACTCAATATAAACACGCATGGTCTGCTGATCATCTTCTTTTAATTCTTGCTTTTTAAATCGCTTAAAGAGATTTGCAAGTTTTTCTTTCGCACTATTAAGGTTTGCATTCACTTCATCCATTTCTTCAAAAAACGTATTGGTGCGTTTTTTAAGAAGCTGCAAATAGATCTCTTCTTTGCTTTCGAAATAATTATAGATAGCGCCTTTACTGATGTTTGAATCTTTCACGATATCATCAATAATTGTCGCTTGATATCCTTTTTCACCGAAACATTTTAGGGCGCTCTCAAGTATGTGGTTTCGTTTCTCTTCTTTATACTGAGCTGAAACTTTAGGCATGATGCTTCCTCCATTTATGACACGTCTTCCATTTCAAGTATAACAGAGTTTTCAGTCTATTTCGGAAAAAGTTTTTGTTGCCTGGGATTCCATCTCTTTTTTAATCGGACGCTCCATATGGACTTGTTCCACGAACTTAGTAAAACCTGCCTCATTTAATAAGCGGTTTAACGCATCATTCTTTTTAGGGACATTCATCGTTAATCTTCTAACAGCACCTTCTTCTGGAGCAAAGGCAAAATTGATCAAATTCGCTGTTGCTTCTTCCTCTAGATGATATTCAGGATTAACCCCACACTGATACAGTACAATGCCTGCCAGCTCTCCTGTTTCTTTAAAGCCCTTTTTATATACTGCATATCCGATAGTTTTTTCACCATCTATTGCAACCGCACATGAAAAATCTTTTAAACTTTGGAATTGTGTTTGCCATGCAGTAAGAGGCTCAAAGAATGGCAATGATTTGATCTCCTGCATATCCGCATTTTTCACAGTGACATTTGAACCTAGCCCTTTAAATACAGAAATCTCTCCTACATGCTGCATAAAAGCAAGTTCTTCAAACGTTTGATAGCCCATCTTTTCATATAACTTTATTGCTGTTTCATTCTCTTTAATTGCTTCTAGACGTGCAATATCTACATTCTGCTCTTCGTATATCTCTAGACAGACTGAGATTAATTTTTTCCCGATTCCCATTCCTCTAAAATCAGGTGCGATCGCAGTGCCGCCGTTCCATACATATTGTTTGCCGTTAATCGTTCTAAAACTATTAAGCACAAATCCTGCGAGCTTCCCTTCGTAAACAGCTGCAACGGAATTTTCTAATGAGATTCCCTCTCCTGTTACTTTTTGTAAGAAACGGTTGAGGTCCATCGTCATATCAGAGAAGTAGTGTTTCCAAGATTCATTCCATAAAGATATAGCTTCGTTAAAAGATAACTCACTAAAACGTTTAATGACTAGCACATGCTTCACTCCCTGAAATTAATTTTAAAACGACTGGTCGTTTTATTTAATTTCATTTTATTAAAAGCAACGAAGGATGACTATTAAAATCGTTCGACAAAAATTTAATGGGTCCATAGACTCTATTAAATAATTTACAGTAATTGTTGATACATACCATGGGTCGAAACTTCGACATCTCCGTCCACATTAAATAAGGAGATGACTAAAAGCATAAAAACTTTTTAGGTCATGTCTATTCTGATTAAGCTTTCTCNGCTGCCAAAAGTAAGTTAAACTTACTTTTGGGACAGCCCATCATTTTTCTTCTAATAAGGTTTTAAAGTGCTCATAATATTCTTCCAGCTTTCTATCCTCCTGCTGGATAAATTCCTCTCTTTGTTTATCCGAGGTTAGTTCCAATGCTTTCCCTCCGAGTTCACAAAGATCATCCAGTACACCGAATGTCTTTTCTCCTACTTCTACATCTTCCTTTAATAGCTGGCATATTTCAGTTAAACGGTTTAATTCAATTTCACTTGCGGTCTTTTTTTGAATGATTTGTCCGAGCATAGAATAGATAAGCTCAGCGCGTTCTTTTGTCTGTGGTTTCATGAGATCACTCCCTCTTTTACTCATTTTCCCCTTCATTCATTTCATAAACTGTTTTATTTAGGAAGAGAATGGGTAAATCAAGGATAGTATCCAAAGAAAGGAAGAGTGCTGTGGCTAAAAGAACAGAGCTCCGTCAGCAAAAGAAACGGTCACGCTGGATCCGGCGAACTGCTATTATTACTCTCATATTTTTCTTATCCAGCGTGACCTTCGGAGGCGCAATGATATTTGCCTATGTAAATGGAACTCCGAAATTAACGGAAGAAGCCTTAAATGATCCGCAATCTTCTATGATCTATGATATGAACGATGAGTTTGTCACTTATGTTACAAGCAATGAACGCAGAGAATACGCTAAAATTGGAGACATTCCTGAACTTGTGCAGCAAGCGTTTATCTCAACAGAGGATACCCGCTTCAAAGAACACATGGGTGTTGATGTTAAACGCATATTTGGAGCGGCATTAGCAAACGTGCAAGATGGTTTTGGTGCAGAAGGTGCGAGTACCATCACTCAGCAAGTCGTAAAAAACAGTGTGCTATCACCTGATAAAACGATTAAGCGGAAAGTGCAGGAAGCATACCTTGCTATTCAGTTAGAACAAAAGTACTCCAAAGACGAAATTTTAGAGATGTACTTAAATAAGATTTATTTTGGCGGCGGAGCTTACGGGGTTGCAACTGCATCCAAGACGTACTTCAACAAACCGCTACAAGATTTAACACCAGCTGAAGCTGCATTATTAGCAGGCCTTCCGCAAAGACCGAGCGGATATGACCCTTTTCTTCATCCAAAAGCGGCTGAGGAGAGACGCAATACAGTTTTAGAGTTAATGTACAAAAATGGGGCCATTACAAAAGAAGAGAAAGAAAAAGCAGTAAAAACTTCAGTTACTGATACACTGGTTAAAGAAAAAGCTAAGCGATTAAAATATGAATCTTTCATTCAGCAAGTAATCAAAGAATTAAAAGAGAAAGGCATTTCAGAACGTGCTATTTATGAAGGCGGTTTAAAAATCTACACAACTCTGGATCCTAAAGCACAGGCACATACTGAAAAAGTTCTGTCTACAGAAGAGTATATAAAGTATCCTAGTGAAAAGTTTAAAGCGGGTGTAGCGCTTCTCGATACGAAGACAGGAGTCATTCGTGCTTTAGGCGGAAACAGAACGAGCGGTGATGAAGATATCGCAAAAGGATTTAATTATGCCACTGACACACAAAGGCAGCCAGGTTCAACGATCAAACCGATTCTTGATTACGGTCCTGCCATCGAAAAGTTGAAATGGTCGACTTATAAACAAATAAAAGATGAGGAATTAAAAATCGGTGATTGGGAAGCAGGCAACTGGGATGATGAATTCCATGGAGACGTTTCTATGCGGGAAGCACTCGTTATGTCTTACAATATTCCTGCGATAAAAACATTTATGGAAGTTGGATCAGAAGATGCCGTTAAGTTTGCCAATAACCTCGGCATCCCGATCAAGACTGCTCATCCCGCTTATGCAATTGGCGGATTTAAGCATGGTCCTTCCCCACTGGAACTTGCCGGAGCATACACAGCCTTTGGAAATAAAGGTGTTTATCATAAACCAACAACTTTGCGTAAAGTTAAGTTTTCTGATGGCTATGAGAAGAAGTTTGAATCAAAACCTGTTGCAGCGATGCATGACTACACCGCATATATGGTTACAGATATGCTGAAAGACGTCGTGAAACGAGGTACAGGAACAATAGCTGCTATTCCTGGATTAGAAGTGGCCGGCAAAACTGGTACAACGAACATGCCTGAAGGATTGGATATTGAAAAAGGGTCCAGCGATTCATGGTTTGCAGGATATACCACCAATTACACAGCAGCTGTATGGACGGGGTATGACAAGACAAACGCCGAACAATATTTAACCCCTGAGGACCAAAAAATTGCTAAATATATCTTTAAATCAATCGTTTCTGAGGTTTCGAAAGATAAGAAAACAGCCGGTTTTGAAAAGCCGAAATCCGTAGAAGAAATCTATATTAATAAAGATACTGGCTATATCACAAAAGATAAGAATGGTTCCAACACAGTTAGAGAGCTCATTGTAAAAGGAACTTCTACAAAAGAGCTTTTAGCACCAATAAAAGAAAAGAAAGCTCCAAAGAAGAAAGAATCGAAAAAGAATGAAGACAAAGAGAAAAATAAGGAAAAGAAAAAGGAAGAAGAGTCTAAACAAAAAGAAGAAGAAAAAAGAAAAGAAGACGATGACGAGAATACAGATCCTCCTCCTCCAACTGAACCAAAAGGAGATGATGAGGCTGATCCGCCACCACCACAGGATGACGAACCGGACGATCCTGGAACAGACCCTGAACCAGAGGATCCGCCAACAGAACCTGAAGATCCAGAAGAACCAGAGCCAGAACCAGACACACCACCAACTGATCCGCCAGCAGAAGGTGATGGCACTGCAGAGACTAACACGACAACAACAGACACTCAAACAAAAACGAATTAACTGTAAAGTATCCTTCTAAAAGATTGTTGTTTTTGCACATTTTTTGTTGAGTACGCATCTTTGACTAGTTGATTGGAGCGTAAGGTGCGAGACTCCGGCGGGATCAGCGGGACAGGTGAGACTCCTGATGGTGCGAAGCGCCCAGGAGGCTCACCGCACGCCCCGCGGAAAGCGAGCATCCTGGAGCGGAAATCAACATCTTCTCATAGCAACAATGTATACGAAAATAGACATTACAAAAAAAGTAACCCTAAATATTTCAGGGTTACTTTTTTATGAACTCATATAAGAAAGATTCTCCATTCCGATAAAACCTCGGGTCATAGATTCCCAGCTTGTCATCCTCTTCAACTACAACAACGAAAGGAGACCATTCATGAAGTGTTTTTGCTCTCGGATTCTCTTCAAAAAGCGGTGCAAGATCGGTTTCATCCTTTGAGATCAAACGGTGCTCTAATTCAGGTTTTATAAAAATGCTGTCTTTTACAATCTCTACTTCGTTCCCATCTTTTCCGATCACATGAAATTGAGTAGGCACAAAACCTGCAGCCAGTGCTACATCTTCATACTTTTCCTTTGCTTCATTATAAATGATATATCCTTGAGCAGACTGGATGGCAACATGAGCGATCATTAACAGCCATACCACTCTGAATACTTTATACCTTTCACTGGCTGGTTTTTTTCGAGAAACAATGAATCCAGCAAGCATCAGAAACCAAAACACAAAATCGACAATCGGAATCGTCCCGAATGTTACACGATAACTGGAGAAAGGTTCGATATAACCGGTTCCCCATGTATTGAAAAGATCGCTCGTATCATGTATGAAAACAGCTAGAAGTGCCCAATAAAAAAGCCGCCTGTCTTTTACTTTAAATAATAGACGACTCAAAAAGTAAATCACGATTCCCCAGATTGGTATCAGAAAAAACGAGTGCGTTAAGCCTCTATGCCACATTTGCTGCATGATTCGCCCTGTTTCAGTCAGATTAACGACCACGTCAATATCAGGTATTTGACTGCCCACTACCGTTGTAAGAAGGAGTGCTCTTTTATGTGACTTATCCATATTTGATTTATTTGCCGCACCATAAAGGGTTAATCCGAATAAAGTATGCGTAATTGTATCCATGTGCCCTCTTTGTTTCATTTTTACTTATATGGTAACGAAAAAAAGAGCTTCTGTCTTGATAGAAGCTCTTTCCATAACTTCAATTATTTCCTGAAATAATTTCCGGGGAAATTCGACTTTATTTCCTATCGGTCTACACTTCCTGTTTTAATACATCAATCCCTTTCGCCGTAAGGAATTCTTCAATTTGAATTCTATGATGTCCGTCGTGTTCCACCAGTCCGCCAATATATTCACATAATGTAATCATTTTTGAACCCATTTCAATCTTTTCCTGCCAAACAAAACTCGGGACTTCTCCTAACTTCTTTGCAACTACTTGGCGGCATTCAATCACTTCATCTAGAAGCTGGTTTTTGGATATGCCTGACTTTGCTTCATTTGCAGCATTGCTGTTGATCTCTTCAACGTTTATTTTTTTGACGGAATTTCAGATCCGCTCACAAAATAAGCAACTCTCTCATCCCAGACAAAGACATCCCATGCTTTAATATGGGCAACAATTTCACCAACTGACCATTTCCCATCTTTAATAGGCACCAGCCAATATTCCTCTGGCATTAGTTTAAGCTGCAGAAGCCAATTCGTAAAACTCTTATACTTTGTCAGCACTTCACTCATGGTTGTCCTCCTTTAATTTCAAAACTTTTTGATTTTAATTAGGGTATTGTCCCTGTCACTCCTTCTCCTGGGACATACACTATAGATGAAAGCATAAGGCACAAGAAAGAAGGAGGAATTACAGCATGTTTGGAAAGAGACAACAACAACGTAACTGGGGATATCCAGGATACGGATACGGCTGCTGCTCTCCATGTGGCGGTTATGGCTATGGCGGCGGATATGGATACGGAAGCGGCGGCGGAGTGTTCGCTTTAATTGTAGTGCTTTTTATCCTTCTCATCATCATCGGTGCGACGTTGAGATAAGAACAGTCCAAAGGCGAGAGTTTCAGCTCTTGCCTTTTTTGTTTATCCTATTTTCCGCTCTGTTAAAAAAACAAAAGATTCGCCTGAGACAGATTCCTCTTTACCTTTTTCTCTCTTCTTCACTTTATTCCTGCCAGGCAATTGATCACCGGCTCGTTTTATTCCCTCCGCTATAAAGTTAAACGCCATGATGACTGCAGCAAAGCTTAGTACCGGAAAAAACACAAGCCATGGTGCAAGTCTTAACTGAGCATAATAACCTCCTAACAAGCCTGACCATTCGTTTGAAACGGAAGCAGGTATCAAAAATTCCATTCCATATTCCCTATAGATTGTTCCTCCAAAAAAAACACCTAATATGCCTAGATGAGCAAGTAACAATAACACTGCAATCACCTGCTGGACATACATAAGGACGAGCCTCGGCCATAGATGAGGCATAACATGTTTAAATAAAATACGGTACCTGCTTCCTCCCATTAACTTGGCACTCGTGATAAATTCGTTTCTCTGGATTAAATTTATTTCTTCCTTTATCAGTATTGCCGTATTGGGAACTGCAATTAGGACCATCAGCATAATCTGAAAAAATGCTTTTTCCCAAAAAGTTATTTGTTCAATTGAAATAATAGGCCCTACTATAAAAAAGATTAATAGAGCCGACGGTATATAATAGAAAGATTGCCCTAATCCTTTAATGACCGGAAGAACCTTGCCGGCACTCAGTAACATAATTCCAGCAAAGAATGACAGGATTATTCTCAGTAAACTCGCAGCGAATGCAACACCTAAAGTGTATTTTGCACCTGAAATAATCTGATGGAATAAATCTGCTCCCATTCTGTCACTGCCGAACCAATACTTGCTGGATGGCTCGAAAGGCGCTCTATCAACAGGTGTAATTCCTTCATAAATAATCTGGTTTTCATAGATTTCATTATCCATTACAAAATGATGATAAAAACTATAACTAATTAAAGCAAAAATGAATAAAAAGCCCGCTAGAAAAAAAGGGTCTTTCCAAATCGCTTTTATCATTTTTCACCCACCCACTTATACGTAAAAATTCTAAGAGCCGTAAAAAATAGAAACATGGGTGAAAATAGTAGAAGCATAGAGATCGTAAAAATAGCAGGGTTCCCCATTTCTCTTACCAGTGTTGTAACTCCATAGATATTAAACAAGTATTCAACCATTAATAGATTAGAAAGCATAAACCAGAGGATATTGCGAGATTGGTGAAAAACACTTAACAGCGTGTTCGGAAGTACATGCCTCCAGAGAATGCGAAATCTGCCAATCCCTTTACCCTTAGCAGTATCAATGTATTGTTTTTTAAATTCCTCTTCCATATTAAGAAGCAATATCCTCAAAATAAGCAGAGTTGGCAATACCGTTAAACAAAAGATCGGTACAAAATAAGTTTTCTGGTCATACAAAGATACAATCTGAAACAAGAGAATATTCGTCTTCTTAAAAAACCAGATAATAAAGAACTGCATTCCAATCGCAATGAGAACATCAGGAATCGATTCGAACATAAACGAAAATACACGGATCTTATCCTTTAATCGTGTTGGAAGCGTAAAAATCCCAAGAGCAAACATAAGCGCTAAGATAATGGCGATAAAAAATGAAGAAAACAAAATGGTTAATGAATATCCGATTATACCCCATATTTCTGGAAAGAGAGGGTATACTCCGCTTCCGGTAAAATACACGATTTCAGAAGGTTTCATCATCGTTTTAAATAGTTCCCCTATTCCATCTAAATAGCTGCCTGTACTAAACGACATCCCTTTAAACATAAACGGTACTGAGCCTAAGAGAATAATTCCAATAACAGATAGAATGAGAGAGAGCAAACTATCTTTTAATATATATGGCATAACGTCCCCCTATTTATTTTTTTTGCTTTTTGTATTCTACATTTGCAAGATTATACTCCCTCACTCCAAATGGAATGACTAAAACAGTACTGTACTTACCATTACATCCATCTGCCATTAAATTTCTGCTGCTAGCTATTATACTCGAACATTCAATATCACCTATTGGCATGGTGAATGATTTATTCTTATTCTTAAAAATTGTCTTGTCTTTGTTCACATAGTGTAATTCACTTGTGGTAGGCTCTCCGTTTTTAGGAAAAATCGTTACTTTTAACGTACTCTCTTTATCCGCCTCTACATCATCTAAAAAAGCAAACATAGGAACGAGATGTTCTGCTTTCGTTGCCCCAGTCATAATTTCGTTTACTTTATCCGATAAATTTTGAATGACTACATGATCTTTCTCAATTGCATCTTTCACTGTAAACTTCTGCTCTTTATCTATCTCTTTTTCAGAGCATCCGATTAATAATACTAATTGTCCAATAGCTGTCCATATCTTCTTCATGTTATCCCCCTTTAATTTCAAGAATGTTCGGTCTATTTATTTTACTATTTTTTACAATTATAGGAAAATGAAGTCTAATTATTTATATTAGACGAACGAAGACCCCTCTTTTATTCAAAAGAGAGGCCTTTCTTTTTATAACTCTAATGTTAGCGGTGAATTTTCTTCACTGTTCATTAATCTGATTAAACTTGGCTTTATCTTCAGCAGTATATAATTAGGATCATTTGGTCCATCAAAATAATGAGACATCTGCTCAGACCAAAACTTTTCCTTTAATCCCTGCTCGTCTTGAATTGTTGCCGTACCTTCTACTTCAAGATAAGGGTTACCATATCCATCGCCGTCATAACCAACTAAAAGATGCACATTAGGATTTTCCTGAATCTCTTCAGCTTTATGAGTTTCGATACTAGTTGGCGTATAGAAGGTAAGTTCATCATGATAAAAGGTCATATATCTGGAATGCGGCTTATTCTGTTTCACACTCGCAAGTACTCCTGTTTGCCTTTTTTCTAATACGTTCAATATTTCTTGTTTTAGCTGCTCTTTATCCATTTCATCCACTCCTTTAATTTTCTGGCTCTACTAACTCTACCTTCTAGGATGGAAAATAAAACATCATGTTATGCATGAACGGAGCAGACTCGTTTAAAGTTAAACAGAAGCAGATTCTTTCATCGCTTCCTCTTCTACCTTATCCATAAAATCTTTTACCACTTTGTTGTTATTTTTATCACCAGCGATTTTAAGCATGACTTTGCCTAAGAAATTAATACCTTTAGTAAATCCCATATAAATAAAGCGGGTTCTCATTTCATCTATTTTTATTAAAGTAAAGGCTGTTTCAATTTCGAAGGCTTTTCCTAACGTAAACCCTATACGCAAGTATTTTTTTGATTCAGTGTTTTCATACCCAAGAGTCTCAACAATGTATGTTTCCACTCTTCGTCCCTCTTTGTAAGATTGACGATACGTAGAGCCCACTATATCTTCTTTCTTTTCAATTGGTGTATGTTCTACAACGTTTGGCATGATGCGCTGCAGATTTTCATCAGAAAAGAGTTCCCACACCTTTTCTATATTTACAGAGATTACCTTCTCTTCATTCCATGTTATCATCTTACATCCTCCTCATTTCCCCACTTTAAAAACTGGTCGATTTCATCTATTGTGCCGTGCAATTCCTCTATTTTTTTCTGAATGTCCCGCTTTTTTTGATTAAGGATGTTTTCCAGGTTTTCGAAGGATTCATCTTCAATAACGGTGATCATCTCTTGAATCGTAAAGTTGAATTTTCTCAAACTTACCAGGATCATTGCAATTAAATATGATCCATTATCGTAATAACGGTAATTATTCTTTGGATCAATGTAAGCTGGTTCAAGCAGTTTCACCTCTGCATAATACCTCAAAGTCTCCTTGCTTAATCCTGTCATTTTTGAAAACTCACTAACTCTATACATCCTTTCATTCACCACCTGCATCTCCATCATAAACCGTGTTGCGCACCACAGAGTCAAAACTTTTTTCACATCATTTTATAATCTTCCTCAAGAAGCTGAGTTTCCCTTTAAGAAAAAGGAATTAGTATTGGATAAGAGAATATTAAACCACTATAGGGAGGTGTTAGCATGGAGTTTAAGAATTACGAAGAATTTTGGCCATTCTATCTTTCGCAGCATAGCAAACCATCGACTAGAGCGTGGCATTTTGTTGGTACTTCATTTGTCTTTATCTTTATTATACTTGCGGTTTGGAAAAGCCTTTGGTTTCTTTTATTAGCTCCTGTTGTAGCTTACGGCATTGCCTGGTTCAGCCACTTTTTCATTGAGGGAAATAAGCCTGCTACTTTTGGACATCCATTCTGGTCTTTGAGAGCCGATTTTCGTATGTATCGGATGATTTTGTTTGGGCAGCTAGGGAATGAATTAAGTAAACTTTCGAAAGAGAAAAGTATGTAAAAGAAAACCCCATTTCAAGATAGAAATGGGGTCTTTACTCTCATTTATTCTACTGTTACTGACTTAGCAAGGTTACGCGGCTTATCTACGTCACAGTCGCGGTGAAGCGCTGCGTAGTAAGAGATCAGCTGCATTGGAAGTACAGATACAAGCGGAGTCAAGTATGGGTGGATCTTCGGAAGAACGATGCGATCGCCTTCTTCTTGCAGTCCATCCATAGAGATCACGCAAGTGTACGCACCGCGTGCCGCTACCTCTTTTACATTACCGCGGATACTTAAGTTAACATGCTCTTGAGTTGCTAGAGCGATAACTGGCGTACCGTCTTCGATTAACGCGATCGTACCGTGCTTAAGTTCTCCTCCAGCAAATCCTTCTGCTTGGATATAAGAGATTTCTTTAAGCTTAAGTGCAGCTTCTAAGCATACATAGAAGTCAGCAGCACGGCCGATAAAGAATGCGTTGCGAGTTACAGCTAAGAACTCACGAGCAATCTGTTCCATCTCTTCTTTTTGATCACATAAAACTTCCATAGCGTTTGCTACAATCGCAAGCTCCTGAAGCGGATTGAAGTCTAACTCGATGCCTTTTGCACGAGCAGAATCAACAGCTAAGATAGCAAGAACTGCGATTTGTGCAGTGTATGCTTTTGTTGAAGCAACAGCGATCTCAGGACCAGCATATAAGTTAAGCGTATAGTCTGCTTCACGAGAAAGTGTAGATCCCGGAACGTTTGTGATCGTTAATGCTTTGTGACCTAGTCTTTTGATCTCTACTAATACGGCACGGCTGTCTGCAGTCTCACCGGATTGTGAGATAAAGATGAACAATGGCTTTTCAGATAAAAGCGGCATGTTGTAAACAAACTCACTTGCGATGTGTGATTCAACTGGGATGTTTGCAATGCTTTCGATAAGCTGCTTACCAACAAGACCTGCATGGTAGCTCGTTCCGCATGCGATGATGTACACACGGTCTGCGCCTTTCATTGCAGCACGGATATCATCATCGAGCTTAAGGTCGCCATTTTCGTTTTGGTACTGATTAATGATGTTACGCATTACGAAAGGCTGCTCATCAATTTCTTTTAACATGAAATGAGGGTACGTGCCTTTTTCAATGTCGCTTGCATCTAGTTCTGCTGTGTAAGGTGCACGTTCTACAACTTCACCATCAAGAGTCTTGATGGTATAGCTGTCACGAGTCACGATTACAATTTCTTTATCCATTAATTCAACGTATTGATCTGTTTGAGAAAGCATAGCCATTGCATCACTTGCAATAACGTTAAAGCTTTCACCTTTACCCACTAATAATGGGCTTTTGTTTTTACCAACATAGATGGTTTCAGGGTTTTCGTTGTCGATTAAACCGATCGCATAAGAACCTTTAAGTTCAGACAATGTACGGCGGAATGCTTCTTCCACTTCCATGCCTTCTTTTACAAAGTGTTCTACCAGCTGAACGATTACTTCTGTATCTGTTTCAGACAATAACTCAACACCTGAAATGTATTGCTTCTTCACCTGTTCATAGTTCTCGATTACACCATTGTGCACAAGTGTAAAACGCTCTGTTGAACTTTGGTGTGGATGTGAATTCACTTTACTTGGAACACCGTGAGTTGCCCAGCGTGTATGTCCGATCCCTACAGATGCTTCAACACCTAGATCAACACTCTCACGCAAGTTAGCAATACGGCCTTTTTCTTTGAATACGTGAACTCCGTCTTCGTTAAGTACAGCAATTCCTGCTGAGTCATATCCGCGGTACTCTAATTTCTCAAGACCACGCAATAAGATTTCTTTTGCATCATTATTTCCAATATAACCTACGATTCCACACATAAATAAACGTCCTCCTTAAGCCATCACACTCTGCTGACGGCTTACATAAGAGGGCCGTGAGCGGGGCTCACAACCCCACCTATGTTTTCTATTTTTATTTTGGTTTCACTTGCTTTCGTCTTTGTACAGGAAGTCACCTTGCCTGGTTTGAACAAAAGCTTACGGAAGTGAATGTTCCGAGAGGCATCCGCCGAAATATCGATGAACCTCTTCCTCGTCAACTGCTTTTTTCCGATCAGCAGTTCAGGCGCTTTTTTGGATGAATGATTAACTGTAAACTCCTTCCTTTTATTTGAAGTAAACAAAAATAATCATACACGGGTTTTTCAAAACCGTCAATTATTATTCTTTCCCTATTTCAGAAAAAGTTGAAACATAAAGTTCCATAATAAAAAAATATGCATAAGCAGCCCTTTGTGTGAGCCGCATATGCATATGTTTCGTGCCCTTTTTCATTTTATGTCGGATAAAAGTCTTCCTTTTTATACTAACTCTTGTTTAACAACTTCTACGATAGTCTCTGCATGCTTCTGGCAAAGTTCTTCAGTAGGTGCTTCTACCATTACGCGCACAAGTGGTTCTGTTCCAGAAGGACGTACAAGCACTCGGCCGTTTCCTTCAAGTTCTGTTTCCACTTGGTCGATAGCCGCTTTAATCGCTTCATTTCCGTTCAGCTTAGATTTATCTGCTACTTTAACATTGATTAAAAGCTGAGGGAATTTCTTCATCTCTCCTGCAAGCTCTGATAATGGTTTGCCAGTTGCTTTTAGAATAGATGCAAGCTGGATTCCAGAAAGAAGTCCATCACCTGTCGTTGTGTAATCTAAGAAAATAATGTGGCCGGACTGCTCTCCGCCCAGGTTGAAATCGTTCTTGCGCATCTCTTCCATTACGTAACGGTCACCAACAGCCGTTTGGGCAGATTTCATGCCGCTTGCTTCGACTGCCTTATAAAATCCAAGGTTACTCATAACTGTTGATACAACCGTATCCTGCTTCAAACGGCCCTGGTCTTTAAGATGCTTCGCACAGATGAACATAATCTGGTCACCATCGACAATATTTCCTTTTTCATCGATCGCAATCAAGCGGTCCCCGTCACCATCAAACGCTAATCCCATGTCACAGCCTTTTTCTTTTACAAGCGCAGCAAGCTTCTCTGGATGAGTGCTTCCAACACCTTCATTAATGTTTAAGCCGTTTGGGCTAGTGCCCATCGTTGAAATATCTGCTTCAAGATCAGCAAATAAGTGCGGTGCATGTGATGATGTAGCACCGTGTGCACAGTCAAGTGCGATATGCAATCCTGAGAAGTCTCCAGGAATCGTTTGTTTTAAATATTGCATGTATTTCTGTCCGCCTTCAAAATAATCGCTGACAGAGCCAAGGTCGCCTCCTACAGGACGAGGCAGTTCATCTGTATCTTTATCTAAAAGTGCTTCAATCTCCGCTTCTTGCTCATCTAAAAGCTTGAAACCGTCTGCTCCAAAGAATTTAATCCCATTATCCGCAACTGGATTATGAGAAGCTGAGATCATGATTCCCGCTTGTGCGCCCAGCGCTTTTGTAATAAAAGCAACTCCAGGTGTTGAAATAACACCTAAGCGCATTACTTCTGCACCGATGGATAAAAGGCCAGCTATAAGAGCGCCTTCCAGCATTTGTCCTGAAATTCGTGTATCACGGCCGATCAAGATTTTTGGCTTATCTGTATCTTTTGTTAGAATATATCCTCCGAAACGTCCTAATTTAAAGGCAAGTTCAGGCGTCAGCTCTGTATTTGCAACTCCTCTTACTCCGTCGGTACCAAAATATTTTCCCATTATTGCTCTCTCCTTCATCTATTGACTGCTAGTTTCTGTTTGAATTTCCACACTGGCTTCTTGAACTGTATCTGTCAGATCAATATCAGCAGGATTTTTCCAATCTATCTTTACTTCGTGAGTTCCTTCTTCAAGCTGGCTCACATCTAAAATACCTTCGAGATCTGATTTTTGGAGCGAATCAAGCGCACTCTTCTTGCCTCGCACCGTCACATCGACGGCGCCATCTTCAGGGTCTAGAATAGTAGCTTTTTTCTCATCGGTCGTGCCAAGCAATGTTAATGGAACATCTTCAAACGTTCGTGTAACCTCTTCATCTTCAACGTCAATCGAAACGGATACCTCTTTTACAGAAACAGATTCAATTCCATCTGGAACAGGAACATCCACGGTTAATGTTGTATCTTTTTTAATCTTGCTAAGATCTATAGAAATCTCTTTAAATGAATCATATTTATCTAAAGAAGTTGTTGTACCTGTCAGCGTAATCTCATTTGGATCAGATGTTACTGACGCAAGTGTTAGACCTTCTTCCAGCTCTCCACTTGTACGGATGGAAATAGGTACTGTTTTTTTAGGTTTCTTTATCGGCACTGATACCTCTGCCGTTTCAGGAGAAACCTGAACATCAATGAGGTCGCCTTGTTGATTGTATGCTCGTAAAGGCACTTTGGTTTGTATAGTCTCGTCCGCATTCCCTACGTCAACAAATCCCGTTATAAATGAGATCTGATCGATCATTCCTTCTGGACCAGTTACTTTGACGGATTTTGGAGAGAATTCAACATCTCCAGCTGTATAACCCTCTGGGAGCTTTCTTGTGTTTTTCAGATCAACGTTAACCGGCATCTCTTTCGTAACTTTCTTATGAAGGATTACATCAATGTATTCAGGCTTCACCTTCGCCTTAACGCCTTCAGGCAAACCTCGGACATTTACTTTAACCCGTTTATTGCCCGGATCCTCATTAGTCAGATCAATATATGCTTCGACTTCTTTATCTACTTTTGTGGCTTTTGTAATTAACCGGCTCGAGCCTGTTAAGGTAATATCTACTGAAGAGGGCAAATCGGTTAAGACATATTGCCTTTCATCAAAATAAGGTGTAATTTCAACGTCCTGAATGGTCTCACTTTCCGTATACATTTTTGAAAAAATAGAACGGTTAGCTGCTTCTTCCTGCGTTTCCATTGTAACGATGGTATACATCATTAAAGCAAGGAGGAAAGCAATGATTTTAACAAACCATGAACTATTAAGGAGTTTGTCCATTTTTCTTTCCCCTCCAATTCCAGCGAGTTGAGGAAGTGGACTTATTCGCAATAATCAATTCTGCATTTAACAAATTTCTTAAAGACTCTTCGTCCAGATTCCGATAGATTTCCCCGTTTTTTGTAAGGGAGATCGTACCTGTCTCCTCAGAAACTATAACCGTTATAGCATCTGTTACTTCACTGATTCCTAATGCTGCTCTGTGTCTTGTCCCAAGTTCTTTTGAAACAAACGGACTTTCTGTAAGCGGCAAATAACAGCCAGCTGCAAAAACCTGACTTTGTTTTATAATGACAGCTCCATCGTGAAGCGGTGTATTCGGTACAAAAATATTCGTTAACAGCTCGGAAGTTAAGTGCGCCTGAATTGGAATCCCAGTCTCTACGTACTCACTTAACCCTGTTTCTCTTTCAATTGAGATGATTGCTCCGATACGGCGTTTAGACATATAGTTTGTAGATTTCACAATTGCCGCGATCGTTTTCTCAGTTTCCTCTTCTTCAGGAATTCCAGTCCTTGAAAAGAATCTGCCTCGCCCAAGCTGTTCCAGCGCTCTTCTCAGCTCTGGCTGGAAGATAATAATAATGGCCAACAAACCATATGTAATGACTTTATCCATCAGCCAAGACATCGTCCGAAGATCGAACGAACTGCTCAGGAACCATACTACAATGATCACGCTTATCCCTTTTAACAATTGAACAGCTTTCGTTCCCCGGATAATCATGATCAATTTATAGATGACATACGTCACCAATAAAATATCAATTATTTGTGTAAGGTAATTAAAAATATTAAAATCTGCGATTGGTAACATAACTTCCCTCCCAACTCGGGTATGTGTTCCAAGTTGAAGTTTATAATGGATTTAACTTATTTATTATAGCATACCTCATTACAAAGAAAACTGAGCATGAGAGGCTCAAGTTTATGAAATTCGAGGCTCATTCTTTTGGTAGCGGCAATGAAACTGCCCTTTGCTTAATACCACCCTAGGTATTAGAGCGGGAATTCCACGGTAAACTGGATTAATCCCACGTTAGTTGGGTTTTTTCTCACGTTAATTGAATTAATCGCACGTTAATTAAAAAATAACCACGAGACGACAATCCCTGACAAACTTCGCGCCGCGGATACCCCAGCATCATTTTTCTTCAGCCAACAAAAAAAGCCGTCTCTAAACGGCTTTTATCATATTGCATAGTTTCTTCTTTTGTACTAACCAATGATTTCAACTTGTACCATACCCATTCGACAACTTGGCCGATTTCCTGACTGTGGCCCGTAACCTCACCTGCTGATGCAAGATATTGATTACCTTTTATTACGGTGACATCGCCCTCTACTCTTCCTTCAATACGGACGTCTGCATTCTCAACGACAAGGTCGCCTTTTATCGTTTCCCCAGCTGGGACAACGACTACCCTTTCAGCCTTTTTGATCTGAAGGTTTCCTTCTCCTTTTACAACAGCCAGGTCTTGTTGATTATAGCTTGTGAAAACCGATGCTGCCATAAAGAACATAAAGATCGCCGCGGCTGTTAAAGCAGGATGGCGCTGCATCCATCGTTTCCATTTCATCTGCTGTTTCTCTTTAGGCAGCTTTGCCATAACAGCCCGAGTAAATCCTTCAGGTGCCTTTATAATATGATTCTGTAACTGTAATTCTTTTAGAGTATCTAAAAGCAGCTCGTATTCTTCTTTACATGATTCACATTCTTCCAGATGAGCATGAAAGACACGCTCTTCTTCCTTTGTCGCTTCACCATCGAGTACTTTGTTCATCAATTCATCAAATACAGAAGCTTCACACTGCATTTTTCTTCACCTCGTTTTTACAACCATTTGAAATACTTTCTTCAGCGCTTCTCTGCCTCGATGTATACGAGTTTTTACAGTTGGGACGGGTATGTCCATTATGTGGCTGATTTCTTCCAGTGATAAATCTTCTACATATTTTAGAACAATTGCTGTCCTATACTTTTCGGGGAGCTTCATAATTTCTTCTTGCAGTTCATTCCATCGTTCATTTTCTGTAACAACCTGTTCAGGCAGCGGTTCTTCAGATGAGAGCTGACTATACATCGTAGCTCCGTCAGTGCCAGGTACTTCAGCATCTAAATAATAATCAGGTTTCTTCTTTCTGAGCCTGTCAATGCATAGGTTTGTGGCAATTCTGAAAATCCAAGTTGAAAATTTAAATTCATTATTGTATTTACTTATATTACGGTAAGCTCTTAAAAAAGTTTCTTGTGCTAAATCTTCTGCTTCGTGTCCATTGCCGACCATCCGGTAACAATGCCGGTATATTTTATCTTTAAAAAGGTCTACAATGCCTTCAAACGCTTCCTGGTCCCCTTTTTTGACTTGGGCAACCATATTCGCTACTAAGGCGTCCATCTATTATCACCACTCGGATTTTATTTACGTACCAGCTTGCCATAAGTTTCAATGATTCTCTTTATTTTTTTATTTTATCATGTTGCAGAATTTGGCGAAATAAAAAGGTATATTTTTCTAGTTTAGGTGTTTCAAACTAATAAGGCCTGGGAATATTAATCATATAAAATACTTTATCGAGTGAAGAGAGGGGTTGTTTGTATGCATAGAGATGTATTGATTGAACAAATCGAACACTCCAGACAGCAAATGAATGAACTTTCGAAACATCTTCCCTTAATTGCAGAAGAAGTTGTTGAACTTTCTCAAGAAATAGACCAGCTGCTAAATCAATATCAACGCATAAATGAAAAAGAACAGTTGCTTCCGTAGAGAGGCAACTGTTTTTGTTTGAACAATTTTATAAAAGTTTTTCTCCGAATAAAGATCCCATTAACGCCACAGCAACCGTAGCTGTTTTGTTCTTCTCATCAAGAATCGGATTTACTTCTACAAATTCTGCTGAAGTAATTATTTCTGCTTCTGCAAGCATTTCCATCGCCAGATGACTCTCTCTGTAGCTGATTCCCCCAAGTACCGGTGTACCAACTCCAGGAGCATCGTGCGGGTCTAATCCATCAAGATCAAGACTAAGGTGAACCCCGTCAGTATGTGCTAAGTATTCAATCGTCTCTTCCATAACCTTTGTCATACCAAGACGATCCACTTCATGCATCGTGTAAACTTTAATGCCTTTTTCTTTTATAAGTTCTCTCTCACCTTCATCAAGTGAGCGCGCTCCAATGATAACAATGTTTTCTGGCTTCACTTTAGGTGTATAGCCGCTGATGTTTGTTAGCATCTCATGGCCAATACCGATGCTGGCAGCTAAAGGCATTCCATGAATATTGCCGCTTGGAGAAGTGTCTGCGGTATTCAGATCACCATGCGCATCATACCAGATGACACCAAGGTTTTTATAGTGTTTTGAAACACCTGCTAAAGTTCCAATCGCAATACTGTGGTCTCCGCCTAATACTAATGGAAACTTTTTGTTGGAAATTACGCTGGATACAGATTCAGAAAGCTTTTCACTTGCTTCCAAAACTCCGTTTAAGTTTTTAAGATTACCTTCGTTCTCATTACTTTGTTTTTCTGGACGAGCAATTTCAATATCACCTAAATCCTCAACCAGATAGTTAAGGTTTTCTAAACGCTCAATAATTCCTGCATATCGAATAGCACTCGGCCCCATATCGACACCGCGTCGCATTTGCCCTAAATCCATCGGTACTCCAATCACTGATATATCTTTTAACATTTCTTCTTCCTCCCTTATGAAAAACAAAAAAACTAACGAATTCCTAGTACTATTGTATCTGTAAGGGATTTCATGGTTCAACTGGACAAAATTTTGCATAGATATACCAAAAAGAAAGCGCTTTCGATGGTGAAATACATATTTATGAGATATAGAATGGAAAATGAGTGAGTGAGGAAGAAAACGAGTGCGGTGGTATTTCTTTATTTTCATTTTCTTTGAAATTATAGACGTAATTTGATTTTCTAAGCCGTAATTCTGTTTTTTTAGTTTTAGTAGCCGTAATTCTCCGCTTATAGACTTTTCGACATTTGGTATATCCTTCATAAAAGTGAAAAAGAAGATGGATAAGTACATCTTCTAACCTTTTTTAAATATAAAAAAAATCAGGCCATCGCCTGATATCAATTGTTATGTATATGGTGGAGCTTAGCGGGATCGAACCGCTGACCTCCTGCGTGCAAGGCAGGCGCTCTCCCAGCTGAGCTAAAGCCCCGGAATAAATGGAGCGGGTGATGAGAATCGAACTCACGACCAGAGCTTGGAAGGCTCTTGTTTTACCATTAAACTACACCCGCATTATCTAAAAGCAGTATTGTCTGTCTTTTTAAATCTTATACAAAGATGGTGGAGGGGGACGGATTCGAACCGCCGAACCCGGAGGGAGCGGATTTACAGTCCGCCGCGTTTAGCCACTTCGCTACCCCTCCACATAAAAAAAGAGACGTTCTTAGATCTCTAAAATCAAATTTTAATCGTTAGTAAAATTTGATGGTGCCGGCTAGAGGACTTGAACCCCCAACCTACTGATTACAAGTCAGTTGCTCTACCAATTGAGCTAAACCGGCATAAATGGTGGAGGATGACGGGATCGAACCGCCGACCCCCTGCTTGTAAGGCAGGTGCTCTCCCAGCTGAGCTAATCCTCCAAAGAAAAGTTGGTGACCCGTACGGGATTCGAACCCGTGTTACCGCCGTGAAAGGGCGGTGTCTTAACCGCTTGACCAACGGGCCATATATTTATGATATGGAGCTTCCAACCGGGCTCGAACCGGTGACCTCTTCCTTACCATGGAAGCACTCTACCTGCTGAGCTATGGAAGCAAAAAGTAATGGCTCCACAGGTAGGACTCGAACCTACGACCGATCGGTTAACAGCCGATAGCTCTACCACTGAGCTACTGTGGAATAATATAATTTGCGTATTTTGAGATAAAGCCCAGCGACGTCCTACTCTAACAGGGGGAGACCCCCAACTACCATCGGCGCTGAAGAGCTTAACTTCCGTGTTCGGTATGGGAACGGGTGTGACCTCTTCGCCATCATCACTGGACCTAGTACTCTCAAAATAATATATCCTGTTGGGACAAGATAAATTTTATTATATTTCCATACATTTTGCAAGAGATTTTTTTAATGATTTTCATCATTTTATGTTCTCTCAAAACTAGATACGACGTTGCCAAACGTTTCATACAATTTTAAGGATAAGCCCTCGACCGATTAGTATCTGTCAGCTCCACGTGTCGCCACGCTTCCACACCAGACCTATCAACCTCATCATCTC
>NZ_JBHTNQ010000005.1:0-1998 GCF_042680145.1 Fictibacillus halophilus | reverse complement strand
GAACCGGATCACGGTTCAAGGTTAGAATTTCAATACAGCCAGGGTAGTATCCCACCGACGCCTCCACCGAAGCTGGCGCTCCGGCTTCTCAGGCTCCTACCTATCCTGTACAAGCTGTACCAAAATCCAATATCAAGCTGCAGTAAAGCTCCATGGGGTCTTTCCGTCCTGTCGCGGGTAACCTGCATCTTCACAGGTACTATAATTTCACCGGGTCTCTCGTTGAGACAGTATCCAAGTCGTTACACCTTTCGTGCGGGTCGGAACTTACCCGACAAGGAATTTCGCTACCTTAGGACCGTTATAGTTACGGCCGCCGTTTACTGGGGCTTCAATTCAGAGCTTCTCCCGTAAGGGATAACCCCTCCTCTTAACCTTCCAGCACCGGGCAGGTGTCAGCCCCTATACTTCACCTTGCGGTTTCGCAGAGACCTGTGTTTTTGCTAAACAGTCGCTTGGATCTATTCACTGCGGCTCTCTCGGGCGATAAACCCTATCAGAGCACCCCTTCTCCCGAAGTTACGGGGTCATTTTGCCGAGTTCCTTAACGAGAGTTCTCCCGATCATCTTAGGATTCTCTCCTCGCCTACCTGTGTCGGTTTGCGGTACGGGCACCTCTTTCCTCACTAGAGGCTTTTCTTGGCAGTGTAGGATCAGGGACTTCGGTACTAAAATTTCCCTCGCCATCACAGCTCAGCCTTCACGTTGGACGGATTTGCCTATCCAACAGCCTAACTGCTTAGACGCACTATTCCATCAGTGCGCTCACCCTACCTTACTGCGTCCCCCCATTGTTCAAACGGAAAGGAGGTGGTACAGGAATATCAACCTGTTATCCATCGCCTACGCTTTTCAGCCTCGGCTTAGGCCCCGACTAACCCTGAGCGGACGAGCCTTCCTCAGGAAACCTTAGGCTTTCGATGGACAAGATTCTCACTTGTCTTTCGCTACTCATACCGGCATTCTCACTTCAAAGCGCTCCACCAGTCCTTCCGGTCTGACTTCACTGCACTTCGAACGCTCCCCTACCCCTGTACCATACGGTACAAGCCATAGCTTCGGTGATACGTTTAGCCCCGTTACATTTTCGGCGCAGAGTCACTCGACCAGTGAGCTATTACGCACTCTTTAAATGGTGGCTGCTTCTAAGCCAACATCCTGGTTGTCTGGGCAACTCCACATCCTTTGCCACTTAACGTATACTTTGGGACCTTAGCTGATGGTCTGGGCTGTTTCCCTTTTGACTACGGATCTTATCACTCGCAGTCTGACTCCCGCGGATAATTCTCTGGCATTCGGAGTTTGACTGAATTCGGTAACCCTGTGGGGGCCCCTAGTCCAATCAGTGCTCTACCTCCAGGAATCTTGCCGCGAGGCTAGCCCTAAAGCTATTTCGGGGAGAACCAGCTATCTCCGTGTTCGATTGGCATTTCACCCCTACCCACACCTCATCCCCGCACTTTTCAACGTGCGTGGGTTCGGGCCTCCATTCAGTGTTACCTGAACTTCACCCTGGACATGGGTAGATCACACGGTTTCGGGTCTACGACCACGTACTATGTCGCCCTATTCAGACTCGCTTTCGCTGCGGCTCCGTCTATTCAACTTAACCTTGCACGGGATCGTAACTCGCCGGTTCATTCTACAAAAGGCACGCCGTCACCCGTTAATGGGCTCCGACTACTTGTAGGCACACGGTTTCAGGATCTATTTCACTCCCCTTCCGGGGTGCTTTTCACCTTTCCCTCACGGTACTGGTTCACTATCGGTCACTAGGGAGTATTTAGCCTTGGGAGATGGTCCTCCCGGATTCCGACGGGGTTTCACGTGTCCCGCCGTACTCAGGATCCACTCAGGAGAGAACGAAGTTTCAGCTACAGGGCTGTTACCTTCTTTGGCTGGCCTTTCCAGACCGCTTCACCTACTTCGTTCCTTTGTAACTCCATGTAGAGTGTCCTACAACCCCAGAGGGCAAGCCCTCTGGTTTGGGCTGTTTCC
>NZ_JBHTNQ010000004.1:0-1297 GCF_042680145.1 Fictibacillus halophilus | reverse complement strand
CAGGATCAAACTCTCCATAAAAGTGTTTGACTTGCTCTAATTTATTACTGACGGAATTAATTCTTAATTCCTTACCTTTGCTTTTGTTCAGTTTTCAAAGAACTTTTTTTGCAATAAAAAAGAAAATGTCAGAAACATTTTCTGAAAAATGGTGGAGCTTAGCGGGATCGAACCGCTGACCTCCTGCGTGCAAGGCAGGCGCTCTCCCAGCTGAGCTAAAGCCCCAAATATAACTTATATAGTTATGATGGTCGGGAAGACAGGATTTGAACCTGCGACCCCCTGGTCCCAAACCAGGTGCTCTACCAAGCTGAGCCACTTCCCGTAAAAAAATATGGCGCGCCCTGAGAGATTCGAACTCCCGACCTTTTGATTCGTAGTCAAACACTCTATCCAGCTGAGCTAAGGGCGCATGTATGTGGTGCCGAGGACCGGAATCGAACCGGTACGGTAGTCACCTACCGCAGGATTTTAAGTCCTGTGCGTCTGCCAGTTCCGCCACCCCGGCACATACAATAACTTTGGAGCGGAAGACGGGATTCGAACCCGCGACCCCAACCTTGGCAAGGTTGTATTCTACCACTGAACTACTTCCGCGAACTATTTTGTTTTTTTATTAAATTAATATGGTGCGGGTGAAGGGACTCGAACCCCCACGTCAAAGACACTAGATCCTAAGTCTAGCGCGTCTGCCAATTCCGCCACACCCGCATATTAATTTGAAAATGGTGAGCCATGAAGGACTCGAACCTTCGACCCTCTGATTAAAAGTCAGATGCTCTACCGACTGAGCTAATGGCTCATGCAAAATGGTGCCGGCTAGAGGACTTGAACCCCCAACCTACTGATTACAAGTCAGTTGCTCTACCAATTGAGCTAAACCGGCAAGTAAGTATATGGTGGAGGATGACGGGATCGAACCGCCGACCCCCTGCTTGTAAGGCAGGTGCTCTCCCAGCTGAGCTAATCCTCCGTATAAAATTCCAGCCTAGCGACGTCCTACTCTAACAGGGGGAGACCCCCAACTACCATCGGCGCTGAAGAGCTTAACTTCCGTGTTCGGTATGGGAACGGGTGTGACCTCTTCGCCATCATCACTAGACCAGAAAGCGAGTTATTTATCTCGACAAGATAAAATTATACGCTATGTAATTAAGAATTGCAAGAGATTTTTTAATGATTTTCATCATTTTATGTTCTCTCAAAACTAGATACGACGTTTCCAAACGTTTCATACAATTTTAAGGATAAGCCCTCGACCGATTAGTATCTGTCAGCTCCACGTGTCGCCACGCTT
>NZ_JBHTNQ010000003.1:0-31720 GCF_042680145.1 Fictibacillus halophilus | reverse complement strand
CAGGATCAAACTCTCCATAAAAGTGTTTGACTTGCTCTAATTTATTACTGACGGAATTAATTCTTAATTCCTTACCTTTGCTTTTGTTCAGTTTTCAAAGAACTTCATCGCGTTACTTTCTTAAAGCAGCGACAAAAACTATCTTACCACATATCGTCTATGTGATGCAACTACTTTTTTGAAAAAGTTTTGTTTGTTTTTGTCGATAAATATGTAAGAAAAGCAACAACGTTTATTACTATATCAGCGTTCTCAAGCACCGTCAACGGTTTTTTAAAGTTTTTATTAAAAAACCTCTTTTCGCATAGGAAAAGAGGTTCTGAGTTCTATAAAGAATACTTTTCTAAAAGGTCATTTTTCGTCTTCCATACTTTTTCAGAGAGGTCTACAAAATATTCTTGAGGATTGAGTCTTCTTAAATGCTGTGGCCAGAACAACTGAAGCTGCGCTTGGTGATAGGCACGGATTTCCTCCAGAATAGGCAGCTTATAAACAAGCTTTCCTTCTATAAATATAGGTTGAAGCAGCTCTTCTGCAGTAAATGAAGATACAACCTTATTTTTATAGGTGTGGACCGGATCGAAAAGCTTAATGTCTTTTTCAGGGATTACTTCATCTTCCATAGCAATATAATCGGCTTCCGCTTTTCCCTTACTATTGATAATTCTATACACCTTTTTGTATCCGGGTGTAGTTATCTTTTCTACATTAGAAGAGATTTTAATCGTAGGGACGTACTCACCATCTTCATATTTCGCTACCACTTTATATACACCGCCAAGTGCTGGCTGGTCTGATGCCGTAATCAGCTGTGTTCCTACACCCCAAGATGTGATTTTGGCACCCTGCGATTTCAGATCAGTAATAACATCATCATCTAAATCGTTACTTGCCACTATCACTGTATCGTTGAGTCCAGCTTCATCTAGCATTTTACGGGCTTGTATAGAGAAGTAAGCTAAATCACCACTATCCAAACGAATTCCCTTCAGCGACTTTCCTTCTTCCTTCATCTTCAACCCAACTTTTATGGCATTAGGGACTCCGCTTTTTAGCGTATTATACGTATCAACTAGAAGAATGCTTTGATCAGGCAGCGCTTTTGCGAAACGTTCAAAAGCCTCTTCTTCAGAATCATGATCTTGAACCCATGCATGTGCGTGCGTTCCTTTTGTAGGAATACCAAAGAGCTTTCCTGCGCGCATGTTTGAAGTTGCATCAAACCCGGCAATGTACGCGGCACGCGCACCCCAAATCGCTGCATCAGCCTCTTGAGCGCGACGTGTACCGAATTCCATTAACTGATCATTTCCTGCTACATGACGGATGCGTGCCGCCTTTGTTGCAATCAGTGTCTGATAGTTCATAAAGTTGAGGAGAGCAGTCTCCAGCAAATGAGCCTCAAATACACGGCATTTTATTCGAATAAGTGGTTCGTTTGGAAAAACAACTGTCCCTTCCTTTACGGAAAAGAGCTCCCCGGTAAATTGAAAGTTCTTTAGCTCGTTTAAGAAGTCTTCATCATATTGCTCTTCTTGTGTTCTTAAATAATCAATATCATCGTCATTAAAACGTAAGTGGTTTACGTAATGGATAATTCGCTCAAGACCAGCAAATACCGCAAACCCGCTTTTAAATGGATTTTTTCGAAAAAAAGCTTCAAAAACTCTAATATTATTATGAGTTCCGTTTTTCCAATGGGCGTACATCATATTAATCTGGTACTTATCTGTATGCAGTGCTAAATCTTCATAGCTCATCTCGGAGTCCCGCCTTTCTCTTGTACATTTTTCTCTTATTGTGCAAATGTTAAACATTTTAAAAGGCCCCGCTACATAGAGAGCCGGGCAAAGTGATTATTCCACAATTAATATTTTCTTTTCTACCATTTTTGAGTTACTTTCTTCTACTATAAATTCACCTTGAAGTTTTTCTCCGTTTTCTCCGTAGGCTTCTTTAATTGATTGCCAGCTGTTATCACCAGGAGACATTCTAATTAATAGCTCATAATTTTTAATATCTTTAAATTCATTAATAGCTAAATGACGCTTTACATATAAAAATTTAGCATCTCACACTTATAATAAAGAGTCACTAACGCGCCTAATGCTAAATAAGGCCCAAACGGAATTGCCGTTTTTCGAGTGAACTTTTTCATCAACAAACCTATAACCCCAACAATTAAACCAACCACAGACGCGATCATTAGTGTTAAAAACGCCCCCTGAAACCCAAGCACCAGCCCTAGTACACCCATAAGCTTAATGTCCCCGCCGCCAATGCCGCCTTTTGATAAAATCGCGAGCAGCAGCAGAAAACAAAATCCGAGCAAGCCGCCTGCTACAGCATCCAGCCAGCTTATATATTCAAATACGACTTGCAGCACCAAAAACCAAACGAAAAACACAATCAATACCTTATCTGAAATGATGAAATACAATAAATCTGATACAAAAATTATGGCGCACAACAAAATGAGCGAGCACGCCAAAAGCAGCTCCACTGAAAATCCATATTTAAAGTATGAGAATGCATATAAAGCACCTGTTAATACTTCAACGATCGTATATATAATGGGAATCTGTTTCTTACACGTCCCGCACTTCCCGCCTGCAGCTAAGAAAGAAGCAATCGGAAACAGCTCATACCATTTCAGCTGTCTCTCGCAATGGTCACACTGTGAGCGTTCAATGCTTGCAATCTTCATTCCCTTTGGCAGACGATAGCCGACTACTCCGCCAAATGAAGCCAGTACCGATCCTAAAATAAAAAACCAAACGCTCCACATCGTTTCCATTTCCACACTTCTCCTTAACACTCAATCTGCACACTATTATAATGATGAAACTATATTTTCGCACCTTTCTTCTTTAAAGTTACCGGCTTCCTGCATTATTTCTTTTTCTCAAAAAACATAAAAAAGGAATGCCCGTTTTCGGACATTCCTGTAATTGATTCTCTCTATTCCACTAAGAATACGAAGTAACTGATAAAGATTACGAATAGTACCCACATGATCGGATGAATTTCTTTTACGCGGCCTTTTACAGTCATTGTTAATGGATACATAACAAACCCTAGTGCAATCCCTGTTGCTATGCTGTATGTGAGCGGCATTGCGATTAATGTTAAGAATGCTGGTACTGCGATTTCTAAACGATCCCATTTGATTTTGCTTAGAACAGAAACCATCAATACACCTACTATAATCAATGCTGGTGCCGTTACAGATGGCGTTACAACGACTAATAACGGTGAGAAGAATAATGCTAATAAGAATAGTGCGCCTGTTACTACAGATGTAAAACCAGTACGTCCGCCCGCTGCTACACCTGAAGCTGACTCGATGTAAGCTGTTGTTGAAGATGTTCCTAGAACTGCTCCGACTGCGATTGCTGATGAATCAGCAAGCAATGCTTTACCTGCACGAGGCAGTTTGTTGTCTTTCATGATACCCGCTTGAGAAGAAACGGCCATAAGCGTTCCCGCTGTATCAAAGAAATCAACGATAAAGAAGGTTAGGACGACAATCATCATTTCTACAGTAAAAATTTGATCAAAGTGGCTGAACGCTTGTCCGAATGTTGGCGCAAGACTTGGGATAGCCCCAACGATTTTATCAGGCTTATCGATCAAGCCAGCGAATATACCGACAACCGCTGTAATCACCATTCCGTAGAAGATTCCTCCGCGGATGTTTCGGATCATCATAAGAATCGTTACGATGAAGCCAAAGATTGCGAGCAATGTTGGTCCTTGTGTTAAATCCCCAAGAGACACGAGTGTTGCTTTATTTTGAGCGATGATTCCTGCATTTTTCAAACCGATAAAAGCAATAAATAGTCCAATACCAGATGCTGCTGCAAACTTTAAGTCTTGCGGAATTGCGTTAATAATCGTTTCGCGAATCTTAAATAATGTAATAAAAATAAAGATAATTCCAGACATCAATACTCCGGCAAGTGCAGTCTGCCAAGGAATACCCATAACTAAAACGACAGAGTATGCAAAGAATGCATTAAGCCCCATACCCGGCGCTAATGCGATCGGATATTTTGCAACGATACCCATGAACAATGTTCCAAGTGCTGCAGCAAGTGCAGTAGCGGTAAATACTGCTCCTTTATCCATGCCAGCGTCACCAAGAACCATCGGGTTAACGAACAGAATATAAGCCATTGCAAGAAAAGTCGTTAAACCTGCTGTTGCTTCTTTTTTGTAACTTGTATTAAAATCCTTAAAGCCAAAATACCGTTCCATCTCTCTTTTCCCCCTATACGCGCCTACGCATGAAAAACAAAAGACCCAAGGGACTTGCCCTTGGGTCTGAATACGAAAAGGTTAAAGAAACCGTACATATGCCAAAAAAATAAACACATGCAATATTTCAATAATCCTCCGTAGTCAGACCATTTACGGCAGTCTGGTAGAAACTTTCGGGCCATATCCCCGATATTATACGTAGGAATTTCATTTGATTTTATTTACATCTTGAGTATAGGTCGAACTTTGTCGTTCGTCAAGCACTTTTCCGAATAATTATATGTTATTTTGCTATAATCGTTCGGTTTTTACTTTTTTAACCCTATTCCCACTCGATTGTTGCCGGCGGCTTAGAAGTAATATCATAAACTACACGGTTGATGTGATCCACTTCGTTTACGATACGTGTAGAGATTTTCTCTAATACATCAAACGGGATACGAGCCCAGTCAGATGTCATTCCATCGATTGATGTTACTGCACGGATACCAATCGTGTAATCGTAAGTACGAGCATCCCCCATTACCCCAACACTTCGAATATCAGGCAACACCGTGAAATACTGCCACACATCACGATCTAATCCAGCATTCAAAATTTCTTCACGAAGGATCGCATCTGATTCACGAACGATTTCGAGCTTCTCTTCTGTAATCGCTCCAAGAACGCGGATTCCAAGACCTGGTCCTGGGAACGGCTGACGCCATACGATATGTTCAGGAATACCAAGCTCTGTACCTACTTTACGCACTTCGTCTTTGAAAAGTGTGTTAAGAGGTTCGATAAGCTTGAACTGCATATCTTCAGGAAGTCCGCCAACGTTATGGTGAGACTTGATTGTTTGGGCTGTTGCAGTGCCGCTCTCTACGATATCTGTGTAAAGCGTACCTTGAGCAAGGAACTCAATTCCTTGAAGGTTGGATGCTTCTTCATCAAATACGTAGATGAATTCGTTACCGATAATCTTACGCTTTTTCTCCGGATCAGAAACACCTTCAAGCTTGCTTAAGAAACGTTCCTTCGCATCAACTTTGATGATGTTGATGTTAAAGCCTTCGCTGAACGTTTTCATAACTTGATCTGCTTCATCTTTACGAAGTAATCCATGATCTACGAAGATACATGTCAGCTGATCACCGATTGCCTTATGAACAAGCACGGCTACTACAGAAGAATCTACTCCACCTGACATAGCGCAGATTACTTTTTTCTCTCCTACTACTTCACGGATCTTCTGTACTTCGTCTTCGATCCAATTTTCCATCGTCCAGTTGCCTTCACAGCCGCAAACGGACTTCACGAAGTTATCTAAAAACTCGATGCCGTATTCTGAGTGACGAACTTCCGGATGGAACTGAACGCCATATAGCTGGCGGGAAACATCACTCATTGCTGCTACAGGGCATGACACGCTTGTTGCATCTGTAACAAAACCTTCAGGCGGCGCAACAACAAGGTCACTATGACTCATCCATACGACCTGCTGCTCGGGAAGGTTTTCATAAAGTTTATTTGTGTTTGTAACTGTAATCTGAGCTTTTCCGTATTCACGGTGGCTCGCACGCTCAACTTTTCCGCCAAAATGATGGCTCATCAGCTGCATACCGTAGCAGATACCAAGCACAGGGATGCCCAAGTCAAAAATGGCTTCATCACAAGCTGGTGACCCTTCTGCATAAACAGAGTTTGGTCCTCCAGAGAAAATGATTCCCTTTGGATTCATCTTTTTTATCTCTTCCGCAGTTGTTGTATGCGGATGAAGCTCGCTGTATACTCCTAAGTCACGGATACGGCGTGCAATCAACTGATTGTACTGTCCACCGAAATCCAACACTACGATCATTTCGCTCATTACGTGCAAGTCATTCGTTTCGTGCATGTACTCACCCCATCTATTAATGTCAGCTATAGTATCCGTCAGCTTGTCTCACTTTACACTATCAAAAAATAAAACAAAAAGAATTCCACCCTTGTTTTCTACATAAAAAACAAAGGCAGAATTCCTTAAAATAGCTATAAAGAACCCTGCCTTCATAGTCAGGTTGTTAATGGCAACCCGGTAGAGACTCTCGAACCTTATTATCGAGGATATACGAAGGAGAATATGATCTGACACTATAATCTTAAAGACATAATAACAATGCCTTTTATAGCGGTCAAGGGCGGATCCTTTTAATTAAATTTTCCCACAATTCACGGTGGAAATCGTTCCATAGATCTGTCTGCTTTTTCGGACTGAATTGAACACCTTCATACACTTTTGCTAAAATTTTCATGTCTTTAGTATCAAGCGCACGATCGACGTAAAGTGCGTATTCTCTAAGTGTAAATGCAGGCTGTCTTCTGATTCCGTATACCTTTAGCAGCCATAAAAGTCTTTCAAACGCTTCTTCAAACGTTTCGGAACCTTGTTTGCGTTTGTATCGCCAGATTGTATATTGACGCAGCCATTTTCTGCGGAACAAAAATGCCAGTCCTGCAGCGATTAATAGTAAAATGATCAATCCTGCTGCTGCATAGCCCGCCGTTTTTAAAATGGACGCAAAGCTTGTTTTTTCAGATGCAGCAGATTTTTCATCGTTTAAATCTTTTTCTGGTTTGTCCGGCTGATCAGGAACTGCTGCAGCTGGTGTTGTTGTTTCTTTATCTTCTTCGGGCTGAAATGGATTATCGAAGCCGCGTGTCGGCTCAAAAGGCACCCATCCAATTCCAGAGAAGTACACTTCTGCCCAAGAGTGAGCGTTTGCGTTTGTAACCGTATATTCACGGAGTCCGCCATCTCCCATACCTTCAAAAGTACCCGGCGTAAAACCTTTTACCCAGCGTGCAGGGATTCCGACAGATCTCAGCATAACGATCATCGAAGTTGAGAAGTTATCACAATACCCTTTTCTTGTTTCAAAAAGAAATTGATCAACATAATCTTCGTCATCTTCAGGTACCGCCACTTCAATTGTGTTATAACCATACGCTTCTTTCGCAAAGTATCCTTCAACCGTCTTTACCTTATCGTAAATCGTTGGCTGATCCGCTGTAATTTCTGCGGCTAAATCTCTGACTCTTTGCGGCAGCGTTTCCGGCAGCTGAAGGTAGTTATCCGTAACATATTGCGGGTATGAATTCGTTGATTCTTTAAGCTGTGCTTCTTTTAAAACCGGCAACTGATAGTTCATGGAATAAGAGGACAGTTTAATTTCTCCCCCGTTTTGGAAGGTTGAAATTTTCCCCTTTACCCCATCTAGCTGATAGGTCGTGTTAGGATCCGCATCGATTTTCGTCAGCTTTCCAGGAATCATAAGAAACGAATATTCTTTCCCTTTTTCAGCTTCAATTCTGGCTGTTTTGTCCTCCATCTCAAGTCCATCTTCCCAGACTTTTGTAAAATCCGTCTGAGCGGAAGGCTGATTTGCATCAACCCGGACAGCTGTGGTTGGGATTTTATTTTCCCATCCTTTACCCGTGTAGAACTCTTTCGTTTCAATTCTCCAATAATGTCTCGCGTTATCATACGTTTTAAAAATAGGTGTATAGTCAAATTCAAACGGACCGCCTAACTGGCTGTCGTTCTCGCCATATCCGATTTTAGCTATACCACTGCCTTTCCCGCCTTCTCCAACGTCTTCTTTTCCAGACAAATTTTGAATGAACGGAACCGGGTCAGGCCATATTGGCGAAGCTTTGGGAGCTACATACCCCAATACAGACGACAGCGCGATTACCCCTGAAAGAGGCGCAACCCAAAGAACAGGAAACTTTCCTTTTAATAATGAAAATCCTTCTGTTTCAATAATTTTCATCATTCTTAAAATACCAATCAGCAGCAACCCGATGAATACAGTTCGTATGATTGCAAGTTTCGCATCATAAACCGTAAACGTATCAAGAATTGAAATGTAGATAACGGTAATTAAAAAGAATAAGAAGATACGCCTCGTTTGAATCAGCCAATAGTGCATCAGATAGCTCACAAGCCATAACAATATGAAGAACAGCAAAGAGCGGCTGAGCGAGGTCATTTCATTCCAGTTCTGATCTGAAAATAAAGTTAAGTTGTAACTAATATCCTCTAGCAGATACGGAACCCACTTAAATGATAAAAATACATCAAAAAAATAAAGAGAATGCAACGCGTACAGCAAAGCTCCCAGCTTTACCGGAAATGAGATCCAAAATGGAAGCTGAAAATACGTCACGATGAACAAAAACATCGTGTACATCACAAAAATGTTAATATCATCTGTGGTCGTGATATCTTTTAACGGTCTTAGCCATTCCCATAATAGTAGGAATCCTAAACCGTAAAGGACGAGTGTATGCAATGTTGAAGGCTGTTGTTTAGATTGTTGCATACATTCCACCTGCCTTCAGTGATTCATTAAAGTCAGAGCCGATAATCGGTGTCACCGGAACTCCGCATTGCCTAATCCGGTTCATATAAGTCAGTTCCTGGCTAGTCAGCTTTGGCTCCAAAGGCAGGTAAAAGAAAATAACATTCGTTTGCTGCCTGGAAGCTATGAGTTCAAGCGTTTTCATCGTGTATTCAGTTAGGTTAGGGGAGATGATCAGTGCTGTCTTCCCTTCCATATGACCAATCATGTATTCCTGCTTCAAACGTTCTTCGAAAGGTTCTTTTATCTCTGCCTTCACTTTAGCCAGTTCATGAAAGATGCGCCATTCCTGCTCAACCCCTATGTTCATCGGGATCTCTTTTCCTTTAAAGGGATGATAGCCGATGGAACCGCCTTTTGAGATTGAAAAATGAACGAGGGATGCTGCAAGCGATACTCCCCGTTCGAAAAGCCATTCGTTTGCTCCATAGCTTTTTTCGCAATGATCCAGAACAATTACAAAATCATCGTTCCTCTGCTGCTCAAACACTTTTGTAAGCAGCTTATTGGACCTTGCACTCGCCTTCCAATGCAGCCAGTTCATTCTGTCACCAGCTACATAGTCACGCACACTTACTGTAGATGTGTAATCTGTAAATGAGCGTTTCCCCACTTTTTTCATACCCGTTTGAAGCATTTTCCCATTTTCCCAGCGTTCAATATCTTGATACTGCGGATAAACAAAAATTTGATCCTTTACCGATACACTCGTACTTTTTAATACAAAACCGAAGATATCGCCCGACTTCACCATGATTTGATCAAATTTAAACAACCCGCGCGGTGCAGGGTTAATCGTGTAAGAATATTCGAGGCGTTTGCGGAACAAAGGAAACATCAGGATACGGGATTGAATCTGATGAGTGTTCCCTTCATAACGGGTTTCACGAAGCAGTGCTTCCGGCAGCACGTCCTCTAATACGACGTAAAAAAGAGGGAAGTTGCTGCGGCGTGTCACCAGGATCGTAATTACCACTTCTTCCCCAGCCATCAGTTTTTCTTTTGAAATAATACGCTCAATTTTCAGCCGCTGAATAGGATAGAACGCCATTGCAACGGAATATAAAACAAGCGGGAGAACGCTGTAGAACAAAAACCAGCTTACAAATCCGCCTTGAAACATGGCAAAAGAAAACGTTGCGAGCAGTAAAAAAATGATCCCTGAAAACCCTATCGGTGTTTTATAACGCTCCCAAAATTTTTGGAGTAATGCCTTCATCACGCATGCTGTTCCTTATGAATTGGTGCAGGAACGCGTGCTAAAAGATCCTTGATTACCTCTTGGGCGGTTACACCTTCAAATCGGGCTTCAGGCTTTAACAGCACGCGATGCACGAGTACAAACGGTGCCAGATATTTCACATCATCAGGGATTACAAAATCACGGTTCATTAACAGTGCATAAGCTTGTACAGCTTTTAAAAGAGAAAGTGATCCACGAGGACTTACCCCTAATGCAATGGACTTGTGGTTACGCGTACGGTTAACAAGATCAACAATATAGCGCTTCACAGAGTCAGATACATAAATATTTCTCACAGCTGTTTTCAGTTCAGCAATCTCTTCCGCTGAAATCGCTGGCTTCAACAAATGAATCGGATGTTCGTTTCCGATCACGTTCAATACATTAAATTCTTCTTCCGGCGATGGATAGCCCATTGTGAGTTTCATTAAGAAACGATCCAGCTGTGCTTCCGGAAGCGGATAAGTTCCCTCGTACTCAATCGGGTTTTGTGTTGCCATTACTAAAAACGGATCAGGAAGGATATGGGTTTGCCCATCTACCGTCATGCTCATCTCTTCCATTGATTCAAGTAAAGCAGACTGTGTTTTTGGAGATGTACGGTTGATTTCATCGGCTAAAATAACATTTCCGACTAATGGTCCCGGTCTAAACTCAAAACTCATATCTTTCTGGTTATATATCGATACCCCCGTCATATCAGACGGCAATAAATCAGGTGTAAACTGAATACGATTGAATGTTAAACCAAGGGATTTTGCGATTGATCGAACCATCATGGTTTTACCTACACCCGGTACATCTTCCAGTAATACGTGTCCCCCAGCCAACAAAGATACAAGCGTTAATTCTGTAACTTGTTTTTTACCTACCATTACTTTTTCTACATTTTTTATGACTTCCCTTAGCTGCGGATGATATTCAAATGAATTTTCGTTTCTAGCACTCATGTAAGACTCCCCTCTAACATTTCTGTCTCTCTATTAGAAAATTTTTTTCCTTCCTATTAATTTCGCATTGGTGAATGTATATTCCTTGTTTTATTTACAAAAAAAGAGAAAATTCGAGATAATACAAAAATATATTGAGAGATGTGCCCACCTCAAGTCCAAATCATCAGTTACTTACTTCTTTTTGACCAATTTAAAGAGGCTTCCTGTTAGTTGATTAACTTTTGGAAACCTCAAAATTTATTTTTTTCAATTGTTAGCCTATCCTTCGTGTTATATGTATGGCCAATGGATAGGTTATGAATCTCATAGTAATTTTTGTCGATATCTACTCAAAATTTGTAGATATTTCTCGGGAAATTGCAGGATTTGCGTTTGAGGATGTGAGCAAATCTTTTATATGTATCGGGTAACGATATATTGATTTATTGGTGATGCATAATGAATTACCCTATGGTATCAAGATAACTCATAGCAAAAACAGTATCGCCCTGCGATTCGTGATTTTATAATAGCTGAAATTCTTATTTTCTGAATAAGGAAAAGAATCCACCCGATTTGTTTTTAGGTTTTTGTATCGCATCTTCTAGTCGTTTATTAAAATCATTTTGCAAACGCCACTCTCTTGTTTGTTCTTCTCGAATCTTTTGTAGTTCTTGTTGTAGCAGTTCACTTTTTTCTTTTTCTTGTTCTAACAATGCTTCGTAATGGTTTTTCTGCTGTTCAGTTAACTTTTCAATTTTCGCATTCGTTTTTTGAGCAGCATTTCCAACAGCAGACCCTATAACATGATGATCTTGCTGTAGCCTGGAAACTGATATTTTAAGCTGTGACATATCGTTTGTTAATTGAACATTCATTTCACGAGCAGCTGCAAGTTCGTTGGCTAACATCAGTAATACTTCTTTAATCTGATTGGGGTCTTGGGGTAAATTTTCGTATATATCGGGTATCGCTACGTCTGTTTCATTCGATTCTTTTAATCTTTCTTTTTGTTGCTCTACAAGGTCTTTTGCAGTATCGTCTAATGGTTTCGCCGTATCGCGCAGCGCTATAAGGGATTCGATGTCAGATTGGACAAAAATACGCCTGTCACCATCTTTTAAAAACTCGTATCCGTTCCGTTCTAAAATTTGGCCATACTTTCGGACAGTCGGTGTGGCAATCCCTACTTCTTCTGCTACTTCCTTGGAAGAGAATGCTCGTTCATTCTGTTGTATATCACGTCGCATATCGGACCTCCTTTTCTCATTATTATCGTATTTACATCTATTATAAGTTATATCGCCCAGCGATACGAACCTAAAGAGGCTGATAATTCGCTCATTATAGGCATTCGAAGAAACAAAGCTTGTTTTGTGCTTTGATTCCAAAATTTATCTATCAAAAGTCTGACTTATAATAAAGACAGCAGTCTTTTTGACCCGTTCTCCCTTTATCCATAAAATAGCTATTTTCTTAGGTGTTAGAGAAAGATATAATGAATTAACAGGGTCTTCCCTTTTAAAATCTGAAAATACGAAACTTAATAAATACGAAAGAGGTTTTTTTGTGAATACTACTTTATCATCAAGAACAGCGAATAAAACACAAATATTAGTCATTAATGCACTTTTCGTCGCATTAACACTTGTAGCTACGATGTTTATAAACTTAAAGCTTCCAATAGCGGGCAACGGCGGACTAATTCACCTGGGCAACGTTCCCCTTTTTATAGCTGCATTCGTTTTTGGCAGAAAGACAGGAGCGATTGCAGGTGCATTTGGAATGGGTCTGTTTGATCTAATTTCCGGCTGGACGATTTGGGCTCCGTTTACCTTCATTATCGTTGGTGCAATGGGATATGTTGCTGGTCTTATAGCTGAAAAAGTTCCGGGGAAAAGAGCCATTGTATACTCAATCGCCGTTATTGCTGCCCTTCTCATTAAAATTGTTGGCTACTACTTTGCAGAGGTGGTTCTGTACAGTAACTGGATCGCACCATTCGGATCAATTCCAGGGAACGTTTTGCAGGTCGTTTTTGCTGGAATTGTTGTAGTACCGCTTGTAGCACGTATTAAGAAAAGAATTATATAAGAAACTGACCCCTGTTAAGTTTAGACCTTGATGGGGGTTTCTTTCTGTCTTTAGCCTCTCTGAAACCTTTTGTAATGATATGGCGACTTACTTTATAAGTTGGATTTTAGGGGTGTAACATGAAAAAGGGGTTCATCATTCTTTCTTTTATCATTTGTTCGATCTTGTTTTCAGGGTACAGCTTGATTTCAGATAAAGAAGCTAATCAGGCACCCTCAGAAAAACTAAAAGTAACAGGTGAAGTAAATAAGACGTTTTATGACGAAAGAGAAATAAAAATTGCTAGAGATGCTATAAAATCTGCTGAGAAGATACTTGGCATTTTAGATGTGGCGAAAAATAATTTTGAAATTAGCCTCATAGATTCAGAAGGCAATAAAGAAACCTATTTTCTCTGGTTAAGAAAAGATCACAGTGGTGGAATGATTATGAATATCGAGGATACTCATACAGGCTATACACTCCAGGAAAAAGATGTCGCCAAGTTAAAAGACTTGTTAAATATGTAAATCGACCTTCTCAATATCGAGGAGGTTTTTTTCTGCGGAATATCCCCATGACACTTAACTTCGTCTAAATGTTAAAATAAAGAATACTTCAAAAGGTTGAGAATGTCCGCCTTTAAAATCGCAGCAACGTAGGAGTGTTTAGAACATGAACAAAAAAGACGTAGCACAGTTCCGAAAGCAATTTAAAAAAGATAATGATTTACTTAAAATCTCCACTATTTTTAACGTCTATATTACGAAGGAATCAAGTGATATTTATCATCACGTGAGTCAGCCCTTCGAAATGCTGGATCCAGAACAACAAGAGCTGTTTTTAAATAACTTTAAAAAATTACTTGGCGGAAATCTAGATGAAAAGCTCTTTGAATTAAAATTTCAAAAGAATGCTGAAAACAACAGCCAGCTCATTTTGCATCAAGGTATGCTGAGCAGTAATTTAGAAGACTGGAAAGAGCGAATGCTTCAAATGGTAGGCAAAATGCTTTTAAATCGCCAATACGAAAAGGATATTGTAATCACCTTCATTAAGGGAGAATACTATAAGCCGACAAAGCGCAAAAATGATGAGGCTGAGATAAGTGAACGAGATGCCGTCTACTCCTTCCCCTTTATTTTGAGCAGCATAAACAATACACAAGAACCGAAAAAAGAACTTCTCTTTGATTATATTGAAAAAGAATTCAAGTACAATTTTGTCGTCGATCCTATCATCAACCTAAATGCGCCAATCGGAGGGTTTCTTTTTCCTTGTTTCAGTGATAATGCAGCCGATGTGAACCACATACTCTATTCAGCAGGCAAAGTCCATGAGCCCGATTATGATTTCATTGAGCAAGTTTTAAATGGCGAAGAAATCATGACGGCAAAAGACGATAAGATCGTTTTTGAAGAAATCATTAAAGACGTTACAGGGAATCAGTTGAATACATCCACTCTCTCCAATGTGTATGAAGAGATTAACCGAATGATCGAGGAAAATGAAGAAGAAGAACATCCTAGATTAGACTCCAAGGACGTTGAACGAGTGTTAATGGCGAGCGGTGTTGAAGATGTTAGTCCGGAAAAAGTAGAAACAGCTTTCCAAAAAGTGATTGATGATAAAAAATATGAGTTTAAAGCAAGCAGCGTTGTACCAAAGTATAATTCCAAATCTATTAAAATCAATACAAAAGTAGCTAATATTTCAATTAGCCCGCAAGATTTAAGGTACGTTAAACAAGTTCAGCTTAGCGGTAAACGGTACCTCATGATTGAAGTGGAAGAAGATACGGTTATTGAAGGGTTTACGATGATTCCTGAGGCATTTGGGGAGAAGGTAGAGAAGTAAATTATTAGAGATAAAAAAGCTTCTCACGAGTTAATTAAACTTGTGAGAAGCTTTTTTAATCTAAAAGGTAAGCGGTCTTCAATTATAGCGTCTGATTATTTAAATAACACTTTTTAAAAACATGACCATATGTCGTCTATTTAATCCGCAGCAACCATAAACTTTGATTGTTCATTAAAACGCAAAAAATAGGTAATTTTCGTTAGAATACATTCTCTCTACTTACATTATACTCCTAATTATAAAATATTTATAGACTACACTTTCTAATGTTCCTGTCTTAAACTGTTATATACAAATCTAAAAATATAAGAGGTGTATCAGTATGAACGACAAAAAAGATGCCTTAGATAATGGTCCTTTCTTTCATGGAACTAAAGCAGAACTCAAAATTGGAGATCTTTTAGAACCGCAACACTTATCAAATTACCAAGACAAAAAATCCAACTATATATATTTCACTGCAACATTAGATGCGGCAAAATGGGGTGCTGAATTAGCAGCATCTAAATCAAAAGAAAGAATTTACATTGTAGAGCCATTAGGTGATTTTGAAAATGATCCGAACTTAACAGACAAAAAATTTCCTGGAAACCCAACTCGTTCTTATAGGTCTAAATCCCCCTTGAAAATAATTGCTGAATTAGGGTCATGGGAAAGACATTCCGATGAGGAAATAAATCATATGCTTATATCTTTAAAACAATTACGTGAACAAGGCAAAGATATAATATACGATTAATCATTCAACAACTATTTTTATAGAAGATGCAAAACATTGGCTGGCTTATCTTCTAAATCATTCTATGGCTGAATAATAACTGTTATGTAAATCTAATCATAAAAAAAGCCTCTCTTAAAACTCCTAAGTTTAAGAGAGGGTTTAAAACATTTTAGCTTTCAATAAAAAATCTCAAAATGTTTTGGGATGGTTGCTCAACCATATCATACCAAGGGCTTGGCTTTATTACATCATGCCGCCCATTCCACCCATGCCCATACCGGACATGTCAGGCATTCCGCCGCCAGCGTTTTCTTCTGGCTTATCCGCGATTACTGCTTCTGTTGTTAGGAACATTGCAGAAACAGACGCTGCGTTTTGTAGAGCTGAACGCGTAACTTTCGTTGGGTCAACGATTCCTGATTCGAACATGTTTACCCACTCGCCAGTTGCTGCGTTAAATCCAACTCCGATTTCTTCGTTCTTCAAGCGCTCAACCACTACAGATCCTTCAAGACCTGCGTTGTGTGCGATTTGACGAACTGGCTCTTCAAGTGCACGAAGTACAAGCTTAACACCTGTTAATTCGTCGCCAGAAGCTTCAACTTTTGAAATTGCGCTTAGTACGTTAACTAGAGCTGTACCACCACCGGATACGATACCCTCTTCAACTGCTGCACGCGTAGAGTTCAATGCGTCTTCGATACGAAGTTTGCGCTCTTTTAACTCAGTTTCAGTAGCTGCACCAACTTTGATTACTGCTACACCGCCAGCTAATTTCGCTAGGCGCTCTTGTAATTTTTCTTTATCGAACTCAGAAGTTGTTTCTTCAAGCTGAGCTTTAATTTGGTTAACACGAGCTGCAATTTTAGCAGAGTCTCCAGCACCTTCAACGATTGTTGTGTTTTCTTTTGTTACAACAACTTTAGAAGCTGTACCAAGCTGCGTGATGTTCGCAGTCTTAAGGTCAAGACCTAGCTCTTCAGTAATTACTTCACCGCCAGTTAGTACTGCGATGTCTTCTAGCATTGCTTTACGACGGTCACCGAATCCAGGAGCTTTAACAGCTACTGCATTGAATGTTCCGCGAAGCTTGTTAACTACTAGAGTAGCAAGTGCTTCACCTTCAACGTCTTCAGCAATTAACAACAATGACTTGCCTTGCTGTACCACTTGCTCAAGAACTGGAAGGATTTCTTGAATGTTTGTAATCTTCTTATCTGTGATAAGGATGTACGGGTTCTCCAGCTCTGCTTCCATCTTGTCAGAGTTTGTAACCATGTATGGAGATGCATATCCGCGGTCAAACTGCATACCTTCAACCACTTCAAGCTCAGTTGTGAATCCTTTTGATTCTTCGATTGTGATTACGCCGTCATTTCCAACGCGCTCCATCGCTTCAGCAATCAATTGACCTACTTCATCGTCAGCTGCAGAGATCGATGCAACTTGTGCGATTGATTCTTTTCCTTCGATCGGCTTAGAAATTGCTTTAAGCTCTGCTACTGCAGCAGCTGTCGCTTTTTCGATACCTTTACGAAGTACCATTGGGTTTGCACCGCTTGTTACGTTCTTAAGTCCTTCACGGATCATCGCTTGAGCAAGAACTGTTGCAGTTGTTGTTCCGTCCCCAGCAACGTCGTTCGTTTTGCTTGCAACTTCAGCTACAAGCTTAGCACCCATGTTTTCGAATGCATCTTCAAGCTCGATTTCTTTTGCGATTGTTACACCGTCATTTGTAATTAGCGGTGAACCAAATTTCTTTTCAAGTACAACGTTGCGCCCTTTAGGTCCAAGCGTTACTTTTACAGCGTTCGCTAATGCATCAACACCGCGTAGCATTGAGCGGCGTGCGTCTTCACTAAATTTAATATCTTTAGCCATGTAAAAACCCTCCCATTAATTTAAAAAAGTAGTGACTTACATATGCTTTTATTTATGTAGCTTCAAAACATTGAAGCTTCCATTCTCTGAGATTAGCCTACGATCGCTAAAACGTCAGATTCACGAAGAATCAAGTATTCTTTGCCTTGGTACTTCACTTCTGTACCAGCGTATTTAGAGAAAATAATTGTGTTTCCTTCTGAAACTTCTAAAGAGATACGCTCGCCGTTATCCGTCACACGGCCCGTACCTACAGCAACAACTTTTCCTTCTTGAGGCTTTTCTTTTGCTGAATCTGGCAATACAATGCCGCTTGCAGTTTTTTCTTCACCTTCTACAAGCTCAATAATAATACGGTCACCTAATGGCTTTAACAAGTGAAACACCCTCCTTAAATAGTTAAAAAATTTTCTTATTAGCACTCTTTGTTGGTGAGTGCTAACTCCATTTCTAATAATAAATAAAACTTTAAAACTTTGCAAGCAGGAAATATGAAAAAGTTCTCAAAATCGATATCCTCGCGAGCCATGCCTATTCTATGTTAAAATGGGTTAGCATATAAAGAGTAATAATAAGTAAGAGTATTCGCGTGAGGAATTAAAGGAGAACTTAATTTGAAGAAAAAATACTGGTGGATCATCTTTATATACATACTTATGCAATTCTCGGGATATCTTGGAATTCCTCTATTGAATGAACTTGGTGTTCCTGAAAATCAATTGTTTGGAATGTGGGGGACAATAAGTTTTATTGCAGCTCTATTCATTATCCTTTACATGCTGATGCCTGAGATTAAAAGCCGGCATCGCGATTCTGAACGGGTGTCAAAAGGCTCTGCAGTTATGTGGTCAATCATCGGTATTTTTATGGCGTATGCCGCTCAAATTATTGCCAGCCTTATTGAAATAAACGTATTTGGCATTCAGCCTGGTTCTGAAAACACAGAAAAGCTTGTTGAAATCGTAAAAGATGTACAATACTTTATGATTGTCACGGCCATTGTCGGCCCAATATTAGAAGAGATTATCTTCCGAAAGATTATTTTTGGATCACTTCATAAACGATTTAATTTCTTTCTATCTGCTTTGATCAGTTCTCTTATTTTTGCTGCTGTTCATGCGGACTTTACACATCTATTAATATACACGGCAATGGGCTTTACCTNTCGTATTAATTGTCCAGATTTTCCTTGCTGATAAGATCAAGGAAATGGAAAAACAGCTAGAAACAGCGCAATTGATTTTTGGAGGACTGCTATGAAGACATCACCTTTGTTTATGGCATTTTTATATTTAGGAATCGGAGTCGTCTTTACGTACTTAGCTGTTCATTATGCTAGTGAGTACGGAATGACAAGTTTCTGGACGATCATCACCATGGTTGTCGCAACATTTGATTTCGCAAATGCCATCAGATACTTCGCGTTAAATAACCATTTGAAAAGAAAACGAAAGAAATAGATACAAAAAACTGTCCTTTATGAGGCAGTTTTTCTTTTTATTTAGGGATTTCCAGATTATCGCGTGAAAGCCTAGGTATTTGGCGTGGACCAAAGCCCAGTTAGCATGGAACCAGGGTGATTGTGCGTGGAACTAGCACTCGATTGCGTGAAAGTACAACTTTTCTGCGTGAACGTGTAATAAAAATAAGAACACGTACCGTAAAAATCTCCAAATCCTTAGAAAAACAGACGAAAAGAGGGCTCCCATTAAGAGACCCTCTTTCTTATTCATTATATGCAGATTCAACTTCAGCTTCTTTCTCTTTCACAAGAGCTTCCACTTCTGCTTTCATCCGTTTTTTATATGCCGTTCTGGAAATCAGGATACTGATTTCATAAAGAAGAATTAACGGAAAAGTAACCATTAAGTGAGACAAAAGTTCTGGCGGAGTAATGAATCCGGCTATAACTAGAATCCCAAAATAAGCGACTTTCCTTATTCTTTTTAAATAGTTTGGTGTTACAATCCCTAATCGTGTCAAAAACATGATCAGCACCGGGAACTGAAACAGCAATCCAAACGGCAATGTAATATTAAATAAAAATGAGAAATATTCCTGGATTCCGTATTCTCCTTCAACACTAAGCGCAGTCGCAACATTGCCCATAAAACTTACAACAAACGGAAAGAGAATAAAATAAGAGAATGCCAATCCCGTTAAGAATAGCAAAAATGCAATCGGGATATACATCAGTGTTACTTTTCGTTCATTTTCGTAAAGACCCGGGCTAATAAACGCCCATAGCTGATACAGAACGACTGGCGCTGCTAATACACAGCCGATAAAGAATGCGAAAGTCATATAGACATTCAATGGGTCTGTTAAGTGAAATGCGTTCATTTGAATATCTTTAGCGATCGGATCACTTTGCAAATACACGATCACATGCTTAGCTAAGAAAAATCCAACGATAAGAAATACAAAGAAAGCTATTAGTGCCCACATGATGCGTTTTCTTAACTCACCAACGTGGTCGTATAACGTCATATTTTTTTCAGAGGTCATAGAAAAACATCCTTACTTCTGTTGTTCGCTTTCCTTCTTTTTATCATCGTCATCGTCCATAATGCCTTTTGTTGCATTTTTGAACTCGCGAAGCGTCTTACCTGCTGCTTTTCCTAATTCAGGCAGTTTCTTTGGTCCAAACATCACTAAAGCTGCCAATCCAATTAATGCGATACTTCCTGGTCCTAACATTGTACTTCCTCCTTTAAGAGTAATTTTTCATAAAATAAACGAGTGACTGCAGTTCTACAGCTAAATCAATATGGTGTACGCGAATTTCTGAGGATAAGGTTAGACGTGCCGGCGTAAAGTTCAAGATTCCTTTTACTCCCGCTCTTTCCAGCTGATCTGCGATCGGCTGGGCTGCACCAACAGGCACAGTTAGAATGGCAACGTCGATTCCCCGCTTCTCAAGTTCACTTTCAATATCGTTCGTATGATAAATAGGTACTCCAGCGATCTCGGTACCGATTTTAGATTCATCTACGTCGAATGCGACTTCTATTTTTGTATTATTATTTTTTGTAAAATTGTAATGCAAAAAGGCAGTTCCTAAATTACCTACTCCGATTAAAGCAACCGTTGTTGTTTCATCCTGATTAAGGGTTTTGCGGAAAAATGAGAGCAAGTAGTTAACATTGTAGCCATAACCCTTTTTCCCTAACGCTCCAAAATAGGAAAAATCTCTTCGTATCGTAGCAGAATCTACTTTTACAGCCTCACTCAATTCAGCAGACGACACCCTTTGCTTTCCTGAGGACGAGAGATTTTTTAGAAACCGGTAATATAATGGCAGCCGTTTAGCTGTAGCATGCGGTATTTTTAGCTGATCTTGGTTCATGTATTGGCCCTCCATATTCAGAAAGCTTATCTTTTCCTATTGTATCATACTTTGTCAGGGCTTGATTAGCGTACGAAATCCCCATTCTTTCCGCCTGTTTTTGAGACGAGATATGTAGGACCGATGATCATTCCTTTATCTGCTGCTTTACACATATCATATACGGTCAAAGCTGCAGCAGAGGCGGCCGTGAGTGCTTCCATCTCTACTCCAGTACTCCCTTTTGTTCTTACTTCAGCTTGTATATTTAATTTGTATCCTTCGTCACTTTCTTTTTCCCATTGAAAAGAAAGATCAACGCCGGTTAATGAGAGCGGGTGGCACATTGGAATCCAGTCAGATGTTTTTTTAGCTGCCATGATTCCAGCAATTTGAGCAACTGCGAGAACGTCCCCTTTTTTGAACTTGTTGTCTTTAATCTTAAGGAAGACTTCTTCAGATACGGTTATCCCGCTGACCGCGATAGCTGTTCGGTATGATGTTTCCTTTTCTGAAATATCCACCATTCTGGCACGGCCTTCTTCGTTAAAATGGGTTAACTCTTTCATAAAACCCCTCCTCAAGTTGAATATACACGAAACCGCTTTTATTGTCGTTATATTCTTCCATGTAAATATTGCAAAATGTTGAACATTCCCTTTGTTGGCGTGAATCTCCAAACTAAGCTAAACTACTAGTAGACAGGGTTAAAGATTATTATTAGGGGCTTTTTTCTATGAGATTTGTTGTTTCGACTTCATTGAACAGTTGGTTGGAGCGCAAGGTGCGAGACTCCTGGGGGATGAGCGGGACAGGTGAGACTCCTAACGGCGCAAAGCGCAGAGGAGGCTCACCGCACGCCCCCCGGAAAGCGAGCATCCTGGAGCGGAAAGCAACTCCTTCAAGCTGCGAAGGTTAAGACAACAGCCTGAATAAAAATCACCCTTTTTCATAGAGGTGAATTGAAATGATTATATTACAAGTTCAAGACGTCACAAAGTCCTTTGGCGCTGACGTCATTTTATCCAATATAAAATTAGAAGTCCAAACTGGAGAACGTATTGCGCTTGTTGGCAGAAACGGCGCAGGAAAGTCTACTCTTCTTCGTGTTATTACTGGGGAGTATTCATACGATTCCGGTCATGTCATGATTCCAAAAGATGTGAAAACTGGCTACCTCGCACAGGATGCCGGCCTTGATTCAGATGAAACGATCTGGAACGAAATGCTCTCGGTCTTTGAACCTCTTCGCAAAAAAGAGAAGAAGCTGCGTGAAATGGAAGCGAGTATGGGCGATCCGGGTGTTTTAGAAAATGCAGCTGAGTATGAGCGTCTTTTAAAAGATTATGATGCGCTGCAGGTTCAATTTAAGGACGATGGCGGATACCAATACGAAGCTGAGATCCGCACCGTTCTTCACGGTTTTCAATTTGCTGATTTTGACAGAGACACGAGAATCAATACGCTTAGCGGCGGCCAGAAAACAAGACTTGCTCTTGCAAAGCTTCTTTTAACGAAGCCGGACCTTCTTATTCTGGACGAACCTACCAACCATCTTGATATCAAGACGTTAACTTGGCTGGAGCAATATTTGCAGGGTTACCCAGGCGGGATTCTGATCGTTTCCCATGACCGTTATTTCCTAGATAAAATTGTGACTAGCGTTTATGAAGTATCGAGAAAACGTTGTTATCGATTTACCGGAAACTATTCTAGTTACCTAGAGCAAAAAGCGGAGCGTTTCGCTCAGGAAATGAAAGAATTTGAGAAACAGCAAGACCAAGTTGCTAAACTCGAAGATTTTATTCAGCGCAACCTCGTGCGTGCTTCAACGACAAAACGCGCACAGAGCCGCCGTAAACAGCTTGAGAAAATGGAGCTGAAAGAACGTCCTGCAGGATCTGAAAAATCTGCTTCCTTTTCTTTTGATATCGAAAGACAAAGCGGAAACGATGTGTTAAAGCTTGAGGAAGTGAGCACAGCCTATGAAAACGGAGCTCCACTTTTTAAAAATGTAAACCTGGCAGTAACCCGTCAGGATAGTATAGCAATCGTCGGCCCTAACGGAATCGGTAAATCGACACTATTAAAAGTAATTAGAAAACAGCTGCCGCTCATTACGGGTGACATTCGCTATGGCAGCGGTTTGAAAATTTCACATTATGATCAGGAACAAGCCGATCTTCACTCCCGGAAAACACTTTTGAACGAGCTTTGGGATGATTATCCCGAAAAAACGGAAAAGGAAATCCGCTCGATCCTTGGCCAGTTCCTTTTCAGCGGTGATGATGTTCTGAAGCTTGTAAACGAGTTAAGCGGCGGCCAGAAAGCACGGCTTGCCCTTGCTAAACTCATGATGGAAAAAGGCAATCTGCTGTTATTGGACGAGCCGACGAACCATTTGGACCTTGATAGCAAAGAAATTCTGGAACAAGCGCTGATCCATTATCCAGGAACCATCCTTTTTGTATCCCATGACCGTTATTTTATTAACCGGATCGCGACTAAGGTGGCTGAACTGGCTCCAGATGGAATTACAGAGTATCTCGGGGATTACGATTATTACACGGAAAAAAAGAACGAAATGAAAGCACGCGAAGAAATTGCAGAACGCCAAAAAGCCGAAAACAGAGCAAACGCGCCGTCCTCTGCACAATCAAACAGTGCCAAGAACTCAATCGACAAAGAAGCAAAGAAACAAGATCGTAAACGACAGCGCCGAATTGAGGAAATTGAAGAACTTCTTGAGGGACTTGAGAGCAAAATTGCGTATGCAGAAGGTGAACTTTGCAAACCTGAGGTATTTCAAGATTACGAGAAAACACAAGAGTTTCAATCACAGTTAGATACATTAAATAGTGAAATGGAAACCCTTATGGAAGAATGGGAAGAATTGCAGAATGCTTAGCTTTCAAAAGCTGACAACCTTAATAAAAGTGTTGTCAGCTTTTTGTTATCCACAAGACAAAATTAGGTTTTATAAGTATATTTTCTACTTATCCACGTTATCCACAGAAAATTGTGTATACATTGTGTGAATTGTGTATAACATGAACCCTTATTTGTAGAACTCTTTCAAACATTGTCCACAATATCCACAAACCTGTGTATAACTTTTCCACAATAAGAATGTCGAAAGAAGTCTCAATTAGTCGACAAAAAAAGCTCTTCTTCTTTAAGAAAAAGAGCTTTCTTTGATTATTGCGCTTCGATATCTAGTCCAGGTACTCCGTTGAGTGCCATATCAGCCCGTGTCCCCTTTTGATAAGCAACACTTCCAGCTGCCGCAATCATTGCAGCATTATCTGTGCATAAGTGCAAAGGCGGGATTACTAAATCATATTCAGTATCTTTAAATCGTTCTTCCAATGCTTTGCGCAACCCCTTGTTCGCGGCTACACCACCTGCAAGAAGAACTTGTTTAACTTTATATTGATCAGCTGCACGAAATGTTTTTTCCACAAGTACATCTACAACGCTTGCTTGAAAGCTCGCCGCCAAGTCTTCTGGCTTAATTACTTCACCGCGCTGCGCTGCATTATGAACGGTGTTAATTACAGCTGATTTTAATCCGCTGAAACTAAAGTCCAGTGATTCAGGTTCAAGCCAAGCTCTCGGCAGGTCAATGTTCGGTTCACCTTCTTGAGCGAGCTTGTCGATATGCGGACCACCTGGATACGGCATGTTCAATGTACGAGCGACTTTATCATACGCTTCACCCGCTGCATCATCTCTTGTTTCCCCGATCACTTTGAAGGTTCCGTGTTCTTCCATGAAAACAAGCTCTGTATGTCCGCCTGAAACGATTAGTGACAACAACGGGAATGTCATCTCTTTTACAAGACGGTTCGCATAGATGTGTCCTGCGATATGATGAACAGGTACAAGCGGCAGTCCGTGTGCGAACGCAAATACTTTCGCTGCGTTTACACCGATTAAGAGTGCGCCAACTAATCCCGGTCCTTCGGTAACAGCAACGGCTGTTAAATCAGCCGGCTCAAGCTCAGCTTTATTTAACGCTTCATCAATAACGATCGTAATTTGTTCCACATGATGTCGCGACGCCACCTCAGGCACAACTCCTCCGAATCGTTTATGGCTTTCAATCTGTGAAGCCACAATGTTCGCCAATAGCTCTATGCCGTTTTTTACAATGGCTACAGCTGTCTCATCACAACTTGTTTCGATTGCTAATATGATTTCATCTTTTTTCATAGTTCCACCCACATAACTAACGCATCTTCACCGTTATCACTGTAATAGTTTTTTCTAATTCCGCCTGCTTGGAATCCAAGTTTCTTATATAAGTTTTGGGCAACGTGATTACTGACACGGGCTTCTAGCGTCATCGTTGCTGCCCCATGTCTTTTTGCGAGAATCATCGCTTCTTTCATCAGCTGTTCTCCTAGCTTTCTTCCTCTGTATGAAGGAAGAATCGCAATATTTGTTACATGAGCTTCATCCATCACAAGCCAGATGCCGCAATAGCCAATCGGCTGAAAATGGTCCTCAATGACAAGGTAATACGCAAATTGATTTTCAACGATTTCTCTGTAAAAAGCTTCTCTCGACCAAGGAACAGTGAAGGAAGACTGTTCAATGCCAAGAATATCATCAATGTCACTTACTTTTGCGAGTCTATAAGTATATGCCTCTCCCACCTGAAACACCTACTTGCCCTGTGACTTCAGCCAGTTTACTTCTGCTTCGGCTAGCTGGAGATAACTTGGTGTAAATGAATGGATATCATCCGGCTCCCTCTGCATACCAATTCGTCCTAGCTCACTTGGTCTTGGATTATGATCAGAAATATGTCCAAATACAGCCTGACTTCCCAAAACCTCAGATATTGTTTCCAGATGAATAGGAAGATCGTTTCCTACGAAAAGAACTTTCTTATCTGTTGTTTGCAGTTTTTCAAGCCAGTCTTTTAATAAGATGATGCGATCTTCCCATAGGTTCTCAAATTCACCTGAGTCAGCTTGTCCATATAGACCTGTAAACAGCTGTGTGCGTCTGGCATCAAATAACGGAACTGTAAAACCATTAAAATACTTTCCGCTTTGTGCGAGTACTTCAAGGCTTGAAATACCTACAAGTTCTTTTTTTAATGTCCACGCGAGCGTTTTAGCGATTGTGACGCCAATTCGTACACCTGTATACGAGCCAGGACCTTTAGCAACAACGATACGATCGAGTTCAGCAGGTTTAACACCCGTTTCTTTCATTAGCTGCTCGATCGCAGGCATCACACGTATCGAATGATTTTTCTTTAAGTTTGTAATATATTCACCAAGCACTTTTCCTTCATCCAATACGGCAATCCCCATAACTAGGTTGGATGTATCTATTGCCAGTACTTTCATTGCATAATCTCCTTAACACGTTCTTCGTATCTTTCCCCAAGCGGAGTTAGTTGTATTTCTCGTTCGTCTTCACCAATGTGCGAGATAACCAATTCTAGTCTCTCTTTTGGCAGATATTCTTCTATAAAGGTCGCCCACTCTACCACACAAACACCTTCACCTGAAAAATACTCTTCAAAACCTAAATCTTCATCAGAGTCTTCCAGTCTGTACACATCCATATGGTAAAGAGGCAAACGACCATTGTATTCTTTAATGATGGTAAACGTAGGGGAGTTCACGGTACGGGTTATGCTTAAACCTTTAGCAAGTCCTTTAGTGAAAGTGGTCTTACCTGCGCCAAGATCTCCAGCCAGTGTAAGAACGTCTCCTTTTTCGAGGACTGACCCTAGTTTTTCAGCAAAAGCCATCGTTTCTTCCGCTGACTTTGTTTTAAAATGATAAACACTCATGACTTCCCTTACCTTTCCCTAAAATGATTAAAACCTTGTTTTGTAATTCGTTCTGATGATTCGTTTTCGTTTCGATGCAAATAAACTGCTGCATTACCAGCTTCTCCAACTTTCCCAATTTCAAATATCTCCAGAGAATGCTGTTGAAACAATATGCTTAATTGTTCGAACTGATCTTGAGCAACCGTTCCAGTCAGTACATAATCTTCTCCGCCAAACAGCTGATACTTTAACTGCTCGTTCTTAGGGTATCTGACTAATAATGGACTGACAGGGATTTTATTTTCATCAATATGTATGGTAACCTGACTGGCTTCAGCAATTTCATTGAGTTCGCTCGCTATTCCATCACTTACGTCGTTTAAGGAGATACGAAAACCGCTGGATGCTAATATTCTCCCCGGTTCAATATGAGGAGCCGGCATTTGATGCTGTAAGATCAGCTGCTCTTCATCACTGTTAAAATGATAGTGTCTGGTGCTTTTTAATAATAGCTGTAGCCCTGCTGCAGATTCTCCCGTCACTCCCGTTAAAAAGACAGAATCTCCTGGCTTCGCATTTTTTCGAAGCAGACGTTTCCCTTTTTCTACTTTTCCAATAACGGTAACTGTTAATACTAGAGGACCTTTTGTCGAAACTGTATCCCCGCCAATAAGGTCTGCTTTGTACTTTGATGCGAGGTCGGCCATACCTTTATAAACTTCGCCAAGCTCTTCTTCATTCCAGTCCTTCGAGATCGCGATAGATACTAAATAAAACTGCGGTATCGCACCCATTGCACCTAAATCGCTCAAGTTCACAGCAAGCGCCTTATAGCCAACTTGATAAGGTGACAAAGTATTTTTCGTAAAATGGACTCCTTCAACCATCGTATCAACACATACGACTTGATCCATTTCTTTGTTTACTGACCAAAGTGCGGCGTCATCACCAATACCCGTTACTAACTCTTTTTGAAAAGAAGAATTCGGTGTGATGCTTTTTATCCATTCAAATTCATCATGAAGCATTGGGAACCACCTCTTGGCTAAATCAGTTTATAAAAAAGCCTTAGGATCAGATTGAACTCCTAAGGTATCAGTAGTATATTTTAAGTTTAACTTACTTTTAGACATAAAAAAACACGAAACCTTGTTTCGTTTTTTAAAAGTGGCGGACCCGACCGGGGTCGAACCGGCGATCTCCTGCGTGACAGGCAGGCATGTTAACCACTACACCACGGGTCCAGCTTATATGTAATTGATGTAGTTCATGGTCAAGAAAAATCTCAACGTTGTTCATGAAATAAAATTGGTTGCGGGGACAGGATTTGAACCTGCGACCTTCGGGTTATGAGCCCGACGAGCTACCAGACTGCTCCACCCCGCGACGTTATAAAAGGTTGTTTGTTAAACAACTTGTTTCGGACATTTATTAATATAACACGTTTATTAGTATGATGCAAGTGTTAAATAAATATTAAGGCACTGGTATTTTATTTTTTTCCAGTGCCCTTTGATTATGCTGCTTTTTTCGCGTTTTCTGGTCTCTTATGGAAACCTTTAGCGTAGTAGATGGCAGTTAATAAGATCAGCCAGAATGGGCCTACTATTAACGCAATTCGTGTATCAGGGAAATAAGCCATGATTCCTACTACAAATATCAATATTGCAAGTGCTATATATGATCCAAAAGGATATAATGGCATTTTAAATTTCAATTCAGCCTTTTCTTCGTCACTTAATCCTTTACGGAATTTCAATTGAGAAATGAGAATGACTGACCACGTCCAGATTGCACCAAACGTTGAAATACTCGTTACCCAAACAAATACTTTTTCAGGAACTAAGTAGTTAAGTACCACCCCGACTAATAGGGCAGCAGCTGAAACTAAAATAGCTGTAGACGGCACTCCTGTTTTACCTACACTATGAAGTTTTGCTGGAGCTTGTTTTTGTTCAGCAAGATTGAACAACATACGGCCTGTACTGAAAATCCCACTGTTACAGCTAGATAATGCAGCTGTTAATACAACAAAATTAATGATTCCAGCAGCTTGTCCAATTCCGATCTTTTCAAACGTTAATACAAACGGACTTCCTTGTGTACCAATTTGATCCCAAGGATAGATCGACATGATAACGAACAATGCCCCGACATAAAATAATAAAATACGCCAGAATACAGTATTTACAGCTTTGGCAATCGATTTTTCAGGGTTCTTAACTTCACCTGCTGTTACACCGATCATTTCTATACCTAAGAAGGCGAACATAACCATTTGCATCGACATGAGAATACCTTTAACCCCATTCGGAGCAAATCCGCCATTTTCCCATAGGTTGCTGATTCCGGTTGCAACACCACCGTTACCAAAACCAAATATAATCATTCCTAAACCAGTTACAATCATTAAAACGATAGCTACAATTTTAATTAACGCAAACCAGAATTCAAACTCTCCATATGCTTTAATCGCAAGAAGGTTGATGCTAGCCATAATGACAAGTGCGGCTAATGCCCAGATCCACGTTGGTATGTCCGGATACCACATCTTCATGTAGATTCCTACTGCTGTAATCTCAGCCATACAAGTTACAATCCACAAGAACCAATAGTTCCATCCTGTTAAGTACCCAGCTAATGGTCCAATGTAGTTTCTTGCGTATCGGCTAAAAGAACCTGCAACTGGCTGATGGATTGCCATTTCACCAAGAGCTCTCATGATCATAAACATTACTGCTCCACCTAGAGCATATGCAAATAAAATTGCTGGTCCTGCCATCTCAATTGCTGAAGCGGAACCTAAAAATAAGCCCACTCCAATAGCAGCCCCAAGTGACATAAGCGTAATATGTCTTTCCTCGAGCCCGCGATGTAATTCCTGTTTAGGCTTCATTTTTATGCCTCCCTTGCTGTGTTTGATGAAGCGCTTTCACCAGATATCATACCACGATTCGACAAGTGGAACAATTTCTTTTATGTTACAGTTTAAAGTCCTAAAGCTTTTTGAGCAGCTGTTTTAAAAACTTCAATAATATCCTCTGCATTTTCGATTCCTACAGAGATTCTGATTACATTTTTATTAATTCCAAGCGTTTCGCACATTTCTGCTGGCAATGATCGATGAGAGGTTCCAAGTGGATAGGAAACAGTAGTTTCAACTCCAGCTAATGTTGGAACGATGTGTACCCAATCAAGGGATTTAAAAAACGTATGAACATCACTGCTTTCGTCCAGTTCAATCGTCACGATTGCCCCGTTCCCTTTTTCGCTGACAAACTCAGGATAATATACTTTCTTAATACCCTTTGTTCCCTTTAACTCGCCTGCTAATGCCTTTGCATTGGCTAAATGACGCTCCATACGCACGCTTAACGTTTTTAATCCTCTGGATGCCAGCCATGCGTCAAACGGTCCAAGGTTGCAGCCAAGATGGGCCATTTTAGATTTAGCTTTAGCGATTAAATTCTCACTGCCTACAACAACACCTGCCGTTACATCGCTATGTCCGTTTAAATATTTCGTTGCACTATGAACGACAAGATCAACACCCTGTGTGTACGGCTGTAAAACAAAAGGCGTTGCAAAGGTGTTATCAATCATCGTAGTTAATCCATGCTTTTTAGCTAATCCGACAAGCGCGCCGAGATCTTCTACTCGTAAAAGAGGATTTGTAACGGATTCCGAGTAGAGCAATTTTGTATTAGGACGAATGCTTTTTTCAACTTCATTTACATCATTAAAAGAGACAAATGAAGTTTCGATACCGAAACTCTTTAAGTCATCAGAAAGAAGCTGATAAGTGCCTCCGTACAAGTCCTCGCAAGCCACAATATGATCGCCAGATTGAGCCACGGATAATATACCAACTAAAATTGCTGAAATTCCTGAAGACGTAACCACACCCGCTGGAGCTTTTTCGAGCTGTGCTACCCCTCGTGCAAAGTCATCTTGGTTCGGATTGTTCATTCTTGTATATAGGAAGTCATTTTTACCGCGAAAGTAATCTTCTAAATCATCCAGATCGGAAAAAGAAAAAGCTGAAGTCTGGTAGATTGGCTTAACCTTGCTTACAGACTTAACATTGTTATGACCACCTGCATGTACAGTTGATGTATCGAAATGAACGTCTTTCATTTGTATAGCCTCCCCATTATTTTTATCTCCTAGTGTAGCATAAATTACGGTGGAGTAAGTGATATGAGGATTATGTAAAAGTTGTATATAACGTTGAAGATAATAAATTTTGGGAAAATTACTTAATTGGGATCAGATTAGAACTCTTTTTTCAGATTAGATTGGAATTATGCTTCATTTAGACTTAATAAGACATTCTACAATGTATCAATCTTTTCGTAGGATTTCATGAACTTCAATCTAAAAGGTTTTTACTATGGTGACGATCTCTGCGTTAGATTGAGAAAATAGTTTTCAGGCCGTAATTTTATTTTCTAGGCTGTAATTTGGATTTATAGACCTTAGTTTTATTTTCTAGACTGTAAATCTTACTTTTTAAGCTGTAAATTTTCATTTATAGACTTTTCGACAAAAGTGCTCTGAAGGGAGATGGTTCACATCTTCTACCTTTTTATTTATGTTGATCCTTAATGGTCAAGCATAGAATAGGCTGGAGTAAGTGCTTTAACCTTTTACGGTACGTGTTCTTTTAATTGTTACACGTTCGCTCAAGATTATCCTCTTTTCACTCAAAATCACCAAGTTACGCTCAGAATCGTCGTTTTACGCTCAAAATGCCTCACCTACGCTCAGAATGGTGTCCTGTTCGCTCAAACTGCAGATTCGTTTCATGCTATATACCTTCTCTTATTATAAAAACAGCTATATAAACAGCCTTCCATAGAACCACGGGCGTGTAATTTTACAGACAAGGGCTTATCTTTCTTGTTTAAATCAAAAAACGGTGCTTTTTTGATTTAAATACAAAAAAAGAAGATGGATCTTCATCCATCTTCCTCATTGCCTAGCGACGTCCTACTCTAACAGGGGGAGACCCCCAACTACCATCGGCGCTGAAGAGCTTAACTTCCGTGTTCGGTATGGGAACGGGTGTGACCTCTTCGCCATCATCACTAGACCTAACCATGACGTTAACCATGATTTTTATAAAATTAGAGAGTATGTTCTCTCAAAACTAGATACGACGTTTCCAAACGTTTCATACAATTTTAAGGATAAGCCCTCGACCGATTAGTATCTGTCAGCTCCACGTG
>NZ_JBHTNQ010000002.1:0-60552 GCF_042680145.1 Fictibacillus halophilus | reverse complement strand
GTTCCCATACCGAACACGGAAGTTAAGCTCTTCAGCGCCGATGGTAGTTGGGGGTCTCCCCCTGTTAGAGTAGGACGTCGCTAGGCAATGAGGAAGATGGATGAATATCCATCTTCTTTTTTTTGTATTTAAATCAAAAAAGCACCGTTATTTGATCAAAACAAGAAAGATAAGCCCTTGTCTGTAAAATTATACGCTCGTGGTTCTATGGAAAGCTGCTTATATAGCTGTTTTTTATAATAAGAGAAGGTGCACAGCATGAAACGAATCTGCAGTTTGAGCGAACAGGACACCATTCTGAGCGTAAAACGATGATTCTGAGCGCAACTCGGTGATTTTGAGCGAAGAGAGGGTAATCTTGAGCGAACGTGTAACAAATAAAAGAACACGTACCGTAAAAGCTTAAAGCACTTACTCTAGCCTATTTTATGCTTGACCATTAAGGATCAACATAAATAAATAAATAAATAAATAAGGTAGAAGATGTAAACCATCTCCCTTCAGAGCACTTTTGTCGAAAAGTCTATAAATGAAAAATTACAGCTTAAAAAGTAAGATTTAGAGCCTAGAAAATTTAATTACGGTCTATAAATCCAAATTACCGCCTAGAAAATAAAATTACGGCCTGAACAGACTTTACCCCTAATAAACCTCTCAGCAGAAAACCCAACAATATCGTCAAATGCTGCGCCAATCAGAAACTCACCTCCATCCATCTCCACAATATCCCCTGGCTTTACTCAACCAGCAACACATCCAATCCAATCCCATCCAAAAACCCTCACCAGCAAATCCTATCAAAACAAATCCAAAACCAACATCTTTTCGACAGAATCATACAGGTTAAAGCACGACTCATGAGGCAATAATGGAGGCATAGAGATTTGCATTTTCGGAAAAAACCAGGCTATAATAAGGGTATAGTCAAAGTTAGTCAAAGTCAGAAGGGGGAGGGGAAATGAGGAATATTTCAGATGTGATTGAAAATTATTTAAAGCAAATTCTCTCAAGCACAAACGATTTGGCCATCGAGATTAAACGGACAGATATTGCTGAAAGGTTTCAATGCGTACCTTCTCAAATAAATTATGTAATCAACACGAGATTTACGGTTGAAAAAGGATTTGTGGTGGAAAGTAAAAGAGGTGGAGGCGGTTATATCCGGATCATGAAAGTTCGAACCGAGAGCTCCGCACATCTTATCGATCACTTAACAACCTTGATTGGTGAAAGGATATCACAAGGTAACGCAGAAAATGTAATTAAGAGACTATTGGAAGAAAACATTGTCCGTGAACGTGAAGCAAGGCTGATGTTAAGCGTTATGGATCGTTCCATCTTAAAGCTGAATCTTCCGGATAGAGATGAATTGCGAGCAGAACTTTTAAAAGCTATGATAAAAACTTTAAAATATAGAACCACATAGCCCTTTTTTTCATTCTATATAAAGGGAGGGAGCAGAATGAATTGTGAAGAATGCCATGAACGTGAAGCGTCATTGCATTTTACTAAGATCATAAATGGTGAGAAAACAGAATTTCACATTTGTGAACATTGTGCTAAAGAAAAAGGAGAATTCCTGCCGGGGTCGAATTCCTTTTCCATTCACCAATTGCTTTCTGGTCTTCTGCATGGTGATGGACATGTTCCGAACACACCATCATCTAACTTTATTCCGCCATCATTAGCTTGTGAAAAATGTGGAATGAGTTATTATCAGTTTGCTAAAATTGGCCGCTTTGGATGTGATAATTGCTATAAAGCTTTTGAATCCAAATTAAATCCTATCTTTAAACGGGTTCATGGCGGCAATACATTGCATGCGGGGAAAATCCCATTACGGGCAGGAAGCAGCATTCAAGAAAAAAAGCAGCTTCAGCAATTAAAGCAAGCCATGCAGCAGTATATATTAAATGAGGAATTCGAAAAGGCTGCTGAAACAAGAGATGAAATAAGAGAGATTGAGCACCGCTTGCAGCAGGGGAGGGATACGTAAACTTATGTCTCTAGAGCGATTTATCAGTGATGCCATCAGTCCCTGGATGAAAAGGGAAGGACCGGAATCAGATATTGTTCTCTCAAGCCGTGTCCGACTTGCAAGAAATCTTCAGCAGTTTGTTTTTCCTATCGCAGCAGACAAAGAATCTGCTCATGAGGTGATTTCATCTATTTCTTCTTTCATAAATGAAGAAAAGGATGTACCAGATGCAGAAAATTTGGAAATGCTGGTAATGGAAGAGTTAAAACCGATTCAAAAAAGGGTACTTGTTGAGAAACACCTTATAAGTCCAAATCTTGCTGAACAGGCAAAATACGGGGCGGTGCTTATGAATGAGGATGAGTCAGTCAGCATCATGCTAAATGAGGAAGACCATATCCGCATTCAATGCTTAGCACCAGGTTTTCAACTCGAAGAAGTGCTTCATAAAGCAAATGTAATCGATGATTTTATTGAAAGAAATGCAGATTACGCATTCGATGAAAAGCGAGGTTATTTAACGAGCTGTCCGACTAACGTAGGAACAGGACTTAGAGCCTCGGTTATGATGCATCTCCCCGCTTTGGTTCTGACAAAGAAGATGAGCCGTATTATTCCGGCGATTAATCAGCTTGGATTAGCCGTTAGAGGAATATATGGGGAAGGAACAGAAGCGCAGGGGAACATTTTTCAGATTTCAAATCAGATGACACTAGGCAAGTCAGAAGAGGATATAATGGAAGATCTAGCTGGTGTCGTCATGCAGGTTATTCAGCAAGAACGTGCTGCCAGAAAACAGCTGCAGGATGGTTTGAAACTACAGCTTGAAGATAAGTTATACCGTTCATTGGGAACATTGGAAAACAGCAGGATTATCCAATCAAAAGAAGCTGCCAAATGCTTATCAGATGTAAGGCTTGGCATCGACTTAGAAATCTTGCCTGGTATTTCGAAAACAATCTTAAATGAACTTATGATACTTACACAACCAGGTTTTCTTCAACAATATGCAGGTGAAGTTCTAACTCCAGACGAACGTGACATAAGAAGAGCCACTTTAATCAGAGAAAGAATAAAATTGGAAAACCGATAAGGAGCGTGAAGGGTATGATGTTTGGCCGTTTTACAGAGCGAGCTCAAAAAGTATTAGCGTTAGCACAAGAAGAAGCAATTCGATTAGGTCATAACAATGTGGGAACTGAGCATATTTTGTTAGGATTGATCAGGGAAGGCGAGGGTATTGCGGCAAAGGCTCTCCAAGTACTTGGTTTAGGACCTGAAAAAATTCAAAAAGAAGTGGAAACGTTAATCGGCCGTGGACAGGAAGCTGTTCAAACGATTCATTATACACCGCGTGCTAAAAAGGTGATTGAGCTTTCAATGGACGAAGCTCGTAAATTAGGACACTCGTATGTTGGAACAGAACATATTTTATTAGGATTAATCCGTGAAGGTGAAGGCGTAGCAGCAAGAGTATTGAACAACCTTGGTGTGAGTCTGAACAAGGCGCGTCAGCAAGTGCTTCAATTGCTAGGAAGCAATGAATCTTCTTCCAGCCATAGAGGTTCATCTGCCAGCGCAAATACACCGACACTAGACAGCTTAGCTCGCGATCTGACAGCAATTGCACGTGATGGTTCACTTGACCCTGTTATAGGGCGTGCGAAGGAAATACAGCGTGTTATCGAAGTATTAAGCCGCCGTACGAAAAACAACCCTGTGCTGATTGGGGAGCCTGGTGTAGGTAAAACGGCGATTGCTGAAGGCTTAGCACAGCAGATCATTAATAATGAGGTGCCAGAAACACTTCGCGATAAGCGAGTTATGACGCTTGATATGGGTACTGTTGTTGCGGGTACAAAATACAGAGGTGAATTTGAGGACCGACTGAAAAAGGTAATGGATGAAATTCGCCAGGCTGGCAATATCATTCTGTTCATTGACGAACTTCACACATTGATTGGTGCAGGCGGAGCAGAAGGTGCGATCGATGCATCTAACATTTTAAAACCTGCTCTTGCCCGTGGTGAGCTTCAATGTATTGGTGCTACAACACTTGATGAATATAGAAAGTATATTGAAAAAGACGCTGCGCTTGAACGCCGCTTCCAGCCGATAACGGTTAATGAGCCAACGAAGGATGAAAGCATCCAGATTCTCCAAGGGCTTCGTGACCGCTATGAGGCTCACCACCGTGTAACCATCACGGATGAGGCGATCGAAGCATCTGTTTCATTATCTGACCGCTATATCTCAGACCGTTTCTTGCCGGATAAAGCGATCGACTTAATTGACGAAGCTGCATCAAAAGTACGTCTTCGTTCTTACACAGCTCCGCCAAACTTAAAAGAACTCGAGCAAAAGCTTGAAGAAGTCCGTAAAGAAAAGGACGCAGCTGTTCAAAGTCAGGAGTTTGAAAAAGCAGCGTCATTGCGTGATTCAGAACAGCGTCTTCGTGAAGAGCTTGAAAAGACGAAGGACGTTTGGAAAGAAAAACAAGGAAAAGAAAATACAGAAGTTACGCCTGAAGATATCGCGCAAGTTGTATCTTCGTGGACGGGAGTGCCGGTTTCTAAACTTGCAGAAGAAGAAACAGAACGCCTGCTGAAGATGGAAGAAATTCTTCATGACCGCGTAATCGGCCAGTCCGAAGCGGTAACGGCTATTTCAAAAGCTATCCGAAGAGCTCGTGCAGGATTGAAAGATCCTAAGCGTCCGATTGGTTCGTTCATATTCTTAGGACCGACTGGTGTTGGTAAAACGGAGCTTGCTAGAGCTGTTGCTGAAACACTTTTCGGAGATGAAGATGCGATTATCCGCATCGACATGTCTGAGTACATGGAGAAGCATACAACCTCAAGACTTGTTGGATCTCCTCCAGGTTATGTCGGGCATGAAGAAGGCGGACAGTTAACAGAGAAAGTAAGAAGAAAGCCTTACTCTGTTATCTTGCTTGACGAAATTGAAAAAGCACATCCAGAAGTATTCAACATTCTGCTTCAAGTGCTCGAAGATGGGCGTCTGACAGATTCTAAAGGACGTACTGTCGACTTCCGCAATACGGTTGTGATCATGACATCAAACGTTGGTGCGAGCACGTTAAAGCGCAACCGTTCACTAGGTTTTGCTGTTCATAATGAAGGACAGAAATACAACGATATGAAGTCTAAAGTAATGGATGAATTAAAGCGCGCGTTCCGTCCAGAGTTCTTAAACCGTATCGATGAAATCATTGTCTTCCATTCTCTAGAGAAAGAGCACTTATTAAGAATTGTAGGTCTCATGGCAGATTCCTTGAAGAAGCGTCTGAGTGATCAAGGCATTGAGATTGAGCTTAGTCAGGCTGCACTAGAGAAGATTACAGAAGAAGGATATGACCCTGATTATGGAGCTCGTCCGCTTAGAAGAGCGCTTCAGCGTAAAATCGAGGATAGATTGTCTGAAGAACTGCTAAAAGGAAATATCAACAAAGGGCAAACGGTTAAAATTGACGTTGAAGAGAACGACTTTGTTGTTGAAACGGTGTAACTTAATGAATTAACAGACCGGTTTTGGCCGGTGAAAAAGAGTAAAAGAGAATATCTTGCAAAAAAACCCGGAAGGCAGTCATGTCCTCCGGGTTTTTGTCGAAATAATTCTTACGTTTCGTCCTTTTTTGCAGAGCGTAAATGGAAAGAGTTGTTAGGTTTTATGTTATGATATTATTGAGTAAATTTTTTTATTTATAGCATTTAACTGTTTAATATATAAAAGCTTCGGATTGTATAAATAGCATGTTTTTAAGGTGTGAAGTTTGGAAGAGGAGTTTTTTTAGATGGCGAAAGTAAAATCAATCTTTCTGTGCCAGGATTGCGGTTATGAGTCTCCAAAATGGATGGGGAAATGTCCAGGATGCCAGGCGTGGAATACGATGGTGGAAGAAACCATCCGTCCTGAAAAGAATGTAAGAGGGCTTAGTTCTGGAGACTCAAATCTTAAGCAGAAACCACAGTCGATTGTGGAAGTTAAAAGTGAGCAGGAACCTCGTATTCCTACAAATTATCAGGAGTTTAACCGTGTTTTAGGCGGAGGGATTGTTCCAGGCTCTTTAGTTTTAGTTGGCGGAGATCCGGGAATCGGAAAATCAACACTTCTCCTTCAGACATCAGCACAGCTTGCTCAAAAAGGAGAACGTGTTCTCTACATATCTGGTGAAGAATCTGTTAAACAAACAAAGTTAAGAGCGGACAGACTCGAAATCGCTGCGAAGGATTTGTTTGTATTAGCTGAAACGGATTTGGAACTGATAGAGCAGGCAATGGCTGACGTTATGCCATCTGTAATGATCATTGATTCCATTCAAACCGTTTATCGGTCTGAAGTAACTTCAGCACCAGGAAGTGTTTCGCAAGTAAGAGAATGTACATCGCATTTAATGAGAATGGCGAAAACAAAAGGAATTGCAATATTTATCGTTGGACATGTTACAAAAGAAGGTGCAATTGCCGGACCTCGCCTTTTGGAGCACATGGTAGACGCTGTGCTTTATTTTGAAGGTGAAAGACACCATACTTTCCGTATCTTAAGAGCAGTTAAGAACCGTTTTGGATCAACGAACGAGATTGGTGTTTTTGAGATGAAGGAAGAAGGATTGGAAGAAGTATTGAATCCTTCTGAAATTTTCTTAGAAGAACGTTCAAAAGGGGCAGCCGGCTCTACAGTTGTAGCTTCACTTGAAGGAACGCGGCCGATGCTTGTTGAGCTTCAGGCACTTATTTCGCCGACCAGTTTTGGAAACCCTAGGAGAATGGCTACCGGCATCGATCATAACCGTGTATCGCTATTGATGGCTGTTTTAGAGAAAAGAGTCGGATTGCTGCTGCAGAATCAAGATGCTTATTTAAATGTCGCAGGCGGAGTGAGGCTCGATGAACCTGCGATTGATCTTGCTGTTGCGATCAGCATCGCATCAAGCTTCAGAGATGCACCGACAAAACCTACGGATGTAATGATCGGAGAAATTGGCTTAACGGGAGAAGTGCGAAGGGTTTCCCGTATTGAACAACGAGTACATGAAGCAGCAAAGCTAGGATTTACGCGTGCTATTATACCTGATAAAAATATCGGCGGCTGGACTGTTCCAAAAGGAATAAAAGTCGTTGGTGTATCTACCGTTTATGAGGCATTACAAGCAGCGTTAGGAGGGTAAAGCATATTATGGATCATGCGATTAAAGAAGCGATCATTAGTCAGATGCTGCAGCTTGTTGCCCCCGGAACACCGCTTCGGGAAGGCATCGATAACGTATTGCGCGCAAATACAGGCGGTCTGATTGTTGTTGGCTATAATGATAAAATAAAAGAGATTGTCGATGGCGGTTTTTCGATAAACTGCAAGTATTCACCTGCTTCTCTATACGAGCTTGCAAAGATGGACGGAGCCATCATTTTGAATGAAGATGCAGTGAAGATATTATTCGCGAACACGCAGCTTATTCCCGATACTGTTATTCCTTCAACGGAAACGGGAATCCGGCATAGAACGGCTGAGCGTGTTGCGCGTCAGACAGGAAACCTTGTAATCTCTATTTCACAGCGCCGTAACGTAATCACGCTTTATCAAGGAATGATTCGTTATTCCTTGAAAGAAATCGGCGTCATATTAACGAAAGCGAATCAGGCGATACAGACGCTTGAAAAATATAAAGTAGTCTTTGATCAAAGTGTGACCAATCTCGGTGCACTTGAATTTGAAGAACTTGTGACTTTCCAGGAAGTTACACAAGTTATTCACAGAATTGAAATGGTTTTACGCATAAAAAATGAGATAATTAAATATGTTAATGAACTTGGAGTTGAAGGCAGGCTGATCAGAATTCAGATGGAAGAGCTTGTCTCAAATATCGAAGAAGAAGCCTTGCTTTTGATTAAAGATTATATGAAAGACGATGAAAGCGATCCTTATGCGATACTTCGCCAGCTCAATAAGCTTTCAAGCGAAGAATTATTTGATGAGTCCGTTATTATGAAACTTTTAGGCTTCTCAGCCGGTATGAATATGCAGGATGAAACCATTCATCCGCGCGGATACCGTATTCTTGCGAAAATACCAAGACTGCCAACTGTTATTATCGAAAACTTAACAGATGCATTTGAAAATCTCCCGCAAATTTTGCGTGCTTCAATTGATGAGTTGGACGAGGTTGAAGGAATTGGTGAAATTCGTGCAAGAAAAGTAAAAGAAGGATTAAAACGAATTCAGGAACAGCTTTTTGTAGATCGTCATATTTAAATCGTTTAACTTAGGAGAAACGAGAAGTTTGAGGCGGCGAAGTTCTGTAGTCGCGGAGTGTATATGGATAAATGAGCAACGGAAGAACAAAGACAACGAAGAAATTCGATGATTATCGTAAGTTAAAAAATATGCATTTCTACGTTTCAAATCTATTATTTTGTAAATAATGATTAGGGGAGGTGAATCAGGCATGCTAAAAAGAATTGTTCAATTGTTTTTTATAGTGATTGGGGGCATGCTGGGCTATCTATATATTCCAGATTTAATTCGTGTTCTTAACTTCGGTGATCTGCCGACTCAAGTAACATCCCCATATGTCGGGGCAGTAATTGGTGCACTTATACTATTTTTATCTACATTTTGGCTGTCAGATTACGTAGTAGGATTAATTCGCTGGGCAGAGGAAACGGTTGTTAAAGCCCCTGCAACTGATCTTTTATCGGGTACGATGGGACTTATCATTGGATTGATTGTTGCATTCTTAATCCAGTCGCCGCTAAGCAGCATGGATATCGTTGTTGTAAGTTCAATTCTGCCGATTGCTATCACTTTTTTACTTGGATACCTTGGATTCCAGGTAGGATTCAAAAAGAGAGATGAATTAATTCAGCTCTTCTCACTGAACCGCCAAGGCAAAGAGAAGAAGAAAGAAGCAGAACCTGAAAAGGCAAGAGGGATATATAAGATTCTCGATACGAGTGTTATTATTGATGGTCGTGTTGCAGATATCTGTCAAACTGGTTTTCTGGAAGGTCCGCTGATCATTCCTCGATTCGTTTTGGAAGAGTTGCAGTATATTGCAGATTCTTCAGATGTTTTGAAACGTAATAGAGGCCGCCGCGGATTGGATATCTTAAACCGTATCCAAAAAGAGCTGTCTATGAAAGTGGAGATCTATGAGGGTGACTTTGAAGAAGTTACCGAAGTAGACAGCAAACTTGTAAAGCTTGCACAGCTTTTAACAGGCGTAGTCGTTACGAATGATTTTAATCTTAATAAAGTATGTGAGCTGCAGAATGTTGCGGTTCTTAACATTAATGATCTTGCTAACGCGGTAAAACCTGTTGTTCTTCCTGGTGAAGAGCTGGTTGTTCAAGTGATTAAAGATGGTAAAGAGCAAAATCAAGGTGTTGGCTATCTCGATGACGGAACGATGATCGTTGTTGAGGATGGACGAGACTATATCGGAAAAACGATCGATGTAGTTGTTACGTCTGTACTTCAAACGTCAGCGGGCCGAATGATTTTTGCTAAAAAAAAGCTGCTAGAAAAAGCATTGTAATGAACGGTGGGGAAAGCACGTGAATTATTGGACAGTAATTCCTGCGGCCGGACAAGGCAAAAGAATGAATGCTGGTATTTCAAAGCAATGGATCGAGCTCTTAGGGAGCCCGGTTCTCAAGCTTACACTGGATGTTTTTGAGAAAGACCCGGCTTGTTCGGGTATCGTTCTTGTCGGCAGTGAGCGGGAATTAAAACAGATGCAAGATTTTGTACAAACATTCCAATATACAAAAGTGCGCCAAATCGTTCCAGGCGGAAGTGAACGGCAGCAAAGTGTATATGAGGGTCTCAAACAAGTTCCAGAAGATACAGAGCTTGTCCTCATACATGATGCTGCACGACCTTTTATTACGCATCACCATATTAGCCAGCTCGTTGAAAATGCGGCTGAAACAGGTTCTGCTGTTTTAGCTGTACCCGTAAAGGATACGGTAAAGCGGGCTGTACAAAATCAGGTGGAAGAAACGATCGACCGTTCCAGCTTGTGGGCTGTTCAAACCCCGCAAGCTTTTCGTCTTTCTATTGTAAAAGATGCGCATGAAAAAGCTGCCGCCGATCATTATCTTGGAACGGATGATGCGAGCCTCGTAGAACGAATTGGACATACAGTCACTATTGTAATGGGAGACTATCATAATATAAAATTAACTACGTCTGATGACTTGTTGTTTGGACAAGCCATTTTGTTGGATAGACAGGGGGAAAAAGCATGATGCGCATCGGTCAGGGTTTTGATGTTCATGCATTTTGTGAAGGACGGCCTTTAATTATTGGCGGAGTTACGATACCTTATGAAAAAGGACTTTTAGGACATTCTGATGCAGACGTTCTTCTGCATGCGGTAACAGACGCATTGCTTGGAGCTGCAGGTGAAGGGGATATTGGCAAACACTTTCCTGACACAGATCCTGCCTACAAGGGTGCGGATTCAAAACGTTTATTATTAGATTCTTGGAAGCTTGTAGAGAAAAAAGGTTACCGTTTAGGAAATATAGATTGCACGATTATCGCCCAAAAGCCTAAAATGCTTCCTTACATTGAAGAGATGAGAACCGTTATTGCGGGTATTTTTGAAGTTGATGCCGATCAAGTCAATGTGAAGGCGACCACGACAGAAAAATTAGGTTTTCCAGGAAGAGAAGAAGGAATTGCCGCACAAGCGGTTGTTTTAATCGAGAAGAAAGATTAATAAATAACTACTATTTAGAGGTGAAACTAAGATGGCAAACGAAGTTCGAGTACGTTATGCACCAAGTCCTACAGGACATTTACATATAGGTAATGCACGTGCAGCTCTTTTTAATTATTTATATGCACGCCACACTGGCGGGAAATTTATTATCAGAATTGAAGACACTGACCAAAAGCGAAATATTCAGGGTGGTGAGGAAAGTCAGCTGAACCATCTGAAATGGCTTGGTATGGATTGGGACGAAAGCGTTGATATCGGCGGAGATTTTGGTCCATACCGTCAAATGGAGCGCTTAGATCTTTATAAAAAATATACGGATGAGCTTCTTTCAAAAGAACTAGCTTATAAGTGCTATTGTACCGAAGAAGAACTGGAAGCTTCCCGTGAAGAACAGATGGCAAAGGGTGATACACCTGTTTATGACGGGCGCTGCCGCAATCTTTCAGATGAAGAGCGTGCTGCATTAGAAGCGGAGGGACGCAAGCCTAGTATTCGTTTCTTAGTTCCTCAAGACCGTACAATTACGTTTGATGATATGGTAAAAGGAGAAGTTTCCTTTGAATCAAGCGGGTTTGGCGATTTTGTTATCGTGAAAAAGGACGGAATACCAACGTATAACTACGCGGTAGTTATCGATGATCACGATATGGCAATTTCTCATGTATTAAGAGGAGATGACCATATTTCAAATACACCAAAGCAGCTTTTGATCTACGATGCTTTAGGCTTTGAACAGCCTAAGTTTGGCCACACGACGCTTATCGTAAACGAAAACCGCAAAAAGTTAAGCAAACGTGACGAGTCTATCGTTCAATTCATTGAGCAGTATAAGGATCTAGGTTATCTTCCTGAAGCGCTGTTTAACTTTATCGCATTATTAGGATGGTCACCGGGCGGAGAAGAGGAAATCTTCAGCCGTGAAGAGTTTATTGAGATTTTTGATCCGAACCGCTTATCAAAGGCACCTGCCGTTTTCGATACGCAAAAGCTTGAATGGCTGAACAACCAGTATATGAAGAAGCAGGACGTTGAAAGAATCGTTGACCTTTGCATGCCCCATCTTATAAAAGCAGGAAGAATCTCTGAAAACCCAAGTGGCCAAGAGCAAGAGTGGGTAACACGCCTTGTAGCTCTCCACCAGGAAAAAATGAGCTATGGTGCTGAAATCGTAGATCTTACCGAGCTTTTCTTTAAAGAAGAGATTGAATACGAAGGGGAAGCCCTAGAAGTTCTTCAAGGCGAGGGTGTTTCATCTGTTATGGAAGCTTTCTTAAGCCAGGTTGAAAACAGTGAATCGTTTGAAGCAGAAGATATTAAATCGATGATGAAGGCAGTACAAAAGGAAACAGGACAAAAAGGGAAGAACTTATTCATGCCTATCCGTGTTGCGACAACAGGACAGACGCATGGTCCAGATCTGCCGGCAGCGGTTTCTCTTTTAGGGAAAGACGTTATCGTAAAACGCCTAAATGCTGTGATCGCGAAAATTAATAAGTAATAAAAGTACACATTTTGCAAAGATTATAATATAGTAAAAGAAACTTATTTTTAAAGACTAAAACGCAGATGAGGAAAGTAGGCTGGCGCCTTTTCATATTAGAGAGAACCATCACCGGCTGAAAGTGGTTTATGAGAAATGCCTGCTGAAGTGCCCCTCGGAGTCTCGTGCTGAAACAGAAGTAGGCATGGGCGGTAACTCCCCGTTACGGAGATTAAGGGAACAGGTAATATAATGTTTTTGATTTACCTGTTAAACAGAGTGGAACCGCGTCTAATTCAGCGTCTCTGTGTCATTCGGCACAGGGGCGTTTTTTATTTTTGATTCTTTTCTAAAAGGTTGTTGCTGGATAGCTTTTATAAAACTTCGAAGCAGTTGATTGGAGCGTAAGGTGCGAGACTCCTGGGGGATCAGCGGGACAGGTGAGACTCCTAAGGGTGCAAGGCGCCGAGGAGGCTCACCGCACGCCCAGCGGAAAGCGAGCGCCTGGAGCGGAAATCAACCCCCTCACAGATAGCAACAAAGCTTAAGAAAAATGCTTTACTTTTTTAATTTTTTTAGCAAGGAGGTTGGGAAGCGTGTTTTCAGCCATGAAGGAAGATATTAAGGTTGTATTTGAAAAAGATCCAGCCGCAAGAAGTTCATTGGAAGTGATCTTAACGTATTCAGGATTGCATGCTGTATGGGCACACAGACTGGCACATAAGTTATTTAAGCGCAATTTGCTGTTTTTAGCCCGTGTGATCTCTCAGATCAGCCGATTTTTCACCGGCATTGAAATCCATCCTGGAGCTCAAATCGGAAAAAGATTCTTTATCGATCACGGTATGGGAGTCGTAATCGGGGAGACATGTATCATCGGCAATGATGTGACAATCTATCAAGGTGTTACACTTGGCGGAACCGGAAAAGAAAAAGGAAAACGGCACCCGACATTAGAGGATCATGTTCTCGTTGCTACAGGTGCGAAGGTGTTAGGGAATATTACAATCGGTAAAAACTCAAAAGTAGGAGCGGGGTCAGTTGTTCTACAAAACGTACCGCCTAACGCAACAGTTGTTGGTATACCAGGGAAAGTCGTAATTAAAGACGGGATCAAAGTGGGCTGTGAACTAGACCACCGCGATTTGCCAGACCCGGTAGCCGATAAATTCAGAGAAATGCAGCTCGAAATGAAGAAGTTATGTGAAGAATTGGAAAGAATGAAAAGAGGGAGTGAATCTAAATGAGCATTAAAATTTTTAATACGATGACACGCCAAAAAGAACCGTTTGTACCGTTAGAAGAAGGCAAAGTAAAAATGTATGTATGCGGACCGACTGTATACAATTACATTCACATCGGCAATGCCCGTCCTGCTATCGTATTTGATACAGTCAGAAGATATCTGGAATACAGAGGGTATGATGTTCAGTTCATCTCCAACTTTACGGATGTTGATGACAAGCTGATTAGAGCAGCTAACGAAATGGGCAGTGATGTTCCGACGATTGCAGAAAAGTTCATCAATGCTTATCACGAGGATACGTGCGCACTCGGAGTTCAGAAAGCAGATGCGCATCCGCGTGTAACAGAAACGATTCCGGAGATTATTGAGTTCATCGAGAACTTGATAAATAAAGGATTTGCATATGAAGCTTCAGGTGATGTTTATTTTAAAACACGTTCGTTTGACGGCTACGGGAAGCTTTCTCATCAATCCATTGATGACCTGAAGTCTGGAGCAAGGATTGAAATCGGAGAGAAAAAAGAAGATCCGCTTGATTTTGTATTATGGAAAGCTGCGAAAGAAGGGGAGATCTACTGGGAAAGTCCTTGGGGCAAAGGCCGCCCTGGGTGGCATATTGAATGTTCGGCTATGGCAAAAAAATATCTTGGTGATTCCATCGATATTCATGGAGGCGGACAGGACCTTGCATTCCCGCATCATGAAAACGAGATTGCACAATCAGAGGCATTAAATGAAGCTCCGATGGCTAAGTATTGGATGCATAATGGGTATATTAATATTGATAATGAAAAAATGTCCAAATCCCTGGGCAATTTCGTACTCGTTCACGACCTTGTTAAAGAACAGGATCCGCAAGTTATCCGCTTCTTTATGCTAGCTGTTCACTACCGCAATCCGATTAACTTCAGCCAGGAACTGCTGGATGTTGCAGAAACAAGCTTAAACAGAATCAGAACAGCTTATGAAAACTTGAAGCACCGTCTAACAGTTACAGCTGATTTAGCAGAAGACATTGAAAAATGGACAAAAGTAATCGAGGACACAAGAGCGAAGTTTATCACAGATATGGACGACGATTTTAATACAGCTAACGCGATCTCCATCCTGTTCGATTTTTCGAAAGAAGCTAACGTTTACTTGCAGGAAAAGAACACTTCAAAAGCTGTCATTACTGATTTCATTCATTTATTTGATGAGCTTGCAGGAGTATTAGGATTGACGCTACAAAAAGAAGAAGAGCTTTTAGACGAACAGATCGAAGCTCTTATCGAAGAAAGAAACAAGGCGCGCAAAGAAAAGAACTTTTCCCGTGCCGATGAAATTCGTGATCTGTTAAAAGAGCAGAACATCATCCTTGAAGATACCGCACAAGGTGTTCGGTGGAAAAGAGATAAGTAAATGAGACTATCTGATGCAGACATAAAACAACTGAATGGAACCACGCTTGCTTATATGGGAGATGCGGTCATGGAGCAATTCGTGCGTGAGCATCTCATACGCAACGGACAGGTCAAACCAAATAAGCTTCATGTATCGGCAACAAAATTTGTATCCGCGAAAGCCCAGGCAGGCATGGTCGTTCAATTGCTGGAAGAAAACTTTTTTACAGTAGAAGAAGTTGCAGTCATTAAACGCGGACGCAACGCCAATCAAGGAACGGTTCCGAAAAATACGGATGTACAGACATACAGGCATGCAACGAGCTTTGAGGCGATTATCGGATACTTATATCTTCTGAACGAGCATGAACGGCTCAAAGCATTAATGGAAACTGTTTTACCAGACAAACAAGATTGAGAGGGGGAAGGCTGAAGATGAGTGAAGAAAAAGAACAAGAACTGATAATAGGCAGAAATCCGGTAATGGAGGTACTGCGCTCCGGCCGTGATATTAATAAAATTTTTGTGGGTGAAGGTTCCCAAAAAGGACCGGTTAGCACGATTGTTTCAATGGCTAAAAAACAAAATGTACTCGTTCAATATGTTCCAAAACAAAAACTCGACTCTCTTAGCGGAGGCGGAAATCACCAAGGAGTTATCGCTGGTGTAGCTGCCTACACATATGCTGATATCGATGATTTGTTTAAACTTGCGGAGGAACGTGGTGAAGAGCCCTTCTTTATTTTATTAGACGAGCTTGAAGATCCACATAATTTAGGTTCGATCATGCGTACCGCTGATGCTGTTGGAGCACATGGGATCATTATTCCTAAAAGAAGATCTGTAGGTTTAACGGCAACAGTTGCAAAGGCATCTACAGGTGCGATTGAATACATTCCGGTTGTGCGTGTAACAAACCTTGTGCAGACGATAAAAGACCTGAAAGAAAGAGGTATGTGGTTTGCCGGAGCAGATATGAAAGGCAAAGATGATTACCGTCAGGCGAAATGGGACATGCCTTTAGGCCTCGTAATTGGAAGTGAAGGAAAAGGAATGGGAAGACTCGTTTCAGAAACGTGTGATTTTCTAGTCCAGCTGCCAATGAAGGGTAAGGTTACATCTCTTAATGCATCTGTTGCTGCCAGTCTGTTAATGTATGAGGTCTACCGCAACCGCTATCCGCTAGAATTGAAAAAATGAGAACACGCCAATATTTGATTGTTGACGGATACAACATCATTGGCGCATGGCCCGAACTTCGGGGCTTAAAAACTTCTGATTTTGCAAAAGCTAGAGATCTGCTGATTGAAAATATGGCAGAATACCAGGGTTCGACAGGGCATCAAGTAATCGTAGTATTTGATGCCCATCTCTCGCCTGGCACAGAAAAAAAGACAAAAAATTATCGGGTGGAAGTTATTTTCACACGGGAAAATGAAACAGCGGATGAGCGGATTGAACGGCTGGTTGGTGAATTGAAATCGATAGACACACGTATATACGTTGCGACTTCTGACTCCACCGAACAATGGCAGATATTTGGAAAAGGTGCTCTAAGAAAATCTGCTAGAGAGTTAAAGAACGAAATGGATGAGATTCAGAAAGAGATTCATGTCTCCGTAGGCGAGAGAAAACGACGACAAAGCTCTTCCTCTATACATCTTTCGGATGAAATTGCCGAAATATTTGAAAGATGGAGAAGAGGGCAAAAATAAGGAATGTTGACGCTTTTGTGAACTATGAAGTATAATATTGCTATATTTTGCCGGTAAAAACCTGGTCGGGGGGATTGTCGTGAACATAGATCTCAAGGAACTGTCAGTAAGCGATTACGAGCTAATGGAAGATGAAAGCCTTGTGGAACTGGTTCATGAGGGAGACAGCGCAGCGTTAGAATATTTAATCAATAAATATAAAAACTTTGTTCGTGCCAAAGCGAGATCATACTTTTTAATCGGAGCAGACCGTGAAGATATTATCCAAGAAGGTATGATTGGACTTTATAAAGCAATTCGTGATTTTAAAGAGGACAAGCTGTCATCCTTTAAAGCTTTTGCCGAACTCTGTATTACAAGGCAAATGATTACTGCTATTAAAACGGCAACAAGACAAAAGCATATTCCGTTGAATTCATATGTATCATTGGACAAGCCCATCTACGATGAAGAGTCCGATCGTACACTAATGGATGTTATTTGTGGTACAAAAGTCACTGACCCAGAAGAGCTCATTATCAATCAGGAAGAATTTGATGATATTGAGGTGAAGATGGGTGAGATTTTAAGTGACCTGGAACGCAAGGTTCTTATGCTGTACCTTGACGGAAGATCATATCAGGAAATCTCAGTGGATCTCGACAGACATGTGAAATCAATTGATAACGCACTGCAGAGAGTGAAGCGTAAATTAGAGCGGTATTTAGAACTTAGAGAAATAACTTCTTAAAAGCAGGGGAGATCTCCTGCTTTTTCTTTTGGCTATTTTTGTGATGCAATTTTACGGTACGTGTTCTTATATTTATTACACGTTCGCTCAGAATCTCTGAGTTACGCTCAAAAACGTCGAGTTACGCTCAAAATTCTCTCGTTGCGCCCAAACTGCCTGTCGTTTCGCTCAAAATCTTCCTTTTTCGCTCAAAGGAGACCGAAATAGCAATAACAGGCTAAAAGTCCTGTCAATTAGAAGGGCTTTTTTAGCTTTTTCCCTTTATTGACAAGCTTATACCCCTATGTTAATGTTTTAAAAGTAACATTGTAACGTGGATGAGTGGGTTTGTCGCACGAAAGGTGTTTATTTAGCATGAGAAAAAAAGTATTTTTAGCCTGTAAACAATGCTCAAAACGGAATTATACAACGATGAAGAACCAGCAAAACAATCCTGAACGAGTCGAGGTTAAGAAGTTTTGCAGCTACTGCAACGCTCATACCATTCACCAGGAAACGAAGTAAGCGAGCAAGCTTTTTTATAAATGTTTGAATGATTAAAGGCATGGGGGTTTATGAAGATGGCGGATGTTGCAGAAAAGACAAAGAAATCACCAGCAAAGTTTCTTTCTGATGTTAATAAGGAAATGAAGCGCGTTAGCTGGCCTAAGCGAAAAGAACTGTTTCGCTATACGGGGATTGTACTGTCAACTGTTGTAATTATGGCTTTGTTCTTCTGGGTTGTGGATCTAGGGATTTCACAAATCGTAGAGCTTATTTTAGGGTAGATTAGATACATCTTCTTTTGGATAGAATGCTAGAGTATTATCCATTTTAGGAGGGAAAGGACACGGGTCCCATCGTATGGAAAAAAATTGGTACGTAGTTCATACCTATTCAGGTTATGAAAACAAGGTAAAAGCAAACTTGGAAAAACGTTTAGAATCTATGGGGATGACAGATAAAATTTTCCGTGTACTTGTACCTGTAGAAGAAGAGACCGAAACAAAGAACGGCAAGACAAAAACAAGCATGAAAAAAGTTTTCCCTGGTTATGTATTGACAGAAATGATCATGACTGATGATTCATGGTACGTTGTACGTAATACGCCGGGTGTAACTGGATTTGTCGGTTCTGCTGGTGCGGGTTCAAAACCAACGGCGCTATTGCCTGAGGAAGTAGAACATATTCTTAAAGGTATGGGTATGGAAGCGCCGCGCGTTGAAGTGGATTTCGAAATTAAGGAATCTGTAAAAGTGAAAGAAGGTCCTTTTGCTGACTTTGTTGGAACGATTGAAGAGATCGATGCAACAAAACGCAAGCTGAAGGTTCACGTAAATATGTTCGGCCGTGAAACACCTGTTGAACTCGAGTTTAACCAAGTCAGCAAGTTAAGTTAACAGTAATAATGGAAAAAGACTTGTAATCACCACCAAAAGGTGATAGAATTTTTTATGTTTGATATTTCTAATCAACTGCTTCTTCTCATTTAGGAGGGGAAGCGTATTTTTGAGTGGGAGGGTTTCGGCCCATAATACCACATCACGGACTTAAGGAGGTGTGTCGCGTGGCTAAAAAGGTTATTAAGATGGTAAAGCTTCAAATCCCTGCTGGTAAAGCAAACCCGGCACCGCCAGTTGGACCTGCACTAGGACAAGCTGGGGTAAACATCATGGGATTCTGTAAAGAATTCAACGCTCGTACTGCTGATCAAGCTGGTTTAATCATTCCGGTTGAAATCACGGTTTTCGAAGACCGTTCATTTACATTTATCACTAAAACTCCTCCAGCTGCTGTTCTTTTAAAGAAAGCTGCGGGAATCGAGTCAGGTTCAGGTGAGCCAAACAAGAAAAAAGTTGCGACTGTAAAGCGTGATAAAGTTCGCGAAATCGCAGAAACAAAAATGCCTGACCTAAACGCTGCTAGTGTTGAAGCTGCAATGCGTATGGTTGAAGGTACAGCGCGTAGCATGGGAATCGTTATCGAAGACTAATTCCATGCCTGATGTTTATTAGGTTGCGAGTAAATGGATGGGATCCTGCCGTTAACGGTTCGCAACCTTTATTCATGCAAAGCGTTTGAATTGTGCTTTGAAAAGAGTGCAATAAGTGGGAGGAATATCCGCTAAACCACATAAGGAGGACAAAACAAATGGCAAACAAAGGTAAGAAGTACCAAGAAGCGGCTAAATTAGTAGACCGCACGAAAGCATATGAGCCTGCAGAGGCTATTGAGCTAGTTAAGAAAGCTGCTCCTGCTAAGTTTGACGAGTCTGTAGAAGTTGCAATTCGTTTAGGAGTAGACACTAAGAAAGCTGACCAGCAAGTTCGTGGAGCAGTAGTGCTTCCAAACGGAACTGGTAAAACTCAGCGTGTATTAGTTTTCGCTAAAGGCGAAAAAGCGAAGGAAGCGGAAGCTGCTGGAGCAGATCACGTTGGAGATTCTGACTACATCAACAAAATCCAACAAGGCTGGTTCGAGTTCGACGTAATCGTTGCAACTCCAGACATGATGGCTGAAGTTGGTAAACTTGGACGTGTTTTAGGACCTAAAGGCTTAATGCCAAACCCTAAAACAGGAACAGTTACATTTGAAGTTGAAAAAGCGATTAACGAAATCAAAGCTGGTAAAGTAGAATACCGTGTTGATAAAACTGGTAACGTACACGTTCCAATCGGTAAAGTATCTTTCGAAGCTGATAAGCTTGCAGAAAACCTTTCAACAATCATCGAAACATTGTTAAAAGTTAAGCCTGCAGCTGCAAAGGGAACTTACATGAAGAATGTAGCTATCTCTTCTACTATGGGACCTGGGATCAAAGTTAATCCAACTTCTTTCTCTGTAAAACGATAGTTGACAAACGGGTTTTAACCCGTTATATTATATACTGTTAAACACAAATGCATCAGATGAATGCCGTAGACAGCAGGAGCCATCAGGCTTAAAACTTTCCTGCCGAGGTGAAGCATCGATAAGCTCATTAGTATGTTACTTATGACTTTTAGATACTCACGCCTCCATGTCTCGACATGGAGGCTTTGTTTTTGAAACAAAACCTGCGGTGATGCAATCATTTTACAGGAGGTGTAATAATGAGCAGCATTTTAGAATCAAAAAAGCAAGTAGTATCCACGATCTCTGAAAAGTTACAAAATAGCCAATCGACTATTCTTGTTGATTATCGTGGACTTACTGTTGCTGAGGTTACTGAACTTCGTAAGTCATTGCGTGAAGCTGGTATCGAGTTTAAGGTATACAAGAACTCAATGGTAGTCCGCGCTGCTGAAGAAAATAACCTTAACGAATTATCAGAACACTTAACTGGTCCTACAGCGATCGCATTCTCAAATGAAGATGTTGTAGCTCCTGCTAAGATCCTTAACGACTTCGCTAAGAAGCACGAGGCTCTTGAAATCAAAGCTGGTGTAATCGAAGGACGCATCGCGTCTCTAGAAGAAGTTAAAGCTCTTGCTGAACTTCCTTCAAGAGAAGGTCTTCTTTCAATGGTACTCAGCGTGCTTCAAGCACCTATCCGCAACTTTGCGTTGGCTACTAAGGCTGTTGCTGAACAAAAAGAAGAACAAGGCGCATAAGCTGATTCTTCATCCAATAACTTACATTCCATAAGGAGGAAATTAAAATGTCAAAAGAACAAATCATTGAAAGCCTAAAAACAATGACTGTTTTAGAGCTTAACGATCTAGTTAAAGCAATCGAAGAAGAGTTTGGTGTAACTGCTGCTGCTCCTGTAGCTGTAGCTGGTGGAGCTGCTGGTGGAGACGCTGCAGCTGAAAAGACTGAATTCGACGTAATTCTTGCAAGCGGTGGAGCTTCAAAAATTAAAGTTATCAAAGTTGTTCGTGAACTTACAGGTCTTGGACTTAAAGAAGCGAAAGAACTTGTTGACGGTGCTCCAAAGCCAGTTAAAGAAGGCGTATCCAAAGAAGAAGCTGAAGAAATCAAAGCTAAGCTTGAAGAAGTTGGAGCTTCTGTTGAAGTTAAGTAATTCAAAAGAAAAGGTTCGCCCGATGGCGGACCTTTTTGCTTGTTTTACTGTCTGAAAGTACGAAATTCGTACTGATCGGGAATACTGTCTTTATCAGATGGTAAGGAGAGTTGTTTAAATGAAAAACCATTACTATTCAGAAACACCTGGGACAGAGAGCAAAAGGGAAACATGGGAATTTGAATTAAAAGGCGGAAAATTTAAATTCACGACTGATTCTGGAGTTTTTTCAAAAAAAGAAGTAGATTTCGGAAGCCGTGTTTTAATAGATTCTTTTATTCCTCCAGAAGTACCAGGTGATTATATAGATGTAGGCTGCGGATATGGTCCGATCGGACTTTCGCTTGCAAAAGCAGAACCCGGCCGAACTGTACAAATGATTGATATCAACGAACGTGCAATAGAACTTGCGAAACTAAATGCACAGCAAAACAAAATAGAAAATGTAAAGATTAAAAAAAGCTATTTGTTTGCTGAAGTAGAAGATGCCGACTTCGCTGCCGTCATCACAAACCCGCCGATTCGGGCTGGGAAGGCAGTTGTTCATCAGATTTTTGAAGATGCTCATAAAAAACTCCGCACTGGAGGCGAGTTATGGGTAGTTATTCAAAAAAAGCAAGGTGCACCTTCTGCAATGGATAAAATAGAAGAATTATTCGGGCAGGTTGAAACGGCCGCAAAGAAAAAAGGTTATTATATTTTGCGTGCAATAAAAGTTTGACTTGATAAAACCCGTATGATAGTATTATAAAATGCCAATGGATTCGCATTTTCCTGCTTATTTTTCGTGGTAAGCGAAAAAACGTTGATATATCAACGTTTTTTACTCATGTTTAGACGTATAGAATGTGAAAAAGTTGGACAAAATTATATAATCAGCTTTTGTCAAAATAGGAAAACTGCGGTTTTAAATTATGAAACCCTTTTTCTTTTTGTTTTCTAATGTTCTTAATAGAATGTTAGATAGAAATAAAAAACACGAAAAAAACGCTGGATTTGAGGGGTGAAGCAGTTGACAGGTCAACTAGTTCAGTTTGGACGCCACCGCCAACGAAGAAGTTATGCAAGAATTAGCGAAGTGCTTGAATTACCAAACTTAATTGAAATTCAAACCGCTTCCTATCAATGGTTTCTTGATGAGGGGTTACGTGAAATGTTCCGAGACATTTCGCCGATTGAAGATTTTACAGGGAACCTCGTTTTAGAGTTTATTGATTATAACTTAGGTGAGCCGAAGTATCCTGTAGATGAATCAAAAGAGCGCGATGTTACTTACGCTGCTCCGCTTCGTGTGAAAGTGCGTCTGATCAATAAAGAGACGGGCGAAGTAAAAGAGCAAGAAGTATTTATGGGAGATTTCCCGTTAATGACAGATACGGGAACCTTTGTGATCAACGGGGCAGAGCGTGTAATTGTATCACAGCTCGTTCGTTCACCAAGTGTTTACTATAGCGAGAAAATAGACAAAAACGGTAAAAAAGGTTTTACCGCTACTGTCATTCCAAACCGCGGTGCTTGGCTGGAGTTTGAAACCGATGCTAAGGACGTAGTTTATGTGCGTATTGACCGCACAAGAAAAATCCCGATTACCGTATTGCTTCGTGCTTTAGGGTTTGGGTCTGATCAAGAAATCATTGATTTGCTTGGAGAAGACGAGTATCTGCGTAACACGCTTGATAAGGATAATACAGAAGGAACTGAAAAGGCCCTTCTCGAAATCTATGAGCGTCTTCGTCCGGGAGAGCCGCCAACAGTAGATAATGCCAAAAGTTTATTAGATTCTCGTTTCTTTGATCCGAAACGCTATGACTTGGCGAATGTTGGACGCTACAAAATCAATAAGAAGCTTCATATAAAAAATAGATTGTTCAACCAGAAACTAGCTGAAACACTTGTTGATGCTGAAACTGGTGAAGTGATCGCTGAAGAGGGTACAGTGCTTGACCGCAGAACGCTTGATAAGATTATTCCTGCGTTAGAAAGCGGAGTGGGCTTCAAAACTGTTACACCTGCAGGCGGAGTTGCTGAAGATCAGGACATCGCTTTGCAATCTATTAAAATCTATGCGCCTGATGATCAAGAAGGCGAAAGAATCATTAATGTTATCGGAAACGGTCTTGTTGATAAGGAAATTAAAAACATAACTGTTTCAGACATTATTGCTTCAATTAACTATTTCTTTAACTTACTGCATCAAGTAGGTAATACAGATGATATTGACCATCTTGGAAACCGCCGTCTTCGTTCAGTTGGTGAGCTATTGCAAAACCAATTCAGAATCGGACTTTCCAGAATGGAGCGTGTTGTTCGTGAACGTATGTCCATTCAGGACACGAACGCGATCACACCTCAAGCTTTAATCAATATTCGTCCTGTAATTGCTTCAATAAAAGAATTCTTCGGAAGCTCACAGCTTTCACAGTTCATGGATCAAACGAACCCACTTGCTGAATTGACGCATAAACGCCGTCTATCTGCACTAGGGCCAGGTGGTCTTACGCGTGAACGTGCAGGCTTCGAAGTTCGTGACGTTCACTACTCTCACTATGGTCGTATGTGTCCGATTGAGACGCCGGAAGGTCCGAACATCGGGTTGATCAACTCGCTTTCTTCTTATGCGAAAGTAAATCAGTATGGTTTCATTGAAACTCCATACCGACGTGTTGATCCTGAAACTGGCCGTGTAACGAGCCGTATCGATTACCTGACTGCCGATGAAGAAGATCTTTACGTTGTAGCACAGGCGAACTCATTGCTTGGCGAAGATGGAGAATTCCTAAACGAAGACGTAATTGCACGTTTCCGTGGCGATAACACAGTTGTTAAACGCGAACGCATTGACTACATGGATGTATCGCCGAAACAGGTAGTATCAGCTGCGACAGCATGTATTCCGTTCTTGGAAAACGATGACTCCAACCGTGCCCTAATGGGAGCGAACATGCAACGTCAGGCTGTACCATTGCTTGTTCCTGAGTCACCGATCGTCGGTACAGGAATGGAGCACGTATCAGCGAAAGACTCCGGAGCTGCAGTTATATGTAAGCACGAAGGAATTGTTGAGCGTGTTACAGCTAAACAAGTACAAGTACGCCGCATTAAAGAAGTAGATGGCAAGGAAGTTTCTGGCGACCTTGACACTTACAACATGCTTAAATTTATTCGTTCCAACCAAGGAACTTGTTATAACCAGCGTCCGATCGTGAGCACTGGTGACCGAGTAACCAAAGGGGAGATCCTAGCGGATGGACCTTCAATGGAGAAAGGTGAACTTGCTTTAGGACGCAACGTACTTGTTGCCTTCATGACTTGGGAAGGTTACAACTACGAGGATGCTGTTATCATGAGCGAGCGTCTTGTAAAAGACGATGTTTACACTTCTATTCATATTGAAGAATATGAATCAGAAGCACGTGATACGAAGCTTGGACCGGAAGAAATCACTCGTGATATTCCAAACGTCGGAGAAGATGCATTACGCAACCTGGATGAGCGCGGAATTATCCGTGTTGGTGCAGAAGTGAAAGACGGAGACATCTTAGTTGGTAAAGTAACACCTAAAGGGGTTACGGAATTGACTGCAGAAGAACGTCTATTGCATGCAATCTTTGGAGAAAAAGCTCGTGAAGTTCGTGATACTTCATTGCGTGTGCCTCATGGCGGCGATGGAATTATCCTGGATGTTAAAGTATTCAACCGTGAAGACGGCGATGAACTTCCTCCTGGTGTGAATCAGCTCGTTCGTGCATACATCGTGCAAAAACGTAAGATTCATGAAGGGGATAAAATGGCCGGCCGACATGGTAACAAAGGTGTAATTTCAAAAATTATGCCTGAAGAAGATATGCCATATCTTCCTGATGGAACACCAGTTGACATCATGTTAAACCCATTAGGGGTACCTTCCCGTATGAACATCGGTCAGGTCTTGGAGCTTCATCTTGGAATGGCTGCACGACAGCTTGGAATTCATGTTGCAACACCGGTATTCGATGGTGCGCGTGAGGAAGATGTATGGTCTACAATCGAAGAAGCCGGAATGGCTCGCGATGGTAAAACGGTACTATATGATGGACGTACAGGTGCTGCGTTTGATAACCGTGTATCAGTTGGTGTCATGTATATGATCAAACTGGCTCACATGGTTGACGATAAGCTTCATGCCCGTTCAACTGGACCTTACTCACTTGTTACACAGCAGCCTCTTGGCGGTAAAGCGCAATTTGGAGGCCAGCGTTTCGGGGAGATGGAAGTATGGGCGCTTGAAGCATATGGCGCTGCTTACACTCTTCAGGAAATTCTTACGGTTAAGTCCGATGATGTTGTCGGCCGTGTGAAAACGTATGAAGCCATCGTTAAAGGTGAAAACGTTCCTGAACCAGGTGTTCCAGAATCATTTAAAGTATTGATCAAAGAACTTCAATCTCTAGGAATGGATGTTAAGATCTGTTCTGGAGATGACAAGGAAATTGAAATGAGAGAGCTTGATGATGAAGACGATCAGGCAAGCGAAAAATTAAATCTAAATCTTGAGTCTTACACTGCGAATGACTAAACCAGGATATCAAAAGGGAGGTACGCTCCTTGATAGACGTAAATAATTTTGAGTATATGAAAATTGGTCTTGCTTCGCCGGACAAAATCCGGTCGTGGTCAAGAGGGGAAGTAAAGAAACCTGAAACAATCAACTACCGTACACTTAAGCCTGAGAAAGACGGCTTGTTCTGCGAAAGAATTTTTGGTCCTACTAAAGACTGGGAATGTCATTGTGGAAAATACAAGCGCGTCCGTTATAAAGGTGTCGTTTGTGACCGTTGTGGTGTTGAAGTAACGAGAGCTAAAGTTCGACGTGACCGTATGGGTCACATCGAGCTTGCTGCTCCTGTTTCCCACATCTGGTATTTCAAAGGAATTCCAAGCCGTATGGGTCTTGTTTTGGATATGTCTCCAAGAGCATTAGAGGAAGTTATCTATTTTGCATCTTACGTTGTTACAGAAACAGGGGATACTCCGCTTGAGAAGAAACAATTGCTCTCTGAAAAGGAATACCGCACATACCGTGAAAAGTATGGAAAAGGATTTACTGCCCAAATGGGTGCAGAGGCAATTAAACGTCTTTTAGAAGATATCGACGCTGAAAAAGAAGTTGATATGCTGAAAGAAGAGCTTAAAACTGCACAAGGACAACGCCGTACGCGTGCAATTAAGCGTTTGGAAGTATTAGAAGCATTCCGTCACTCGGGTAACCATGCTGACTGGATGATTCTAGAAGTGCTTCCGGTTATCCCACCGGAATTGCGTCCGATGGTTCAGCTTGATGGCGGACGTTTCGCTACTTCTGACCTTAACGACCTTTACCGTCGTGTTATCAACCGTAACAACCGTTTGAAGCGTCTATTAGATCTAGGTGCTCCTAACATTATCGTTCAAAATGAAAAACGTATGCTTCAAGAAGCAGTTGATGCTTTAATCGATAATGGCCGTCGCGGCCGTCCGGTTACAGGACCAGGAAACCGTCCGCTTAAATCACTTTCACACATGCTGAAAGGGAAACAAGGGCGTTTCCGTCAGAACTTACTTGGTAAGCGTGTTGACTACTCTGGTCGTTCGGTTATCGTTGTAGGACCGAACTTAAAGATGTATCAATGCGGTTTGCCGAAAGAAATGGCACTTGAATTGTTTAAGCCGTTTGTTATGAAAGAACTCGTATCAAAAGGTCTTGCTCATAACATCAAGAGTGCTAAACGCAAGGTAGAACGTGTTCAGCCTGAAGTCTGGGATGTTTTAGAAGAAGTTATTCGCGAACACCCTGTACTGCTAAACCGTGCACCTACACTTCACAGACTCGGTATTCAAGCATTTGAACCAACTCTGGTTGAAGGACGCGCGATCCGTCTTCACCCGCTTGTTTGTACAGCTTACAACGCTGACTTCGATGGTGACCAAATGGCGGTCCACGTACCTTTATCTGCTGAAGCACAAGCAGAAGCTCGTATCTTAATGCTTGCTGCCCAAAACATCTTGAACCCGAAAGATGGTAAGCCAGTAGTAACACCTTCACAGGATATGGTATTAGGTAACTACTATCTGACTCTAGAGCGTGCAGGAGCTATTGGTGAAGGTTCAGTATTTAAAGACATTAATGAGGCGATTATCGCTTACGAAAACGGATATGTTCACCTGCATACAAGAATTGCAGTGCCGGTATCGAGTCTTAACAAAGAATCGTTTACTGAAGAACAACAATCAAAGCTTCTTATGACAACAGTAGGTAAATTGTTATTTAACGAGATCCTGCCGCCGTCATTCCCTTACATTAACGAGCCTACAACTACGAACCTTCAAGTGGAAACACCTGAAAAGTATTTCTTAGATCCGGCTTCTAATGTAAAAGAAGAGATTCAAAAGCATGAAGAGATTGTTCCTTTCAAGAAAGGTATTCTTGGTAAAGTCATCGCTGAAGTCTTTAAACGATTCAAAATCACTGAAACGTCTAAAATGCTTGACCGTATGAAGGACTTAGGATTCAAATATTCAACGCGCGCTGGTATCACGATCGGTGTTTCTGACATCGTAGTATTACCTGAAAAGCAAGATATCCTTAAGATTGCTGAAGAAAAAGTAGTGAACGTTACGAAGCAATTCAGACGTGGTTTAATCACAGAAGAAGAGCGTTACGAGCGTGTAATTAACATTTGGAGTTTGGCGAAAGACGAAATCCAAAATAAATTGATGGGTACACTCGATAAGCGCAACCCTATCTTTATGATGAGTGATTCCGGTGCCCGTGGTAACGCATCTAACTTTACGCAGCTTGCGGGTATGCGTGGATTGATGGCCAACCCAGCTGGTAAAATCATCGAGCTTCCAATCAAATCAAGTTTCCGTGAAGGACTAACAGTACTCGAGTACTTTATCTCTACTCACGGAGCGCGTAAAGGTCTTGCCGATACAGCCCTTAAAACGGCTGACTCAGGTTACCTTACTCGTCGTCTTGTTGACGTTGCTCAAGATGTTATTGTACGTGAAGATGACTGCGGAACTGACCGCGGCTTAGAAGTTGCCGCTATTAAAGAAGGCAACGAAGTGATCGAGCCGCTTCATGAACGTTTAATCGGACGTACAGCTTATAAAAAGGTATTCCATCCAGAAACAAAAGAAGTACTTGCGGATGTTAACGAATTGATTACAGAAGATATGGCTGCTTATATTGAGGAAGTAGGCGTACAAGCTGTAACAATCCGATCTGTATTTACTTGTGACACTCGTCATGGCGTATGTAAAAAATGTTATGGACGCAACCTTGCAACAGGCTCTGACGTTGAAGTCGGGGAAGCTGTTGGAATCATCGCTGCACAATCCATCGGTGAGCCGGGTACACAGCTTACAATGCGTACCTTCCATACAGGTGGGGTAGCAGGAGACGATATTACACAAGGTCTTCCGCGTATCCAGGAATTGTTCGAAGCGCGTAATCCGAAAGGTCAAGCTGTTATTTCTGAGCTTGAAGGTACGGTTGTCGGCGTGAACGACAATAAGGATAAGCGTGAAGTTGTTGTCCAAGGTGAAATCGAATCTAGATCTTACACAATTCCATTCGGTGCCCGTATTAAGGCAGTTGAAGGAGATAAAGTAGTTGCAGGTCAAGTATTGACTGAAGGTTCGATTGATCCAAAAGAATTAATTAAAGTCCGCGGCGCAGAAGGCGTACAGGAATACCTGCTGCGTGAGGTACAGAAAGTTTACCGTATGCAAGGGGTAGAAATCGGAGATAAGCACGTTGAAGTTATGGTTCGCCAAATGCTTCGTAAAGTGCGCATCATCGATTCTGGTGATTCTCAAGTACTTCCAGGAGCTCTTATGGACATCCATGCATTTACGGATGTTAACCGCAGTGTGCTTCTTGAAGGCGGAACTCCTGCTACAGGCCGTCCGGTGCTTCTTGGTATTACAAAAGCATCACTTGAAACTGAATCGTTCCTTTCTGCTGCATCGTTCCAAGAGACTACTCGAGTTCTTACAGACGCTGCTATCAAAGGGAAGCGTGATGAATTGCTCGGACTTAAAGAAAACGTTATTATCGGTAAGCTGATTCCGGCTGGAACGGGTATGAATCGTTACAGAAACATCGGAATTAATTCCCCGGTAGTTGAAGAAGAGAACGGCGAAGAGGCAGAACTGCCTACAGAACTAGTTTCTCAAGATTAATAAATGATGTTGACATTGGGAGTGCATCGGTGATATTATTACGGATGTGCTCCTAAGAATTGTTACTTTGGAGGATATTTGTATGTCTTATGAAAAAGTGACACAGGCTTCTGAAATTATCGTAGGTACTAAGCAAACAATCAAGGCTTTACAAAACGGCGAAGTCAAAGAACTGGTCGTTGCGGAAGATGCTGATTTTCGGGTAACGAGCAAAGTATTGCAGATTGCCGAAGAAAAGCAAGTGCCGATCGTAAAGGTTGATTCCATGAAAAAGCTTGGAAAAGCATGCGGTATAGATGTCGGGGCCGCAACTGTTGCGATAAAAGGATAAAATTACTGTTTTTGCGATGAGCAAAGATTAACGCTCCGCTCGCAAAAACTTTCTTTTGTCCCAAAATGAACCACCTGGGTCGGTGGCATTACAAAACAAGAGAGGAGGAAATTCAAATGCCTACAATTAACCAATTAGTACGCAATGGTCGTGTTTCTAAAACAAAGAAATCTGACTCTCCTGCGTTAAATAAAGGTTATAACAGCTTCAAGAAGTCCCAAACTAACGTTTCATCTCCGCAAAAGCGTGGAGTTTGTACGCGTGTTGGTACTATGACTCCTAAGAAGCCGAACTCGGCGCTTCGTAAGTATGCCCGTGTTCGTCTAACAAACGGAATTGAAGTTACAGCTTACATTCCTGGTATCGGTCACAACCTTCAAGAGCACAGTGTTGTTCTTATCCGTGGAGGACGTGTAAAAGATTTACCAGGGGTACGTTACCACATCGTTCGTGGTGCACTTGATACGGCTGGTGTTACTAACCGTATGCAAGGTCGTTCTAAGTACGGAACGAAGCGTCCAAAGGAAGCTAAGAAATAATATTTTAACAAAAAATAAAACAACTATAAGAAAGGAGGGGACCACATGCCACGTAAAGGACCTGTTGCTCGTCGTGATGTGTTACCTGATCCAATTTACAAGTCCAAGCTTGTAACTCGTCTAATCAATAAAATTATGATTGACGGTAAGAGAGGGGTAGCTCAAACAATCTTGTATAATGCGTTTGAACTTATTAAAGAACGTACAAACCAAGATCCTATGGAAGTGTTTGAACAAGCTCTTAAAAATATCATGCCAGTTCTTGAAGTTCGTGCTCGTCGTGTTGGTGGTGCTAACTACCAAGTACCGGTTGAAGTTCGCCCAGAGCGTCGTACAACTTTAGGACTTCGTTATTTAACGAACTACTCTCGTCTACGCGGAGAAAAGACAATGGAAGAACGTCTTGCTTACGAGATTATGGATGCTGCTAACAATACTGGTGCTTCAGTTAAGAAGCGCGAAGATATGCACAAAATGGCAGAAGCAAACAAAGCGTTTGCTCACTACCGCTGGTAAAATCATAGAGACAGTTTTCGGACTGTCTCTAAAACACTATAAAAATTCCTTTGCATAAGGAAGGAGAGAAATTCATGGCTAGAGAATTCTCCTTAAAAAATACTCGTAATATCGGTATCATGGCTCACATCGATGCTGGTAAAACAACGACTACTGAACGTGTACTTTATTATACTGGCCGTATCCACAAAATCGGTGAAACTCATGAAGGAGCTTCACAAATGGACTGGATGGAGCAGGAACAAGAGCGTGGAATCACGATTACTTCCGCTGCTACAACTGCTCAATGGAAAGGTCACCGTGTCAACATCATTGATACACCAGGTCACGTAGACTTTACAGTTGAAGTAGAACGTTCATTACGTGTATTAGACGGAGCGGTTGCTTTACTTGATGCTCAATCAGGTGTAGAACCACAAACAGAAACTGTATGGCGTCAGGCTACTACTTACGGAGTACCGCGTGTAGTATTCGTAAACAAAATGGACAAGATTGGTGCGGATTTCTTATACTCCGTAAAAACCATTCATGACCGCCTTGGTGCTAACGCTCATCCGATCCAATTACCGATCGGTGCGGAAGACCAATTCGAAGCAATCATCGACTTAGTTGAAATGAACGCTGTATTCTACGGAAACGATCTTGGTACTGATATCGAAGTTCGTGAAATTCCTGAAGAGCACATGCCTTTAGCTGAAGAATACCGCAACAAATTAGTTGAAGCGGTAGCTGAGCTAGATGAAGAAATGATGATGAAGTACTTAGAAGGCGAAGAGATTACGAAAGAAGAACTTAAAGCAGGTATCCGTCAAGGTACATGTAACGTTGAGTTCTACCCAGTAATGTGTGGATCAGCATTTAAGAACAAAGGTGTTCAGCTTATGCTTGACGCTGTTCTTGATTACCTTCCATCGCCGGTTGATGTACCAGCTATTAAAGGTGTTCTTCCAGATTCAGAAGAAGAAGTAACTCGTGAATCAAGTGACGAAGCTCCGTTCTCAGCACTTGCATTTAAAGTTATGACTGACCCTTATGTTGGTAAGTTAACATTCTTCCGAGTGTACTCAGGTACATTAAACTCTGGATCATACGTACAGAACTCTACTAAAGGAAAGCGCGAGCGTGTTGGACGTATCCTTCAAATGCACGCAAACTCCCGTGAAGAGATCTCTATCGTGTACGCTGGAGATATCGCAGCTGCTGTAGGTCTTAAAGATACTACAACTGGTGATACACTTTGTGATGAAAAGAACCTTGTTATCTTAGAATCCATGGTATTCCCAGAGCCGGTAATCTCACTATCTATCGAGCCGAAGTCTAAAGCAGACCAAGACAAGATGGGTATGGCGCTTGCTAAGCTTGCTGAAGAAGATCCAACATTCCGTACTGAAACAAACGAAGAAACTGGACAAACGATCATCGCAGGTATGGGTGAACTTCACCTTGATATCCTAGTTGACCGTATGCGCCGCGAATTCAAGGTTGAAGCTAACGTGGGTGCTCCTCAGGTTGCTTACCGTGAAACAATTCGCCAAGCTGCTAAAGTTGAAGGTAAATTCGTTCGTCAGTCTGGTGGTCGTGGACAATACGGTCACGTTTGGATTGAATTCGAGCCAGGTGAAGAAGGATCTGGATTCGTATTTGAAAACAAAATCGTTGGTGGGGCAGTTCCTCGTGAATACATCCCTGCAGTACAAAATGGTATCGAAGAATCAATGAAAAACGGTATGCTTGCTGGTTTCCCATTACTTGACCTTAAAGCTCGTATCGTTGATGGATCTTACCATGATGTTGACTCCAACGAAATGGCGTTTAAGATTGCCGGTTCAATGGCACTTAAGAACGCAAAAGCAAAATGTGATCCTGCTATTCTTGAGCCGATCATGAAAGTTGAAGTAACGGTTCCTGAAGAGTATATGGGAGACATCATGGGTGACGTAACTTCCCGTCGTGGACGTGTTGAAGGTATGGAAGCTCGTGGTAATGCACAAATCGTTAAAGCGATGGTTCCACTTGCTGAAATGTTCGGTTATGCAACTAGCTTGCGTTCTCGTACACAAGGCCGCGGTACTTACTCAATGCACTTCGATCACTACGAAGAAGTACCTAAGTCAATTTCTGAAGAAATCATCAAAAAAGCAACTGGAGCTTAATCTCCCCGGTTGTAAGAATCAACATTTTCATGTAATCTAAAATGGGCAGTATAACCTGTCTGTTTTAAATAAAAAAACTACTATATGTAACCATATTTAAGGAGGAATCTTTCTCATGGGTAAAGAGAAATTTGATCGTTCCAAAACGCATGCTAATATTGGTACTATTGGTCACGTTGACCATGGTAAAACAACTTTAACAGCTGCTATCTCTACTGTTCTTGCTAAGAAAAACGGTAAAGGTGTAGCAATGGCTTATGACCAAATCGACGGTGCTCCAGAAGAGCGCGAGCGCGGAATCACAATCTCAACTGCACACGTTGAGTATGAAACTGATTCTCGTCACTATGCACACGTTGACTGCCCAGGACATGCTGACTATGTTAAGAACATGATCACTGGTGCAGCACAAATGGATGGTGGGATCCTAGTAGTATCTGCTGCTGACGGCCCAATGCCACAAACTCGTGAGCACATCCTTCTTTCTCGTCAAGTAGGTGTACCTTACCTTGTTGTATTCATGAACAAGTGTGATATGGTTGACGACGAAGAACTTCTTGAGCTAGTTGAAATGGAAGTTCGTGACCTTCTTTCTGATTACGACTTCCCTGGAGATGACATCCCTGTAATTAAAGGTTCAGCTCTTAAAGCTCTTGAAGGAGACGCTGAGTGGGAAGCTAAAATTCTAGAACTAATGGACGCGGTTGATTCTTATATCCCAACTCCTCCACGTGACGTTGATAAGCCATTCATGATGCCAGTTGAGGATGTATTCTCAATCACTGGTCGTGGTACAGTTGCTACTGGACGTGTTGAGCGTGGACAAGTTAAAATTGGTGACGTAGTTGAGATCCTTGGTCTTACTGAAGAGCCAAAATCAACTACTGTAACTGGTGTTGAAATGTTCCGTAAGCTTCTTGACTATGCTGAAGCTGGTGACAACATTGGTGCACTTCTTCGTGGGGTTTCTCGTGAAGATGTTGAGCGTGGACAAGTTCTTGCTAAGCCAGGTACTGTTAAAGCTCACACTAAGTTCAAATCAGAAGTTTATGTTCTTTCAAAAGAAGAGGGTGGACGTCACACTCCATTCTTCTCTAACTACCGTCCTCAGTTCTACTTCCGTACAACTGACGTAACTGGTATCATCCAACTTCCTGAAGGCGTTGAAATGGTAATGCCTGGAGATAACGTTGAGATGACTGTAGAACTAATCGCTCCAATCGCTATCGAAGAAGGAACTAAGTTCTCTATTCGTGAAGGTGGACGTACAGTTGGTGCAGGCGTAGTTGCAACAATCACTGAGTAATCTTATTACTCTTTAATAAAGCACTCTCCATTTGGAGGGTGCTTTTTTGTTTATTAGGATTCATTTTTAAGAAAAAAATGATACATTAAAATAAAAAGTTCAGATAGACCAATTTTTGGTCAGTTTAAAAGGTAAAAACTATACTGAACGGTTTTTACAATTCGTAAATCCTGAAATTTGGAGCATATTCCCGCGATATTTAAACATAATTCCGCGAGTTTCTTAATTAATCCCGCGAGTTTCCACCATATATCCGCGACTCAGTAAAAATGACACTACCAATGTCCCCGCGAGCCAAAAGCATCTGGATCACCATCCCCAGCGCAAAACTTCTATATATATAGAAGAAACACATTCAAGTGTGTAAAAGAAGAAAAAGGAAGTTGAAATCCCGGCATAAAGTCTCTATAATAGAAAAAGTGCGATTAACAATAAATAAATGCAAATAAAACTTGCATTAGGTATTGTTTTTCTCTATAATGAGTAATGTTGGTCATTCACTGCGATGATTCGGAAGGTTGCTGACACACCAGGCCCCTTTGCCATGGCTGGTGACATCAGGTTGAATTTCCGTGGAGCAATGTCTGTTTATCAAAATAGGCGAATAAAGGAGGGAAAATAATGGCAAAGCAAAAGATTCGTATCCGTTTAAAGGCGTATGATCACAGAATTCTTGATCAATCAGCTGAAAAAATCGTTGAAACTGCTAAGCGTTCAGGAGCAAAGGTATCAGGTCCAATCCCGCTACCTACTGAGAAAGCGATCTACACGATCCTTCGTGCGGTTCATAAGTACAAGGACTCTCGTGAGCAGTTCGAAATGCGTACTCATAAGCGCTTGATCGACATTATCGAGCCAACACCACAAACTGTTGATTCATTAATGCGTTTGGATCTGCCGTCTGGTGTAGACATCGAAATTAAACTATAATTTCACGTTTGCTTTATATAATTATTTTACTTACTAATAGGAGGTGTGACGAATGACCAAAGGAATCTTAGGTAAAAAAATTGGTATGACTCAAGTTTTCGCTGAAAACGGAGATCTTATCCCAGTTACTGTAGTAGAAGTAACTCCTAACGTTGTTCTTCAAAAGAAATCCGTAGAGAACGATGGCTACGAAGCTATCCAGCTTGGATTTGACGATAGAAAAGAATCTCGTACTATTAAGCCGCAAGCAGGTCATGCTGCTAAAGCTAGCACGAGCCCTAAGCGCTACGTTAAGGAATTCCGCAATGTTGATGCTGCGGGATACGAAGTTGGTCAGGAAGTCAAGGTTGATATTTTTGCAGAAGGTGACGCTGTAGACGTTACTGGTACATCTAAAGGAAAAGGATTCCAAGGTGTTATCAAACGTCACGGGCAATCACGCGGGCCAATGAGCCACGGTTCCCGTTACCACCGTCGTCCTGGTTCAATGGGTGCAGTTGACCCTAACCGTGTTTTCAAAGGGAAAGCATTGCCTGGACGTACTGGCGGAGATACAGTAACTGTACAAAACTTAGAAGTTGTAAGAGTTGATACAGAACGTAATCTTCTATTAATTAAAGGTAACGTGCCTGGAGCGAAAAAGAGCTACGTTACAATTAACTCTGCTGTTAAAGCAAAGGATGCTAAATAAGGAAGGAGGACAATCTGATGCCAAAAGTAGCATTATTTAAACAAGATGGTACTCAAGCTGGCGATATCGAATTAAACGAATCCGTTTTCGGTATTGAACCAAATAAAAGCGTGCTTTTCGACGCTGTTATTATGCAGCAAGCATCACAGCGCCAAGGAACACATGATGTAAAGAACCGTTCCGAAGTTGCTGGTGGTGGACGCAAGCCATGGAAACAGAAAGGTACTGGACGTGCTCGTCAAGGATCTATCCGTTCTCCGCAATGGGTTGGCGGTGGAGTGGTTTTCGGACCAACACCAAGAAGCTATTCTTACAAATTACCTAAGAAGGTTCGTCGCTTAGCTATTAAATCAGCGCTATCTTCTAAGGTTCTAGATAACGACTTGATCGTTTTAGAAGGACTTGCATTCGATGCTCCTAAAACAAAGGAAATGAAGCAAGTGCTTGCAAATCTATCCGCAGATCGTAAAGCATTAGTTGTAACGGCTGATTACAATGACGCTGTTGCATTATCTGCACGTAACATCCCTGGCGTAACAGTTGTTACGGCTAACGGCGTTAGTGTTCTTGACGTGTTAAACCACGACAAGCTTCTTATGACTAAAGACGCTGTGGAAAAAGTAGGGGAGGTGCTCGCATAATGGAAGCTCGTGATGTGATTAAGCGCCCCGTTATTACAGAGCGTTCTACTGAAATAATGGCTGACAAAAAATACACGTTCGAAGTAAATCCTCGTGCTACTAAGACTCAAATCAAAGGCGCACTAGAAGAAATCTTTGGCGTAAAAGTACAAACAGTAAACACTGCTAACTACAAAGGTAAGTTCAAGCGTGTAGGCCGTCATACTGGTTATACATCTAAACGTAAAAAAGCAGTAGTTACACTAACTCCAGAAAGCAAAGAACTCGACTTTTTTGAAGGAGTTTAAAAAGAACTCGTAAAGGAGGGAAATTACAATGGGTATCAAAAAGTTTAAACCGACAACTAACGGTCGTCGTAACATGTCTCAGCTTGACTTTGCTGAAATCACGACTGACCAGCCAGAAAAATCCTTGCTTGCTCCTCTTAGCAAAAAAGCTGGGCGTAACAACCAAGGTAAACTAACTGTTCGTCACCAAGGTGGAGGACACAAGCGTAAGTATCGTATCATCGATTTCAAACGTAACAAAGATGGAATACCAGGTCGCGTTGCTACAATCGAGTACGATCCAAACCGTACAGCAAACATCGCTCTAATCCATTACGCAGATGGTGAGAAGCGTTATATCCTAGCTCCTAAAGGAATTAAGGTTGGACAAGAAATCATGTCTGGTACTGAAGCTGACATCAAAGTAGGTAATGCTTTACCGTTAGCTAACATTCCTGTAGGTTCTACAATTCACAACATCGAACTTAAGCCTGGTAAAGGTGGACAATTAGCTCGTTCAGCTGGTGCTGAAGCTCAACTTCTTGGTAAAGAAGAAAGATATGCGCTAGTTCGTCTAGGTTCTGGTGAAGTTCGTATGATCCTTCTTACTTGCCGTGCAACAATCGGTCAAGTTGGTAACTTAGAACATGAACTTGTAAACGTTGGTAAAGCAGGTCGTTCTCGTTGGAAGGGTATCCGCCCAACAGTTCGTGGTTCTGTAATGAACCCTAACGATCACCCGCACGGTGGTGGTGAAGGACGCGCTCCAATCGGACGTAAATCACCAATGTCTCCATGGGGCAAACCAACTCTTGGATATAAAACTCGTAAGAAAAACAGCCAAACTGACAAGTACATTGTACGTCGTCGCAAAAAATAATGTGATTGTCCTACGGTTCAATCGAGCCGTAGCGCAAACACAAAGGGAGGTTCTCAAATGGGTCGCAGTTTGAAAAAAGGGCCTTTTGTAGATGACCACTTGATGAAAAAGGTCGAGGCACTTAATGAATCTAACGACAAGAAAGTAGTTAAAACTTGGTCTCGTCGTTCTACGATTTTCCCTGACTTCATCGGTCACACAATCGCTGTTTATGATGGTCGTAAGCACGTGCCGGTATATGTAACAGAAGATATGGTCGGTCACAAGCTAGGTGAATTCGCACCTACTCGTACTTACAAAGGCCATGCAGCTGATGATAAGAAAACTAGACGTTAATTGAGGGGAGGTACACAAAATGGAAGCAAAAGCAATTGCTAAACAAGTGCGTATTGCTCCTCGTAAAGCTCGTATCGTTATCGACTTGATTCGAGGCAAGCAAGTAGGTGAAGCACTTGCGATTCTACGTTTGACGCCTAAAGCAGCTTCTCCTGTAATCGAAAAGGTGCTTAAGTCTGCTATCGCAAACGCAGAACACAACTATGAAATGGAACCGAACAACTTAGTGATTAAGCAAGCGTTCGTTGATGAAGGAATTACTCTTAAGAGATTCCGTCCACGTGCCATGGGTCGTGCGAGCCGTATCAACAAACGTACTAGCCACATCACAATCGTTGTTTCTGAAAAGAAGGAGGGTTAAGACGTGGGTCAAAAAGTAAATCCAACAGGTCTACGTATTGGCGTCATCCGTGACTGGGATTCTAAATGGTACGCAGAAAAGGATTACGCTAATCTTTTACATGAAGACATTAAGATCCGTTCTTATATTGAAAAGCGTCTAAAAGATGCTGCTGTATCAGGTGTAGAGATCGAACGTGCAGCTAATCGTGTAAATATCACAATCAAAACTGCTAAGCCAGGAATGGTAATCGGTAAAGGTGGATCTGAAGTAGAATCACTTCGTAAAGCTCTTAACGATATGACTGGCAAGCGAGTTCATGTTAACATCTTTGAAATCAAACAAGCAGACGTTGATGCTAAGCTAGTTGCTGAAAACATCGCTCGTCAACTTGAAAACCGTGTATCTTTCCGTCGTGCAATGAAGCAGGCGATCCAACGTGCAATGCGTATGGGTGCGAAAGGTATCAAAACTCAAGTATCAGGCCGTCTTGGCGGAGCTGATATCGCTCGTTCTGAACATTATAGTGAAGGTACTGTTCCTCTTCACACACTTCGTGCAGATATCGACTATGGTACTGCTGAAGCAGACACAACTTACGGTAAGCTTGGAATTAAAATCTGGATTTATCGTGGTGAGGTCCTTCCAACAAGAGGAACGAAAAAAGAGGAAGGAGGCAAATAATTATGTTATTGCCAAAACGTGTTAAATATCGTCGTGAACACCGCGGTAAAATGCGTGGGAACGCTAAAGGCGGTACAGAAGTTCATTTCGGAGAATTCGGTTTGCAAGCTCTAGAAGCTAGCTGGATTACTAACCGTCAGATCGAAGCTGCTCGTATTGCGATGACTCGTTATATGAAGCGTGGCGGTAAAGTATGGATCAAAATTTTCCCTTCTAAGCCTTACACTGCAAAGCCTCTAGAAGTCCGAATGGGTTCCGGTAAAGGTGCTCCTGAAGGATGGGTAGCAGTTGTTAAGCCAGGAAAAGTTATGTTTGAAATCGCTGGTGTCTCTGAAGAAGTGGCACGCGAAGCGTTGCGTCTTGCAGCACACAAACTTCCTGTAAAATGTAAGTTTGTTAAACGCGAAGAAGTGGGTGGTGACACAAATGAAGGCTAATGATATTCGTAACCTGACCACTGCAGAAGTTGAACAAAAAGCAAAAGCACTTAAAGAAGAGCTTTTTAACCTTCGTTTCCAACTAGCGACAGGTCAATTAGAAAACCCGGCCCGCATTCGTGAAGTTCGTAAAGCAATTGCCCGTGCAAAAACGGTTTTACGTGAAAGAGAGCTTGGGATTACTAACGGTTAATTCTTGAGAGGAGGTTCGCACAATGAGTGAACGTAACCAGCGCAAGGTGTACACTGGTCGTGTTGTTTCTGACAAGATGGACAAAACGATTACAGTACTTGTTGAAACATACAAGACACACTCTTTATATAACAAGCGCGTTAAATACTCTAAAAAGTTAAAAGCGCATGATGAAAACAACACTGCTAAGATCGGTGATATCGTTAAGGTTATGGAAACGCGTCCGCTTTCCAAAGACAAGCGATTCCGTTTGGTAGAAGTTGTTCAAGAAGCAGTAATTATTTAATAAATTGTTCGGATTATACTCATATCCGAAAGGAGGTCCATTCGCATGATTCAACAAGAATCCCGTTTAAGAGTAGCTGATAACTCTGGTGCGAAAGAGCTACTTTGCATTAAAGTTCTTGGTGGTTCTGGTCGTAAGTACGCTAACATTGGTGACATTATCGTTTGTTCGGTTAAGTCCGCAACACCAGGTGGCGTTGTTAAGAAAGGTGACGTTGTTAAAGCGGTAGTGGTACGTTCTAAGCGTGGTATGCGCCGTAACGACGGATCTTACATCCGCTTTGATGAAAACGCGGCTGTAATCGTAAAGGATGACAAAGGTCCTCGAGGAACTCGTATCTTCGGACCTGTAGCACGTGAACTTCGTGACAAGCAATTTATGAAAATCGTATCTCTTGCTCCAGAAGTTCTTTAATATATTTACTAGCAAGGCTCTTATTGTCTTGTAAGGAGGTGCAGCTCACAATGCCATTGCATGTGAAAAAAGGCGATAAAGTTCAAGTAATTTCAGGCAAGGATAAAGGCAAACAAGGTGTGATCCTTGAAGCTTATCCAAAGCTTAATAGAGTGCTTGTTGAAGGCGTAAACGTTGTTAAAAAACACGCAAAACCTTCTCAGGCTAATCCGCAAGGCGGAATTCTTAGCCAAGAAGCACCAATTCATGCTTCTAACGTAATGCCTCTTGACCCTAAAACTGGTGCTCCTACTCGTGTAGGCTACAATGTAGTTGATGGGAAAAAAGTTCGTGTGGCCAAAAAATCTGGTGAAACCCTAGATAAATAAGTCTCAGAGTGAAAGGAGGACACATAATGAACCGTCTACAAGAGCGATATAAATCAGAGATCTTACCATCTCTTATGGAAAAGTTTAATTACACTTCAGTAATGCAAGCGCCAAAGATTGAAAAAATCGTTATCAACATGGGTGTTGGTGAAGCAGTTACCAACTCTAAAGTGTTAGATACAGCAGTAGAGGAACTTACAGCAATCGCTGGTCAAAAGCCTGTGATTACTCGTGCTAAAAAGTCCATCGCTGGATTTAAGCTTCGTGAAGGTATGCCGATCGGATCAAAAGTTACACTTCGCGGAGAGCGTATGTATGACTTCCTTGATAAGCTGATCAGCGTTTCACTTCCACGTGTTCGTGACTTCCGCGGGGTTTCTAAGAAATCTTTCGACGGTCGCGGTAACTACACGCTAGGTGTTAAAGAACAATTGATCTTCCCTGAGATCGATTATGATAAAGTAAACAAAGTTCGCGGAATGGACATCGTTATTGTAACGACTGCGAACACTGACGAAGAAGCTCGTGAGCTTCTAACACAAGTCGGAATGCCATTCCAAAAATAACCTTTAGCCAAAGGAGGTTTACCCGTGGCAAAGAAGTCAATGATTGCTAAGCAACAACGCAAGCAAAAGTTCCAAGTGCAAGAGTACACGCGCTGTGAACGTTGCGGGCGTCCTCATTCAGTAATCCGCAAGTTCAAATTATGTCGTATTTGTTTCAGAGAACTTGCTCACAAAGGTCAAATTCCTGGCGTTAGAAAAGCCAGCTGGTAATACCCTGAAAAAAGGGAAGGAGGTAACTAGTAATGGTTATGACAGATCCAATTGCAGATATGCTTACTCGTATCCGCAACGCAAACACTGTTCGTCACGATAAGTTGGAGCTTCCTGCTTCTAATATGAAAAAAGAAATAGCTGAAATCCTAAAGCGTGAAGGTTTTGTTCGCGATGTGGAGTATGTAGAGGACAGCAAACAAGGAATGATTCGCATCTTCCTTAAGTACGGTTCTAACAATGAGCGTGTAATCTCAGGTCTTAAGCGTATCTCAAAGCCTGGTTTACGTGTTTATGCAAAATCAAGTGAACTTCCACGTGTTCTTGGAGGACTTGGAATTGCGATCGTATCTACTTCAAAAGGCATTATGACTGATAAAGAAGCTCGCCAATCACAAATGGGCGGCGAAGTACTAGCGTACGTTTGGTAATAAAAAGCGAATGGAGGTGTCATCATGTCTCGCGTAGGTAACAAACCGATAGAAGTTCCAGGCGGCGTTACGATCACTGTTGCATCTGACAACACTGTATCTGTAAAAGGCCCTAAAGGTGAACTTTCTCGCAAATTTAATGCTGACATTAAAATTAATCAACAAGATAACTTAATTACAGTGGAACGCCCGAGCGACCACAAAGAGCACCGTGCATTGCATGGTACTACTCGCAGCGTATTGAACAACATGGTAATCGGTGTAACAAACGGCTATGAAAGAGCTCTTGAAATTATCGGGGTTGGATATCGTGCTTCCAAAGCTGGTAACAAGCTTGTACTTAACGTTGGTTACTCTCACCCAGTTGAAATCGTACCTGAACAAGGAATCGACATCGAAGTACCTTCAAACACAAAGGTAATCGTTAAGGGTATTGACAAGCAACGTGTTGGTGAAGTTGCTGCAAACATCCGTTCAGTTCGTTCACCTGAGCCTTACAAAGGTAAGGGTATTCGTTACGAAGGTGAATTCGTACGCCGTAAAGAAGGTAAAACAGGTAAATAAAGCCGTTAGGTAGCGGAAAGGAGTGCAAAGGATGATCACGAAAGCAGATAAGAATGTCGCTCGTAAGAAAAGACATGCTCGTGTTCGCCGCGTTGTAAGCGGAACAGCACAACGTCCTCGTTTGAACGTATTCCGTTCTACAAAGCACATCTATGCTCAATTGATCGATGATCAAGCAGGTGTAACAATTGTATCTGCATCTTCCCTTGATAAAGGTGTAAGTGTAGAAAACGGTGGAAACGTAGATGCTGCTAAAGCGATTGGTGAAGAAATCGCAAAGCGCGCAGTCGAAAAAGGAATCAAATCGGTTGTATTTGACCGTGGCGGATATTTATATCACGGACGTATTAAAGCATTAGCAGACGCAGCTCGTGAAGCTGGGTTAGAATTTTAATCGAAGGAGGGAACCTGATGCGTATCGACCCTAACAAACTTGAACTTGAAGAACGCGTCGTTACGGTTAACCGTGTAGCTAAGGTAGTAAAAGGTGGACGTCGTTTCCGCTTTGCTGCAGTGGTTGTCGTAGGTGACAAAAATGGTCACGTTGGATTCGGTACTGGTAAAGCCCAAGAGGTACCAGAAGCGATCCGTAAGGCGATTGAAGATGCTAAGAAAAACTTAGTAACTGTACCGATTGTAAAAACAACAATTCCTCACCAAGTAGTTGGACGTTTTGGAGCAGGTAACGTATTCTTAAAGCCTGCATCTGAAGGTACTGGGGTAATTGCTGGTGGACCTGTACGTGCGGTATTGGAGCTTGCTGGTGTAGGTGACATCCTTTCTAAGTCACTTGGATCTAACAACCCAATCAACATGGTTCGTGCAACAATCGAAGGATTGAAAAATTTAAAGCGTGCTGAAGACGTTGCGAAACTTCGTGGCAAATCAGTACAAGAGCTTTTAGGTTAAGGAGGGAATTTTAGATGGCTAAGAAATTAGAAATCACCCTCACTCGCAGTGTTATCGGCCGTCCGGAAAACCAGCGTGTTGTTGTTAAGACACTAGGTTTGCGCAAAATGCACCAGACAGTTGTGCACGAAGATAACGCGGCTATCCGCGGTATGGTTAACAAGGTATCTCACCTTTTAACAGTGAAAGAATTAGAAGCTTAATAAGATAAATAAATCATGAGGAGGTGCTCAGATGAAACTTCATGAGTTGAAGCCATCAGAAGGATCCCGTAAAGTTCGCAACCGTGTTGGTCGCGGTATCGGATCAGGAAATGGTAAAACAAGTGGTCGAGGACATAAAGGTCAAAACTCACGTTCAGGCGGTGGAGTAAGACCAGGATTCGAGGGTGGACAAAATCCACTGGCACGTCGTTTACCGAAGCGCGGATTCACAAACCCTACTCGTAAAGAGTATGCAGTTGTAAATCTTGAGAAGCTTGTACGTTTTGAAGAGGGCACAGAGGTAACTCCTGAACTTCTTCTTGAAACAGGAGTAGTAAGCAATCTTAAAAACGGTATTAAAGTATTAGGTAATGGCAAGTTGGAAGTTAAGCTTACAGTTAAGGCGCACAAATTCTCTGTTTCTGCTAAAGAAGCAATTGAAGCAGCGGGCGGAACTACTGAGGTGATCTAATGTTCCAGACAATCTCCAACATTATGCGTGTGGGTGATCTGAGAAACAAAATATTGTTTACACTTGCGATGCTGGTGGTGTTCCGTCTTGGAACATTCATTCCAGTTCCTGGTGTGAATCGCGATGTACTGAAATTCAGTTCAGGCGACAGTGCTAACATTTTTGGTTTTTTAAATACGTTTGGCGGTGGAGCGTTACAAAACTTCTCCATTTTCGCTATGGGTATCATGCCGTATATTACAGCATCGATCATCGTGCAGCTTTTGCAGATGGACGTTGTGCCGAAATTTACGGAATGGAGTAAGCAAGGTGAAGTTGGGCGAAAGAAATTAGCTCAGTTTACACGTTATGGAACGATCGTGCTTGGATTTATCCAGGCAATCGGTATGTCTATCGGTTTTAACAATCTTTTTCCAGGACTTATTCAAAACCCTAGCATGACTACGTATCTATTTATCGCGTTAGTTTTAACTGCAGGTACTGCATTCTTAATGTGGTTAGGTGAGCAGATTACCCTTAAGGGGATTGGAAACGGAATTTCAGTTCTAATTTTTGCGGGGATTGCCGCAGCTATTCCTACAGCAGTTAACCAGCTTTTCACAACTCAATTCGAAGGCGGCAACGACCAGATGTTCATGAACATTGTTACGGTTGTACTGCTGGCGATTGCAGTTGTACTCATCATTATGGGTGTTATCTTTATTCAACAAGGTGTTCGGAAAATCCCGATTCAGTATGCAAAACGGGTCGTTGGAACAAAGCCTGTTGGCGGCCAGTCTACTCATCTTCCGATAAAAGTTAACGCAGCAGGTGTTATCCCGGTTATCTTTGCGATTTCCTTGATTATCACACCAAGAACTGTTGCAGGCTTCTTCGGACAGAATGATGTTACGGCTTGGATTATCAACACGTTTGACTACACGAAGCCAGTCGGAATGATTATATATGCGCTCCTAATTATCGGATTCTCGTATTTCTATACGTTCATCCAGGTAAATCCGGAGCAAATGGCGGAAAACTTAAAAAAGCAGGGTGGATACATTCCTGGCATTCGTCCAGGGGCTAACACTCAAACTTATATAACAAGAATTCTGTATCGATTAACGTTTGTTGGATCTCTATTCCTGGCTGCAATTGCAGTCCTGCCAGTTGTCTTTACAGCAATTCCAGGTTTGAACCTTCCGCCAGCCATTCAAATTGGTGGAACAAGCTTGCTGATTGTTGTAGGTGTGGCACTAGACACCATGAAGCAAATTGAGAGCCAGCTGATCAAGCGGCACTACAAAGGCTTCATTAAATAAGGGCGTGGGAAGATTATTCTTCCCGGCATGCTCTGTTTAAAAAAGACGATTGTGATTTATGGAGGGATTAGATGTATCTAGTCTTAATGGGATTACCCGGAGCAGGTAAGGGTACTCAAGCAGAAAGAATTGTTGAGAAGTACGGAATTCCACATATCTCTACTGGAGATATGTTCCGAGCAGCAATTAAAGAGGAGACTCCTCTTGGACTTGAGGCAAAATCGTACATGGATGCGGGTAACCTCGTTCCTGACGAAGTTACAATCGGCATCGTACGAGACCGACTTTCTAAAAAGGACTGCGAAAAAGGATTTTTACTAGATGGATTCCCTCGGACAGTTGCCCAAGCGGAAGCCCTGGAAGAGATCACACAAGAGCTTTCCCGTAAGATTGATTATGTTCTAAACATTTCAGTTGATTCGGATAAGCTTATGCAGCGATTAACGGGTCGTCGGATTTGCCAAACATGCGGAAGCACGTATCATGTAATATTCAACCCGCCAAAGGTTGAAGGAGTATGTGATAAAGACGGCGGTACGCTTATCCAACGTCAAGATGATAATGAAGAGACCGTTCGAAACCGTTTAGATGTAAACATGAAGCAGGCTAAACCACTGCTTGATTTTTATGGTGATAAAGGTTACCTGAAAAACATTAATGGTGATCAGGATATCGACAAAGTCTTTCAAGACATTGACCAACTTATTGGGGGATTGGCGAAATGATTATCTGCAAAACACCGCGAGAGATTGAAATCATGCGGGAGGCAGGTCGCATCGTTGCCTTAACTCATCAAGAGTTAAAAAAACACATTAAGCCTGGCATAACTACTAAGGAACTGGACAAAATTGCTGATAAGTTTATCCGCAGCCAAGGTGCAATTCCTTCATTTAAAAACTATAATGGTTTTAGCGGAAGCATCTGTGCTTCTGTTAATGAAGAACTTGTACATGGGATTCCAGGTAAACGCGTACTGAACCATGGCGACATTATCTCTATAGATATTGGGGCGAAGTACAACGGATATCATGGTGATTCCGCTTGGACGTATGGAGTTGGAGAGATTTCTGAGGAAGCTCAAAAACTACTGGATGTAACCGAAGAGTCTTTATATAGAGGACTTGAAAAAGCAAAAGCCGGTGCCCGGTTAACTGATATTTCTCATGAGATACAAAAGTATGCTGAGGAAGAAGGTTTTTCTGTTGTCCGCGAATATGTCGGACACGGGATAGGCCAGGACTTGCATGAGGACCCGCAAATTCCTCATTACGGACCGCCTGGTAAAGGGCCGGTACTGAAAAAGGGCATGGTTCTAGCAATTGAACCGATGATTAATGCGGGAACTCGCTATGTTCGAACATTATCCGATAACTGGACGGTTGTCACAACGGATGGCAAATGGTGTGCTCACTTTGAACACACAGTTGTCATTACGGAGGAAGGCTTTGAAATCTTAACAAAGATCTAGGTGAAGGTGATGAGATGGTAAGCGAATCTGATTCGGTACCGAATTTAGGACAGCTGGTTCGGATACTAAAAGGAAGAGACGCAGATCGGTTGGGTGTTATAGTCGGCATTCTCGATGGACGTTTTGTTCTCGTAGCCGATGGCGACAAGCGAAAGTTCGATCGCGCCAAACGAAAAAACCTGAACCATTTAGAGCTGCTGGATTTTATTTCTCCGGAAGTTGTTAAAAGCATTCTTGAAACAGGTCGTGTAACCAATGGCAAATTGCGTTATGCAGTAGCGAAGTTTTCCGACGAGAAAGTCATTGCTCTGAAGAAGGGAGATCAAGTCGATGGCTAAAGATGATGTTATCGAGGTAGAAGGTACAGTTATTGAACCTTTACCGAACGCCATGTTTCGTGTTGAACTAGAAAACGGACACAAAGTTCTAGCGCACGTTTCTGGAAAAATTCGCATGCACTACATTCGAATTCTTCCAGGAGATAAAGTAACCGTAGAATTGTCTCCGTATGACTTATCACGTGGTCGTATAACGTATCGTTTTAAATAATCAATGTACTCCGTGACATAAGGAGGTTATAAAAAATGAAGGTAAGACCATCAGTCAAGCCAATATGTGAAAAGTGTAAAGTGATTCGCCGCAGAGGCACTGTAATGGTGATCTGTGAAAATCCGAAACATAAACAAAAACAAGGTTAATATACAGGAGGTGCAAAAATTATGGCACGTGTTGCAGGTGTAGATATTCCTCGTGATAAGCGAGTAGTAATCTCATTAACATACATCTTCGGTATCGGTAAAACAAAAGCACAGCAAATTCTTGCTCAAGCTGGCGTTTCTGAAGATACACGAGTTCGTGATCTTACTGAAGATGAATTAAATAAAATCCGCGAAGTCATCGATGGACACAAAGTGGAGGGTGACCTTCGCCGTGAAGTTTCATTAAACATCAAGCGTCTAATCGAGATCGGAGCATATCGTGGTGTTCGTCATCGTCGTGGATTACCAGTACGTGGTCAAAACACGAAGAACAACTCCCGTACTCGTAAAGGACCTCGTCGTACTGTAGCGAATAAGAAAAAGTAAGTAAAGGAGGTAAACTCTAAATGGCAAAAGCACGTAAGACTAATACACGTAAGCGTCGTGTCAAAAAGAATGTTGAAGTCGGCGTAGCACATATCCGTTCTACATTCAACAACACGATCATTACGATTACTGACACGCACGGGAACGCAATCTCTTGGGCGACTGCTGGTCACCTAGGATTTAAAGGTTCTCGTAAGTCTACTCCGTTCGCAGCACAAATGGCAGCTGAAACAGCTGGTAAAACTGCAATGGAACATGGTATGAAGACGTTGGAAGTATCCGTTAAAGGACCTGGAGCTGGACGTGAAGCAGCAATCCGTGCCCTTCAAGCGGTAGGCTTAGAAGTAACAGCTATTCGTGATGTTACTCCTGTACCTCACAACGGTTGCCGTCCGCCAAAACGCCGTCGTGTGTAACAATATACACGGTATATAATTCCTTAACTTGTCTATAATGGTTATAGTAAAAGTTTTGGCAAAAGATAAGTCGGAATGCCTATGGGGAATTTCGGCTGGAACAATCCAGCCGAGATTCGACGTTTGAAGGAGGGTTCAGTTGAATGATCGAAATCGAAAAGCCAAGAATTGAGACGGTTGAAATCAGCGACGATGCCACATACGGAAAGTTTGTTGTTGAACCACTTGAACGTGGATACGGGACTACACTAGGCAACTCCTTGCGTCGTATCTTGTTGTCCTCACTACCTGGTGCAGCAGTTACATCTATTCAGATTAATGGCGTATTGCATGAGTTCTCAACAGTTGAAGGTGTGGTTGAAGATGTTACTACAATCATCTTGAACTTAAAGAAGCTTGCAATGAAGATTTACTCTGATGAAGAAAAGACACTTGAAATCGACATCCAAGGTGAAGGCGTCGTAACAGCTGGTGACATTACTCATGACAGCGATGTAGAAATCCTTAATCCGGATCTTCATATCGCAACACTTGCAAAGGGAGCTCATTTCCAAATGAAGCTTCACGCAAGACGTGGTCGTGGTTATGTACAGGCAGAAGGCAATAAACGCGAAGATCTGCCGATCGGTGTTATTCCTGTTGATTCAATTTACACACCAGTTTCTCGTGTGAATTATCAAGTGGAAAACACTCGTGTAGGACAAGTAACAAACTATGATAAGCTAACGCTTGATGTATGGACAGATGGGAGCATTCGTCCAGAGGAAGCAGTTTCTCTTGGTGCGAAGATCATTAGCGAACATTTAAACATTTTTGTTGGCTTAACAGATCAGGCTCAGAACGCTGAGATTATGGTAGAAAAAGAAGAAGACCAAAAGGAAAAAGTTCTTGAAATGACTATTGAAGAACTTGATCTTTCTGTTCGTTCTTACAACTGCCTAAAGCGTGCTGGCATTAATACAGTACAAGAACTTGCGAATAAGTCTGAAGAAGACATGATGAAAGTACGCAACCTTGGCAAGAAGTCTCTTGAGGAAGTTCAAGAGAAACTTGATGAGCTAGGTCTTTCATTACGCGCTGACGATTAATTCGTAATACGCGCTTTTTCAAGACGAGAGAGAAACGCGCAGAGGAGGGAATACAAGCATGGGATACCAAAAGTTAGGTCGTGTATCTGCGGTTCGTAAAGCAATGCTTCGTGATTTAGCTACTGATTTAATCATCAACGAGCGTATTGAAACTACAGAAGCACGTGCAAAAGAAGTTCGTAAATTTGCTGAAAAAATGATTACGCTTGGTAAGCGTGGAGACCTTCATGCTCGCCGTCAAGCTGCATCGTTCCTTCGTAACGAAGTAGCAGACAGTGAGTCTGGCCAAAGATCTCTTCAAAAACTTTTCAGTGATCTTGCACCTCGCTATGCTGAGCGTAACGGTGGTTACACTCGCATCGCAAAAATCGGCCCTCGCCGTGGTGATGGTGCACCAATGGTTATCATTGAATTAGTATAATAAACGTTACTTAAAGGGCGGGATCAAGTCTTCGATGACAATCTTGCCCTTTTTTATTTGTTTTAAAGGCTGATTCATAGATGTGATGAGTAAGAGTTGATTTGCGCTCCAGGTGCTCGCTTTCCGCGGGGCGTGCGGTGAGCCTCCTGACGCTTTGCGCCTTTAGGAGTCTCACCTGTCCCACTCGTCCCGCTGGAGTCTCGCACCTTGCGCTCCAATCAACTAGTCAGGGAAGCAAAAAAACAAAACAAAAAAGCAATCTTTTTTAAAAGTCTTTTTAAACCCATTGTTGAATGTAAAGGAATTCTGGGACACTCTAGCCTTTGCATTAGCACTAAATAGAAGAGCTTATTAAAAAACTAGAGCAGAGAGCAGCTTAGAATAGCAGCAGCTAAGAGGAGGATGTCACATGGAAAACATCATTTCGGTTAAAGATGTGACCTTTTTTTATCCGGGAGAAGAGACAGCTACATTAAAGAATGTCAGCTTAGACGTATATAAAGGCGAATGGCTGTCCATTGTCGGCCATAACGGCTCTGGCAAGTCTACTTTAGCCAAGTTGCTGAATGGACTGCTGCTGCCAAATGAGGGTACTGTAAATGTATCTAAGTACGTAACAGCACGCCAGGATGATATATGGGAAATTCGGAGGCAGGTAGGAATGGTTTTTCAGAATCCTGATAATCAATTTGTCGGGACGAGTGTTCAAGACGATATTGCATTTGGCCTTGAAAACTTCGGTGTACCCCGTGAAGAGATGATTAAGCGGATCAATGAAAGTGTTCAGCGGGTCGGCATGGAAGCTTTCTTAAATCAAGAACCGCATCAATTATCTGGCGGTCAAAAACAGAGAGTAGCGATTGCGGGTATTCTAGCACAAAAGCCTTCTGTCATTGTATTAGATGAAGCCACTTCAATGCTCGATCCAATCGGCAGGATTGAAGTGATGGAAACAGTTCGTGAACTCAATCAAAATGAAGGCATAACTGTTATTTCAATCACTCATGATTTAGAGGAAGCGCTAAGTGCAGACAGAGTCGTCGTCATGAAAATGGGGGAAAAAGCAGCAGAAGGGAAACCTGATTCTATCTTTCAGCAGCGTGAATTACTGAAATCTGCTGGTCTGGATTTACCGTTTTCACTAAAATTAAGCGAAGCTCTTCGCCGGCAGGGAGTCGAGCTTGATAGAGGCTATTTAACGCAGGAAGAGCTGGTGAATGCATTATGGAAATTAGCATAAAGCAACTCGAACATCGTTATATGCAAGGAACACCATTTGAAAGAAGGGCTCTTCATGATGTGAATCTAGACATCTCTGATGAAACGTTCTTCGCTCTCATCGGACATACGGGGTCTGGAAAATCGACACTTATTCAGCATTTGAATGGCCTGTTGAAACCTTCGACTGGTTCTATAAAAATGGGTGACATCCTTTTAGAGGCTGGAGGAAAAAAGCAAGATTTAAAGCCGCTTCGCAAAAAGGCAGGAATCGTATTTCAATATCCGGAACATCAGCTGTTTGAAGAAACAGTTGAAAAGGACATCATGTTTGGTCCCCGCAACTTTGGGATGCCGGAGGAAGAAGCGAAAAATACAGCATCAAGAGTGATCGAAATGGTAGGACTGCCGCAAACGGTTTTAAGTAAATCTCCGTTCGACCTAAGCGGCGGTCAGATGAGAAGAGTAGCAATCGCCGGTGTGCTTGCTATGAATCCAGAAGTCCTTATTCTTGATGAACCGACTGCAGGACTGGATCCATCGGGCCGTGTAGAAATCATGGATCTATTTTACGATCTTCATCAAAAAAACAAGTTAACAACTGTGCTTGTAACTCACAGCATGGAGGATGCTTCCAAATATGCGGATGAGATTGCTGTGATGCATAAGGGTGAACTTTATCTGCACGGGAAGCCAAGCGAAATTTTTAATGAGAGAAAAGCACTTCAAGAGGCAGGATTGGATGTACCTGAAACGGTTCAATTTCTTTTGAAATGGAACGAGAAGTCAGGACAGAATCTGTCACTGTCGGATTTTACGATAGAAGAACTGGCTAAAAGTCTTGGACAAGCTCTCAAGAAGAGGGGGAGCTAGCATGCTGCAAAACGTAATTATCGGTCAGTATTACCCGGCATTGTCTCCTCTCCACAGGATGGATTCACGCTCAAAGCTGATCGCTGCATTCTTTTATTTGTTCATTGTCTTTCTAGCTAACAACTGGATCACATACGGGCTGCTGATTGCTTTTACGGCTATCACCATCTCAGCTTCCAAAGTTCCGCTGCGTTTTTTATATAAAGGACTAAAGCCCATCCTTATTCTCGTTGTATTTACGATGCTCCTGCACATCTTTTTAACAAAAGAAGGAGACGTGCTTTATAAAGCGGGCTGGTTTGAAATATATGAAGGCGGAGTGATCCAAGGTATTTTTATCGCGATGAGACTTTTATTGCTTGTGTTAATGACCTCCTTGCTTACCCTGACTACAACACCGATTGATATTACAGACGGACTTGAACATCTGCTTGGTCCGTTGAAAAAATGGAAGCTGCCTGTCCATGAGTTTGCTTTGATGATGTCGATATCACTGCGTTTTATACCGACACTTTTACAAGAGACAGAGAAGATCATGAAAGCACAGATGGCACGAGGCGCAGACTTCACAAGCGGTCCGATTAAAGAACGGGCAAAAGCCTTTGTTCCGCTTCTTGTTCCTTTGTTTGTATCTTCGTTTAAACGTGCAGAAGAGCTTGCGCTTGCTATGGAAGCAAGAGGCTACCGCGGCGGTGAAGGCAGAACAAGATTAAGAGCGCTGGAGTGGCATAAACGGGATACATTGGCTTTAGTTCTGCTGATCTTGCTCACATTATCCCTAGCTCTATTACGCAGTTAAAAGGAGAAAGAACAATGGCTCGTATGAAAGTAACCGTAGCTTATGACGGAACAGATTTTGCCGGATACCAAATACAGCCTAGCGGAAGAACGGTTCAAGGCACGATTCAGTCTGTTCTTCAAAAGATGCATAAAGGAGAGGCTGTACAGATTTCAGCCTCTGGCCGCACTGATGCCGGTGTGCATGCGGTCGGCCAAGTGTTTCATTTTGATACAGAAATGAATATACCAAGTGATGCCTGGGGTAAAGCTTTAAACGCGATGCTGCCTAATGACATTTTTATAAAAGATGTAGTGGAAGTAAGTGAAGCGTTTCATTCCCGGTTTTCGGCACAAAGCAAAGAGTATCATTACAAACTGCTCTTAAGTAAACAGCCTGATGTTTTTAGAAGGAACCATATGTTTCATTATCCGTACCCATTGAACATTAGAGATATCCAAAAAGCGTGCAGCTATTTTTTAGGCACTCATGATTTTACTTCTTTTTCATCTGCACGTTCAGAAGTAGCGGATAAGGTAAGAACGATCTTTGCATTGGAATTGATTGAAGAAGGTGAGACCCTGACTTTTAAAATCAAAGGCAGCGGCTTTTTGTATAACATGGTGAGGATTATTACTGGAACACTTTTAGAGGTTGGACAAGGCAAAAGAAAGTCTGATGAGATTATGGCAATCATTGCAGGACAAGATCGTGCATTGGCTGGAAAAACAGCACCTTCTCATGGACTTTATTTACACCGGGTAAATTACGAAGAGAATCATGAATAATATTTAGGATACGCTTGACATCGTTGTTTATATATTATAAGATATTATTTGGTATTTCTAAAGATATCGTCCACATGCCCCGGAGATATTTTGGGAAATGTTCACATTGAATATAATTGAATTTGATTGAAGATACAGGAGGGAAAACACATGCGTACGACTTTCATGGCGAAAGCTTCTGAAGTAGAACGTAAATGGTTTGTGATCGACGCTGAAGGCAAGACTCTTGGACGTCTATCCAGTGAAGTTGCTTCTATCCTTCGCGGTAAGCATAAGCCTATTTATACACCACACGTTGACACTGGTGATCACGTGATCATCATCAACGCGGAAAAGATCGAATTAACAGGTAAGAAATTAACAGACAAAATTTATTACCGCCACACGGGTCACCCAGGTGGACTTCGTACGAGAACTGCATTAGAAATGCGTACAACTCGTCCGGTCCAAATGCTTGAGCTAGCAATCAAAGGTATGCTTCCAAAGAACAGCCTTGGTCGCCAAATGTTCAAAAAGCTTCACGTATATGCTGGAGCTGAGCACAATAATCAAGCACAAAAACCTGAAAACTACGAGTTACGCGGATAAAAAGGAGGGTATTTACGTGGCACAAGTACAATATTATGGCACTGGACGTCGTAAGCACTCCGTAGCGCGTGTACGATTAGTTCCTGGTGAAGGCCGTATCGTTATCAACGGACGTGACATTGACGAATTTTTCGGATTAGAAACATTAAAGCTTATCGTTAAGCAACCACTTAACACAACTGAAACAACTGATAAGTATGACGTATTAGTAACTGTTCATGGCGGTGGATACACTGGACAAGCAGGAGCTATCCGTCACGGTATCTCTCGTGCGCTTCTAGAAGCAGATCCTGAGTACCGCGGATCTCTTAAAGCAGCTGGATTCCTTACTCGTGACGCTCGTATGAAAGAGCGTAAGAAGTACGGACTTAAAGGCGCTCGTCGTGCACCTCAGTTCTCAAAACGTTAATCTTTATACGTTTATCAAAACCCTGTTCTCTTTGGAGAGCGGGGTTTTTTGTTTTATTAGGCTTTATGCGGTGTACATTTGTCGAGGATTGTAAACTCGTGGATAAATCATCATTTTTTGTGGATTGGGTGCAAAAACTCGTGGATTCAAGAGCTGAACTTCTGGATTCAAGGCTAAAACTTTTGGATTCATTAAGAAAGGATCTTCTTGTCCACCAGATATTCTTCTTAACGCAATGCCAGCTTTTCCCTTACCATCTTTTATGCAGTGTCGATAATCCTTCCTTTGAGAAAAATAAAGGTAAGGAAAAACAATGCGTAAAGTAAAAACGCAGGAAGGGGAGAAAGAATGGCTATCGTTTTAAACAACTTCAGAGAAAAACAGCGCTATAAAAAAGAAAATTTCGAGCGGAAAGTTCTTCGCGATTTATCGCTTGCTAATATAAAAAAGGAATTTCAGCGGTTGTTCCAGCCGTTTTTCCAATACTCGCTTCTTTATCAAAATGATATTGAGGACGCATGCATTGATTTGGCTATTGACGCATATCTGCTAGGCGCAGGTTACAGCCGTTTCGCATACCACGGTGAAACACTGGAAAAAATTAAAGATCGTTCATATGAAAAACAAAAAGCGATCGCAGACGGACTTTTTGAATATTGGCAGTTCTGGTGCTGGGGTACAGAGATGATGATGGAATCACTGCACCTCTGCTGTGAAGCCTTTATCCATATTTGGTGGATGGAAGGTTACAGAAACGGTGAAAAACGCTACAGGATGAAACTGCAATAAGCTTCAATAAGTTATAAATTCTTTCTTGTCCCATATACATAGTGATATAGGCTTGTATAGGGGGACAAAACATGAAGAAGTGGGTGAAGGGAGCCGCATTTGCATTAGGGTGCGCAGTCCTTATCTTTATTTTCACCTATCGTATTTTAGATAATGATTCGTGGCGTGCATGGAACTTGCCGCTATCCGGGAAAATTATCGTTATCGATCCCGGCCATGGCGGTGCAGATGGCGGTGCTGTTGGTGATGGTGAAGTGCTGGAAAAAGAAATCGCCTTAAACATCTCAGTTATGCTGCGAGATTATTTGCAAGAAGCGGGAGCGCTTGTTATCATGACCCGTGAGACAGACAAAGACTTGGCTGAAAAAGGAACAAGAAAGCTCAGGCATCGAAAATGGGAAGATTTAAAAGAACGTAAAAGAATCATTAACGAAAATCATGCGGACTTATTTATCAGTATTCATTTAAATTCTTTGCCTTCCTCCAGATGGAGAGGCGCTCAAGTGTTTTACCATCCTGGAAGAGAAGAGGGTGAAGCGGTATCGCTATTTATTCAAGATGAGATAAAGCGGAATCTTGAAAATACGAACCGGTTCGCTAAATCAATTGAGGGGCTTTACCTGCTCCGGTCAGCTGAAGTTCCAGGCGCATTAGTTGAAGTTGGTTTCTTATCTAATCCGACAGAACGCGAATTGCTAAAGACGAAATCGTACCAGCAAAAAGTGGCTGCTTCTATTTATCAAGGTATGCTCAGGTACTATACAAATGAAACTCCTCCTAAAACTCCTTATGACTAAGGAGTTTTTTCTTTTTCTAAAGCTTTTTTTGTAAAAATTTGTTGCTATGAGAAGTGGTTGATTTCCGGTCCAGGTGCTCACTTTTCCGCGGGGCGTGCGGTGAGCCTCCTCGGCGTAAGGCGCCTGCGGGGTCTCACCTGGCACGCTGCTCCCGCAGGAGTCTCACACCTTCCGCTCTAATCAACTTGTCAACGAGGAGTATTTTTAAAACAACCTAAAAAAAACAGTAAAAGAGAGTAAAGAAAACCGCTTTCATGCTAGTCCTGTAAGGTTGTGATATACTGAAAAGGAATTTTAGAGGTAAAGGATGTGTCTATGTGCTTACAGAAGAAAAAGTAATCGAGCTGTTAAGTTCTATTCAAGACCCTTATTTACATAAAAGCATGGTGGACTCCGGAAGTATTCGTGAGCTTAAAATAAAAGAAGGCTATGTTGGTTTAAAGATCGGTCTTGCGCATACAGGAACACCAGAACAAATGCAGCTGCAGCAGCAGATCGTACAAGTTCTTAAGAACGCTGGCGTCGAGTCAGTCGGTTTGCGCTTTGAAAAAAGAGATGATGTTCAGACAGATAGCCAGCCGCAGCAGCAGACCGGTGCTCCAACACTTCTGTCCGAAAACAGCAAGACTGAGTTTATTGCGATCGCAAGCGGTAAAGGCGGAGTAGGTAAGTCAACGGTTTCCGTCAACTTAGCAGTAGCACTTGCGAGATTAGGAAAAAAAGTCGGATTGATCGACGCAGACATTTATGGATTCAGTGTTCCGGATATGATGGGAATCACTGAGCGTCCTAAAGTAAAAGGCGATCGTATTTTTCCTGTTGAGCGCTTTGGAGTAAAAGTCATTTCCATGGCATTCTTTGTAGAAGACAACGCACCTGTTATTTGGCGCGGACCGATGCTTGGTAAAATGCTGATGAATTTCTTTAGCGAAGTAGAATGGGGAGACCTCGATTATGTTCTTCTCGACCTTCCTCCTGGAACAGGGGATGTTGCATTAGACGTTCATAAGATGCTTCCAAAATGTAAAGAAGTAATCGTAACAACGCCTCATGCGACTGCAGCGTTTGTTGCAGCAAGAGCTGGAACGATGGCGATTAAGACAAACCATGAAGTTATTGGGATTGTAGAAAACATGGCTTATTTCCAAAGCGAGTCCACTGGCGAAAAAGAGTATGTTTTCGGCAAAGATGGAGGAAAGCGATTAGCCGAAGAATTAAACGTTCCTTTGCTTGGGCAGATTCCATTAGGACAGCCTGAAATTAAAGAAGATGATTTTGCTCCAAGTGTGTATGAGCAGACTCATCCAATCGGTGAGCATTATATCAATATGGCTAAGACCATAATTGAAAAAACAAAATAAAAAATTCGGGGCTGCCAAAAGTAAGTTTACCTTACTTTTGGGACAGCCCCTTTATTGTGCGTTCGATTGTTCCTGCTCTTGCTGACCGCCGCCAGATGCTTCTTTTTCCTTTTTCGAAATGGACTGATCGATTTCATCATGTGCCACTTTTTTCAGCATTTCTTGAATCTGAGCTTGAACGATAGGACTTTCAAATGTTTCAAGCATTACTTTTTTCATTTCTTTTCGTACAGGCTGAGTATCTACAAGCCCTAGAAGCTTTTGTGCCATTTGCGGATTTTGCATGATTTTCATTACTTCTGCCTGATACTGCGGATCTTTTATAAGATCCTTCATCAGCTTTTCGTGTTCTTTTCGCATACTTTTTGCAAAAGCTACAGAGAACTTAGGGTCTTTAAAAAGTGTCTGCCAGAACTTCTGTCCTTTTTCAGAAAGAAGCTGCTGTTCAATCGTCTGTTTTACGACTTCTTGATCAATCAGGATTTCCTGCTGAATTTCTTTATCGGATAATACTTCTTTTATTGCTTTTTTTCCTTCATCTGTTTTTAATAAGTCGACAAACATCTTCTTTGTCGTTTCATAATCCATCTGGGAACTTCCCTGGGCTTCATTTTGAGCACAGCCCGTAAGAGAGGCCAGAATGATACAAAAGAGGAAAATGTATATTTTTTTCAACTGGTTTCCTCCTCCTTTCAAGTGGGCTATATATCATTAGGATTGATTTTTAAGACTTATTTATACTGGTTATTTAAAGGAAAACTGGCAATTTAAAAAGGACATTGGTACAATCGTAACGGAGCAAGTTAGAGGGGGAAAACAAGCGTGAAAATCAAAAGTTGGCTCTTTTTATTCATAACCACACTTTTAATCGGAATTGTGAGTGCCATCACGGTAGGACTCATATTGAAATTTCCTGAGAACAGCACCATGTTGGAGCTGTTATTATACATTTTTGGACTGATCGGCTTTGGAGCCCTTTTCAGTGTTTTTAGCCAGATGGGCTTCTTTGCTTATTTGACTGTTCACCGTTTTGGCTTAGGTATCTTTAAGAGTCACCGCCTATGGAATGGTGTACAGCTTGTTCTTATCGCTGTAGTACTGTTCGATTTATTTTATTTAAGATATGCTTCCTTCCATAAAGAAGGCGAGAGTATTGTGAACTATATCGTTATTCCACTGGCGATTTTAGGATATGGTTTGATCATTGCATATTTAAAAGTTAAACAAACATCAAACGTAGCATTTATCCCGACGCTTTTCTTTATTACGGTTGTAACCATTCTGGAATGGGTGCCGGTGCTTAAAGAAAACAATTCTCTATCCCTTTGGATGGGTTTCGTTCCGTTAATGCTATGTAATACGTATCAAATTTTAATGCTGCACAGATTGCTGCAGAAGAACAATCAAAAAAAGCCCATTGCATCTTAAATGCACGGGCTTTTTGCTTTTTATCAGTTAACTTCTTTGCTGCTTGCTTCTGTATTGGCAATCATCTCACTGACGCTTACCAGTTTAAAACCGTCGCCTTTTAATTTATCAATAATTTGCGGAAGTGCTTTATGTGTTTGCTTAACTGAATCAGATGCATGAAGCAGAATGATATCTCCTGCTTTCGTGCCGTCAGTTGCTGAAGTAACAATCTTGTCTACACCTGGGTTTTTCCAGTCCTTCGTATCAATGCTCCAATGAACAACGGTATGATTCAAGTCTTCAGAAATATTAAGAACACGCTCATCGAAATTCCCATTCGGCGGACGAAGAAGAGAAGTCATTTTGCCTGAAACCTTTTTGATTTTTTCTTGAGCTAAAAGAATATCCCTCTTGATCTGTTTATCTTCCCACTCGGTATAGCTTTTATATTGATAACCGAGACTCGCAACCTCATGACCATCTTTCACGATTCGTTCAACAATATCAGGATGTCTTTCAGCCCATGCAGCTGATAAGAAGAAGGTACAATTCTTTACACCTTTTTCTTTTAAAATATCCAGGATCGGTGTAACCCGTTTGTCTCCCCAGCTGATGTCAAAGGTCAAGGAAACTTTATTACCCTGATCTTCCCCTTTGTATATAGCCCGAGGACCGTCTTTTGAAGAGAAGACGGATAGCTGCTGCTGTCCCACGAAAGCGAGGGAGGCAGCAAAAAATGCTGCAAACACAACAACCATGTATTGTTTTACTTTCCTACCGTTTATGACAAAGAAAAATTTCATTTACACTTTACCCCCTTGTCCATACTTCCTTACAGAATATTTATGACTCTCTGGACAAGATATGACGGATATTTAAGAAAAACCAAAAAATAATAACAGAGCTTTTTCGTGGCAATAATGATAAAAGAAAATGCTAAGCGGGGTGTTTTGTTTTGATAGGAATGCTGTTGAATCATCAGGAAATTAATGAATTCGAATATGTACTCAAAAAAGAAATGGAAGAACTGATGTATGATCTAGAAGATCAAAAAATTGATGGGATCGTAAAATCAGTCCTTGAAGAAAGGTATCAAATCATTTATCGTTTATTCTGCCGGTTTGCAAAACCAGCCGATTGCAGAAGGTATTTAAGAGCAAAACAAAGAAATTAATTTTTTTCTGAAAAACTGTTGACCATTACATATACATGGTGGTATATTATTTCTTGTCGCTTTTACAGCGGCGTTACAAACAAATTAAGATTCACTAAAAAAAGCGGTTGACATCAGCTGTTAAACGGTGGTATCTTATANCTTTTATGGAGAGTTTGATCCTGGCTCAGGATGAACGCTGGCGGCGTGCCTAATACATGCAAGTCGAGCGAATGAAGAGGAGCTTGCTCCTCTGATTTAGCGGCGGACGGGTGAGTAACACGTGGGTAATCTGCCTGTAAGACGGGGATAACTCCGGGAAACCGGGGCTAATACCGGATAATAAGAAGAAACGCATGTTTCTTTTTTGAAAGTCGGTTTCGGCTGACACTTACAGATGAGCCCGCGGCGCATTAGCTAGTTGGTGAGGTAACGGCTCACCAAGGCGACGATGCGTAGCCGACCTGAG